>CBDUBS010000118.1:0-10904 GCA_965365445.1 uncultured bacterium | reverse complement strand
GATGACGTGGCGCGCCGCCGCGCCGCGCATCACCAGGTCCCGCCCCCGGCCCCTGTATGACGAGAGGGTGTTTGTTGTAGCGTTCCGTCGTGAAAACCACCATGTTATCGCTGCCTTTCAGATGATAAAACGGCGAGTCGATATCCACCGAACGCGTCCGCACGCTCAACCGCCCGTTCTCGATGAGCCCGATGAATTGCAGGCGCTTGCCCTCTTTGGCGGCAGCCTCGCACCGCTCTTTCCAGGTTTCATCCGACTCCTCGAGGCGCTCGAGGAACTCCTGCACGCCCACCTCCAGCAGCGAAACCGGCACCAGCGACTCGACCGCTACATCCTTGCGCTCGGCGGAAAGGCCGCTCTCCCGAGCCAGGATGAGCAACTTCCGGGCGACATCCTCCCCCTTCAGATCGTCTCTCGGGTCGGGCTCCGTAAATCCTTCGGCCCGGGCCGCCCGCACCGCTTCGGAAAACAGACTCCCCTCGGCCAGGCTGTTGAAGATAAAGCCCAGCGTCCCCGAGAGCACTCCTTCGATACGATGCACCTTGTCTCCCGACCGGATCAGGTCGCGCATCGTGGATATTACAGGCAGCCCCGCTCCGACCGTCGTTTCGTACAGGTACGGCACCTGTCGCCGCCTGGACGTCCGTTGCAGCCGGTCATAAAACGCCTGCCCCTGCGTGTTGGCTCGCTTGTTCGGGGTGATTACGGCGATGCTATGCTCCAGCAAGTCCGGGTATCGATGCGCCACCTCGTCCGACGCCGTGGCGTCGATGACGATCAACCGCTCCAGCCGGCTATGGACGAGGTGCTGGATGATCGTTTCGAGGTCCTGCGGCCCTTCCGCTGCTTCCAGTCGCTCCAGAGCATCGGCAAACGGAATCCCTTCTACGTCCCAGACCATCTGGCGCGTATTGGCCAACCCGACGAGCTGGAGATTCAGATTCATGCTTTCCCGGAGCACCGGAGCCTGCTCCGTCAGCATCCCAAGCAATTTCTTCCCGATGATTCCGGTGCCCATGAGGAATAGATGGGCCCGGTCCCGCTCCAGGGCGAACACTTCGTGCAACGCCCTCACTGCTTGCCTGACCTCCGCATCCCGCACCACGGCCGATATATTGGTTTCCGAGGCCCCCTGCGCAATGGCAATCACGTTGATGCCGTTGCGTCCGAGCGTCGTAAACATCTTCCCGGACAGCCCCGGCCGGTGAAAAATGTGGTCCCCAACCGCCGAGACGACCGCACAGTCCGGGCGCAGCGTTACGCTGCTCACGTCGCCCCGGGCCAGTTCCATCTCGAATGCGTCCCGTATCAGTTCCACCGCGTAGTCTGCATCGGCTTCCCGCACCACGATGCAAATGCTCTGCTCGCTGGATGCCTGCGAAATCATCAGCACATTGATTCCCTGCCGGGCCAGCGCTCCGAACACCCTGGCCGAAATGCCGGGAACCCCGATCATCCCTTTCCCCTCCAGTATGACGACCGCTACCCCCCGGATGGTCGTCACCGCCTTGACCCGCCCCTCGGCCGCCCCTGCTTCGGTCGTAATCAGGGTGCCGTGCGCCTTCGGGTTCATCGTATTTTTTATCAGCAGCGGAATCTCCCGCTCCTGAAGCGGGCGCATCGTGCGCGGATGCAGCACTTTGGCGCCGAAGTAAGCCAGTTCCGCCGCCTCCCGGTAACTCAGCCTCGGAAGAGAAAACGCATCCGGAACGACCCTCGGGTCGGCCGAAAGCACCCCGTCCACATCCGTCCAGATAATCACCCGCTCCGCCTGCAAGGCCCCGGCAATGATGGTAGCCGTATAGTCACTCCCCGAGCGGCCCAGCGTGGTGATGACCCCCCGGTCCGTAGAGGCGATAAAGCCGGTAACAATTGCCAGTTGAATGTCGGGTCTGGAGCCGAAGAAATGACGGATCTTCGCGTTCGTTTCCTCGAAATGCACATTCCCTTCCCCGAAGGAGGCATCCGTACGAATCAATTCGGCGGCATCCACCGCAACCGCCTCTGAACCCGCATTCCGGAAAGCGGCTGCAATCATCGGCGCAGAAACCCGCTCGCCCATTCCGATGATTGCATCCCGCGTGCGAGGAGTGCACTCCCGCAGCAGATAAATACCCTCCAGCAAATCCTTCAGTTCTTTCCAACGGACGGCCAGTTGATGCCTGACCTCGTCTTGCTCGCCCTCGGAAACGAGCTCCGTCAGCACGACCTCGTGCCGGGCCTTGATCTCTTCCAGGAGCTTCGTATGCCGGTCCGTTCTCGCCAGGGCTTCCTCTATACACAGAATCAGCTGATCGGTGATCCCGCCGAGCGCCGACACGACAACCACTTGCCGGGCCGTCCTGGGCTCTGCCTGTACCAGTTCGATGACCTTACGAATGCGCTCCGCCGATCCGACCGAGGTGCCGCCGAATTTGAATACGTGAAAAGGTTCGTGCAAAGGGTACTCCATTCAGGTTGAAAAGGCATGAATGAAAACCGGGAATCGCTGCCGCCCCGAGCCCCGTCCGGAGGGAACAAGATATGTGAATACGACGTGGAAGGCTACAAGGGAGGGAGCCAAAGATTGACACGGTTGCGAACCCGTTGTATCATACCTGCCCTTTCAGCGGGGCTATAGCTCAGTTGGTAGAGCGCTTGAATGGCATTCAAGAGGTCAGCGGTTCGAACCCGCTTAGCTCCACGGTAAACCCTTCAGGATTGTTGCAACAATCCTGAAGGGTTTTTGATTTTTAGTCCTATCATTTAACCTGCTCCCCCGGAACTCCGATACCACCCTGGATCGTTGCATCCGCTAACCCCCGAACGCGGTTCCGGCATGGCGCCACGCCGGAACCGGACCACATACCAGTAACCGTAAGCTCAACCCGTCTGAGCCACTGGAGTGTATCCCTGTCCGCCGAATACGTTATTTTTCTCCGATAAACACCCGATGAACCATCCACTCGGCTACCTGTACGAAAAAGCGGGTCCCGGACCGGATTAATTAGGAACCCAATCGGCGTTGTCGGTAAATTCGATCTGTAACCCCGCATACCGGCTGAGCGAGACTATGTCCCAGAGCGCGGCCCTGCCGTACCCCAGTACCGAGAGCGGATCGGTAAGGCAACTTACCGTTCTTCATCTCATGCTATTGGGGGATATCGGCGGGATAGAAGCGCATGTCCGCGACCTGGCATACGGTCAACGGAAAGAAGGGATGCGCGTCGAGGTGGTATGCTGCCTGCGAGGAGGGATTATCTCCGATCACCTGAAGGAAAACGGCATCCCGGTTTACGAATGCGGCGTCGCCTCCGGCCACGATCCGCGGCTGCCGTCTCGCCTCAAAGGGGTGCTCGAGCGCGTCGATCCGGATATCATCCACCTCCACAGCCTCCCGTTTTTTGGCATGCCGGCCGTACGAAAAAGCCGGGCGCTCATTGTCCATACGTTCCATCTGGCCGGCATGGATATTAAAACGCGCATCAACATGAAGTTGTACGGTCAGGCCGTGAAGGGGGTCATTGCCGTATCCGACGGGGTATTCGATTCACTGAAGAGCTACGGCATTTTCCCGGATGCCCGCTGGGGGATCATTCCACTGGGCGTGGATCTTCGCCGCTTCGAGCCCAGGCTCCGCGCCGGCGTTAATACCGCCTCTCCGGTACTGTGCTCCGTAGGGCGCATGGAGCCCGATAAGCATGTCGAAGAAGCCATCAAGGCGCTCTCGCTGCTGCGCACGCGGGGGCTCGACGCCGAGCTCTGGCTGATAGGCAGCGGCAACCGCATTCCGTACCTCAAGGCGAAAGCCGCGCATCTGGGTATCGAGGACAAAGTCAGGTTCTGGGGGGCCGTGCAGGACACCTCGGAATTACTCCGCCACGCCGACCTGCTCCTGCTCACCTCGGAAGCGGAAACCTTCGGGCTGGCCGCCATCGAAGCCATGGCGACTGGCATACCCGTCATTGCGTACCCCATGAAGGGAGGAATCAATTCCTGGATTCACGACGAAAGCGGCGCCTTCGTGAGCCACTCGCGGAATCCCGAGGCGCTGGCCGATGCCATTCAACACGTCATCGAATCCCCCGCCGATTACGCCCGCCTGAGCCGGCAGGGATTAGACGCCGCCGCCCGTTTTTCTATGGATACCATGGTTGAGCGCACCCTCGATTTTTATACAGAGTTACTTGCCTTAGCTCGGTAAATATAAATTCATCCTTTGCTGCGATTAAGCACGTCGTATAGCATGAAATCGCAATGGTTGAAAGATTGTCAGCAATAGACATGAGTTTCCCACGACCTCTAGAATGTGCCAGGACCTCCTGGGGCGATACACGACTACTTCCGAGTACGGCATACATTATTACTCTAATTATAATTCTGTCGGTTTTTTCCAATGCTGTAGTTTCTCTGGTTTGTGGTGGACTGGTATTATGGGCTTTACGATCGACGAAGCATGCTTTGGAAGCCTTGACGATTTCATTGCTCCTAGGACTTCTGAGTACGATTTTGATATACCAGACTGGGGCGGTGTCGATGCTTCGATGGATAATCTTACTGACGTCATTTAGTAGAATAATATTTGACTATATCGTTGAGAACAGAAGAATACCGGGTGTAATTATTGCTTTATTTGTCTTTAGTATAATGGCAGCCATAATGGCAGTGGTTGTGAGTTATGCCCCAGTCATTTCTCTCCTTAAGCTAGCCACCTTCACTATTGGAGTAATCACGGTAGTCTTGGGATTCGAAATGATGAGTAAGGAAAAGGATTATTGGGCTTCATTTTATATTACCATTTATTTTGTTGTGATAATACTTAATATTTTAATATACGTCCTTGGTTTGGGTTATTATCGACCATACATGGGATTTCAAGGTCTTTTTTATCATCCGCAAACTTTGGGAGTTTTTCTTGTTCCGTTTCTTGCATTACTGACGGGCATTCTTCTCAGAGGTGGGAGGTCATATATTTTGATTACAGGATTGCTACTGGGTTATATACAGTTGTTTGCTACCAAGTCGAGGACGAGTGTGCTTGCTCTTGGTCTAGGATTGGTCCTGGTGTTACTCTTTAACCCATATCGTAAGGCCATATTGCTCCTTGTTTTTGGAAGGCTAGAGCGTCTGGCTCTTTTATTTCTAATTCTGGCAGTCGCTCTCTTGTCCCCATCGATACAAAACAGGCTATTGGAATTCATCCAGAAAAATCCGGAAACGGAACTTGAACTATCTGAACGATTCGAGGCTTCGCGCGGTGGATTAATATCGAAATCAATCGAGAATTTTCAGAAAAGTCCAGTTATAGGAATTGGTTTTGGTGTAGCCTCCGATAGGGAAGCACTGGCGGTGGATCGCAGTAGTACGTTTGGTGTACCATTGAGCGCGCCAACCGAAAAAGGTTTCTTGCCTTCAGCTATTCTGGAGGAAACAGGCATACTCGGCACTATTCTTTTTCTGGTTCTGTTCGTTTTGCTCGTAAAACCGGTTATCATTAGTTCATACGGTGAGTTAGCCTGGATGATGATGGCTGCCATATCCGTCAACGTGGGCGAAATGATCTTTTTCTCATTTGGAGGACCGGGCTTGTTTGTTTGGCTTATTATTGGATTGTCGCGATTGTATGGTGGTGGCAGTTTATCGAATGGTAGAGTCAGGTAAAATGAAGCGGGTGCATACCCGCTCCCGGTACGCGGATGCCGAGGTTCGAAAGATTGTAATACTGCAGTCTCGTTACGGCGCCTATCATGTCGCTCGTCTGAAGGCATGTGCCACCACCCTGGAAACCAGAAGCGTAGTTGTCATCGGGGTACAGGTGGCGTCGACGGACGAATATGCATGGGAGTCGGTCGATGAAAAGAATGACTATCGGCTGTATACGATACACCCTGGTAAGGATTATAGAATGCTATCGTCTACAGCGATACGCAGATCGGTATTACAGACTCTTAATGAGATTAACCCAGATGCGGTAGTAATAAATGGATATTCTTTTGCAGACGCCCGCGCGGCAATACTATGGTGTCGTCAGAATGGAAAATCTGCGGTTGTTACATCTGACAGTAAAAAAGACGATGGAAAACGTATCTTCTACAAGGAATTTGTAAAACGAACAATTCTTCGTCTTTGTGATAGCGCACTAGTAGCGGGTACTGCCAGTCGTGACTATCTCACGGAGCTTGGTTTTCATCAGGAAATGATCTGGTTTGGAGCAGACACCGTAGATAATACTTATTACAGTCGGCATGCAGAAATTCACAGAGCTTTACAGACGACGGATGTTAGTGGGAGTCCATGTGGGGATGGTAAATGTTTTTTGATGGTAGGCCGTTTTATCAAAGAGAAAAATCTATCTAACCTGCTACTTGCCTACAAGAAATATCGAAAGAATGTGGTGGGTCAGCCCTGGTCTCTATCACTTGTAGGGGATGGACCTGAAGGTGAAGTCTTGCAAAGTATAACACGGAGCGAGAAATTGGAGGGTGTGATCTTTAGTGGTTTCCAGAAGTCTGAGCGTCTTCCCTTTTTTTATGCACATGCTAATGCGTTGATACTTCCTTCCATAAAGGATACGTGGGGATTGGTCGTCAATGAAGCGATGGCGTGTAGCTTGCCGGTATTGGTAAGCCGCGGCGCTGGGGCATCGTACGACCTGGTTGAAGAAAACGGAAATGGATGGACATTCGATCCATTGAACATCGACGATATAGCTGGCGCTCTGATGCGTATGCATCAACTGTCCGATGATGAGCGAAGACGATTCGGACAACGAAGCAAACAGATCATTGAGAGGTGGGGGCTTGACTTGTATGCAGAGGGTGTATGGCAGGCCGCATGCGCGGGTATGAAAAACGCACTACAACGAAATCATAGATTGAATCCTCTGAAACTACTTATGCTTAAAGTATAATATGAGATCCGAAGTATTGTCAAATACTGGTCATGAATCAGTTCGTGTCATTCAAACGATTTCGTCCCTGGCTCCGGAACGAGGTGGACCCCCTCGTACGGTGCCTCCCCTTTGTGATGCGCTGGTAACACAAGGTGTTATTCCATCTATACTTTCTTTTGAAGAAGATCACCTTTCGACTCCGTTAAGTCCGTTGGACAGCTCTGTAAACACGAAGCTGGTTCCGCTTGGCAGTTCAATTTCGGGTCGAATGAGGGGGCTGGTCCAGTTCAGAAGTATGTTGAAAAGTATAGTCACTGAAACTGGCGCGGACATAATCCACGATAACGGTCTCTGGGAACCAACAAACCATATTGCCGCAGTAGTTTCCCGTCGTACAGATACCAGGCTCGTTGTGACTATTCACGGGATGTTGACCCGATGGTCACTTCAGCAAAAAGCACTCAAAAAAAAAGTTGCCTGGCATGTGTACCAGAGAAAAAATTTGCAAAGAGCTTCTTTGATTCATGCCACCTCAGACGAGGAGGTGGATGATATACGTAGGTCAGGTCTGCGCAATCCGATAGCATATATCCCAAACGGAGTAGTCATCCCCGATACCTCTAATGAACAACTCAGGTATTCGGGTGAGCGTAGCGTACTATTTCTCTCCAGAATACACAAAAAAAAGGGTTTGTTGAACTTGGTCAAGGCATGGGCAGAAATTCGACCTGCAGGTTGGAGCGTCGTAATTGCAGGTCCAGACGACGGGGGGCACCGGAGTGAAATAGAGGCGGCTATAAAACAATACGGTATGACTGAAATATTCAGCTTTCTCGGATCGGTTGATGACGGTACGAAGTGGGACGTATACCGAAAAGCAAATCTGTTCGTCCTACCTACGTATTCCGAAAATTTCGGAGTAGTTGTAGCCGAGGCACTGGCCGCCGGTATTCCGGTTATCACTACGACGGGAGCACCTTGGAAGGATTTAGAAACCTTTGGATGTGGCTGGTGGATAAAACCAGGTGTTGATCCTCTTGTCGCGTGTCTGAAAGTGGCATTAGGATTGGACGACGCTGCTCGTTTGGAAATGGGTAGGAAGGGACGGGAGTATGTTATGTCTACGTATGGATGGCCAAGAGTAGCCGGAATGATGACTGAGGCCTATGAATGGATTCTGGGCAAAGGCCCTCAGCCCGATTTTGTAACAACCGACTGATCATGGATGTCTCTGCGCCACGAATAGATGTTTCGGAAGTATCGAGCTCGCACTCCCTGTTAAATAGGTTGGGTCGAGTGGTCTGGGGAATCGTGTGGTTGCTATTTTTCCGCACGAGCCCAAGGATACTTCATGGCTGGCGTCGACTCCTGCTCCGCACGTTCGGAGCCCGGATCGGGCGAGGGGTGCATGTTTACCCATCCACAAGAATATGGTGGCCAGGTAACCTCGTCATGGAGGACTTCAGTTGCCTCGGGCAGTTTGTCGATTGTTATTGTGTAGATAAAATCTTCATCGGTTCACATGCAACAGTTAGTCAGTATAGCTACCTGTGTGGCGCCAGTCATGATCATGAACATCCCACTATGCCGCTCACGACGGCGCCCATAGTTATCGAGCGCGAAGCATGGGTGGCGGCCGACGCGTTCATCGGACCTGGAGTGACGATTGGAAGCGGCGCTCTGGTTGGTGCCAGAGCCGTTGTCGTCAAGAACGTAGCCCCATGGACTATAGTGGCTGGTAATCCTGCAAAATATATCAAGGATAGAATAATCAAGACCTCATGATATCGGTACTGATTCTAACGCTCAATGAAGAAAATATCCTTCCACAGTGCCTGGAATCGGTGAAGTGGTCGGATGACATAGTAGTATTTGATTCTTTTAGCACGGATAAAACTGTCGAAATTGCCCGTGCGGCAGGAGCCCGTGTCATTCAGAGAAAATTCGATAATGAAAAAAAGCACCGTACGGCATCGCTCCAGGTACCTTTCAAGCACAAGTGGGTCTACAACCCGGATGCGGATGAAATTGCTACACCGGAACTAATAAGTGAAATGCTAGAGGTCACGGCCGATACTTCCCGAAATAACGTTGCCTACCGAATGCGCTTCAAAACGTTTTTTTTGGGCAAATGGATAAAGCATAGTAGCCTGTACCCCACATGGTTCACTCGTTTGTTCCAACCTGACAAGATATCGTTTGAACGTGAAATTAATATGCACTATGTAGTGCATGGGGAAGTCGGGGAGTTGAGGCATCACTTTCATCACTTCACGTTTAACAAGGGCTTGGAAGCATGGTTGGGTAAACACAATTATTACTCGAGCAAAGAAGCGGAAGAGAGTCTGAAAGCCATCAGAAGCAATATGCCTTCTTGGCGTGATTTCTTCTCTGGCGATAACGTGAAGCGCCGTAAAGCCCTGAAAGAATTATCCTTCCGACTTCCGTTTCGTCCCACCCTCCGGTTTCTCTACATGTACGTGCTCAAGCGAGGGTTTCTCGACGGATACGCGGGCCTGACCTACTGCCGGCTTCTCGCCATTTACGAGTATATGATCGTCCTCAAAGTGCGCGAACTCCGCCGCCGCGAAAAAAACCTGAGCATCTGAAGTCCATCGACCGGACTCCCTGACAACGACTACCTTGAACAATCCCCGGCGCCCATCGGAACGGAACCCAGCTATCCTGTTCGTGAACCAGCACTACTGGCCGGATTTCGCCGCCACCGGCCAGAACCTGACGGACCTCGCGGAATACCTCGCACGCAGAGGGTACGAGGTCAGCGTGCTGTGCAGTCAGGGGAAGTACCTCGCCGGAGCGTTGCAGGCGCCCTCCTACGAAGTACGCAACGGCGTGCACATCCATCGGGTGCGGGCGACCAGCTTCGGCCGGGGTAAACACCTGGGCCGCCTGATCGATTATGCCAGCTACTACCTCGGGGTGGTGTGGCGTATGCTGTTCCAGGCCCAATATCGATACGTCGTCTTTCTGACCACGCCCCCCCTTTTGGGGTACGTTGGAGCGCTGATGAAATCGCTGCGTGGCCAACCCTACGGGATCTGGTCGATGGACCTCCACCCCGACGCGGAGGAAGCCCTCGGAATGCTCAGGCCCGACCAACCCGTGGCGAAAGTTCTCAATGCACTGAACGATACTGGATACAAAAATGCGGACTTCGTGGTCGATCTCGGACCGTTCATGAAGGAAAGGCTTCTGCTCAAGGGGGTGGCTCCGCAGCGGCTGCATACCATCCCCGTGTGGAGCGACAAGGACGACATTGCCCCTATCTCCCGGGAAGCCAACCCGTTACGCAGGCAGTTGGGTCTGGAGGACAAGTTCGTGGTGATGTACTCGGGCAACGCCGGACTGGCCCACCGGTTCGATGAAGTGCTCGGCATGATGAAGGCGCTGAAAGACGAGCCGGATATCCATTTTCTTTTCGTCGGAGGGGGCCCGCGGAAGAAAGAAATCCTGTCGTTCGTCCGGGAACAACACATCGGGCCGTTTTCCTACCTCGATTATTTCCCCCGGGAGCAACTCAGCCAGTCGCTTTCTCTGGCAGACGTCCACTTGCTTACCCTACGCAACGACATGGCGGGGATCGCCGCCCCGGGGAAACTGTACGGCATCATGGCGGCCGCCAGACCCGTGCTGATGGTAGGTCCGGAGGCGTCCGAGCCGGGCGCGGTGATTCGGAGCGAAAACATCGGCATGGTGATCGATCCACTGGAGCCGGGAGCCGCCGACCGGCTGATCGATGCGCTGCGTGAGATGAAGGGCGATCCGGAATTGCGGCAGCAGATGGGCCGGCGAGCACACGGCGCGTTTCTAAAACGGTACGAGAAGGAAGTAAACTGCAGGGCGTGGGCTGCGTTACTCGAGTCGTTTGAACCAACTGCATGATCTCCGGCTCGCGCGGAGCGGCAGTAAAAAGGGGCGAAACCCGCAAGCGGATCTCGCCCCCTGGTAACTTCGGCTTACTTCGGGTCGATCTCTACCCAGCGCTGCTCCTGGTAGCTTTGCAACACCGCCT
>CBDUBS010000117.1:0-10939 GCA_965365445.1 uncultured bacterium | reverse complement strand
GACGACGACGAGGGCGATGCCCCCGGTGAGTTTGGCTTCGATGCTCTGCCCGACGATGCCCCGCACGTGGTGAACGTGCAGGTTGCGGAGGTAAATGTGCCGGATGGTTCCGGCATTGGCGGCGCTGATGTACACCCCGCGCCGGTCTCCTTCCTTCGGGGCCGGGTTGGTGATTTCCAGATTGCCGATTTCCCAGTACGACTGGTTGTGCAGGTGGATGGCTCCGCCTCCGGTGCGCCCCGCTCCGTCGATCACCGGATCGGGACCTTCGCCGTAGCGGTCCAGTACGATGGGCGCTCCTTCGGCTCCGGAGCCCCGGGGTTGCAACGGCCCGGTGAAGATGCCGCCCCCTCGCAGGAGCACGCGGTCGCCGGGGCGGAGGGTGGTTTCGTTGAGCCGGGCGAGGGTTCTCCAGGCCGAGGACGGGTCGGCCCCGGAGCGGCTGTCGTCGCCGTAGACGGCATCCAGGTAAAACGTACGGCCCGCCGAAGCCGTACGGACCGGAACGGCCGGGCGCTCGCCCGGCGGCAGGGGATCTGTCATCCCCAGCCTGCGGATGGCTTGCCGGTTGATTTCGACACGGGCCGCAGCGGTAACACGCGCCAGGCGCCGGGAGAAAGTCGCCTCGTCCGGTGCGGCGATGCGCTCTTTCAGTTGAAGGAGCAGCATCTCGTGCCGGTGGTTTTCGAGGGCATTCCATTTCCAGATCTGCGGCCCTACGGGAAGGCCGGAGGCGGGTTCCTCTTTCGAGAGGCCCAGCCGGCCGGCTTCGGCCCGGGCGGCCGCCATGCGGATGGCGTCGGCCACGGCCCGGCGCTGCACCGCCCGAAGCGGCGTTTCGGATGCGCCGTGGCGGCGCGTCCAGAAGTCCGGCCCGTACCGGGCGCCGTAGCGCTCGCGGTACAGAGCGAATACGGCCGCCCGGTGCTCCTGCATCCGGCTTTCGATGAAAGCGATGGGTACGGGGAGCCCGTCCACGCGCAGCGCTATGTCCTCCGAGGGCGTACATCCTGCGAGCGCCACGAGGAAAAGCAGGCCCAGGACCGGCTTGAGAAAAAACGTGCGGCGCATGGTCACTCGAATGATCGCTCCCGGATGATTCCGATCATGTCGCGCTCGACGACGGCGAAGGGGTAATCCGCCAGCGGGAGGCCGGGTAGGACCACCGCCCCGCTCTCGGTGCGCATTCCTTTCAGGGCGTACACCTTACCCGAAAGCAGATCGACCAGCACCGGTTCCCGGAAGGAGGCCCCTTCGGCCCGGAGGTCAACCGTGGCATACCGGGGCAGGTATTCCTGTCCGTGCCAGGGCAGCCAGTGCGCGAGGATGTACTTGCCGTCGTCGGTTTTGTAGGAAGCCGCCAGCGGGACCGAGGGGAAGGCATCGTCCACACCGATGCCGTAGAACGGCTCGGGGTCCTTCACGTCGATTCGTGTCGGGATCTCGGCCCGCTTATACCGGCCGTCTATCAGGGCGGCGAGGTTCTGGTAGGCGTAGTACGCCGGTTTGGGAACCATGTCCGGGTTGTTCAGGAGCGTCTTTTCGTTCACGCCCACGGTGCGCACCCGGGAGCCGCCGCGCTCGGGCGCTCCGAGAACGCTGTCGATGGGCGAGAGGAAGGAGCGCTTCTGCCGGTCGGCCCGGTTGCCGTCGTGGAAGAGGATGAAGTAATTGCTCAGGGTGGCTCCGACGAAGTACGTGTCGGTAAGGCCCTGCCGGAGCAGCCATTTGGCCTGTATGTTGAGGCCCCAGGGGCTATCGCCCCGGAAGTCGCGGGTGCTGCTGTGCGAGGGGTAGCCACACTCGCCCTGCCACAGGGGGATGGCCGGGTTGTATTTATCGATCACCTTACGGACTTCCACGGCCCTGTAGATCCGCTCTTCCGGGATGGCGCCGTACTGATGGAAGCTGATAATGTCGATCACCGGGGCGGCTTCGCTCAAATAGGCGTCGATGAACTCGGGGTCGAGCCCGGCGGTGGCCCCGGCGACGATGACGGCATCGGGTTGGAGGCGTTTGATGAGCTCGCCGGTGATCTTTACGAGACGGCCGTAATCGTGGCCGTCGGGAGGCGCTCCCCAGTAAGCCCGGTGGTTGGGCTCGTTCCAGATTTCCCAGTAGGTGATGCGGTCCTTGTACCGCTCCACCGCCGCCGTGACGAATTGTTTCCAGGCTTCGAGCGCTTCCGGGTTGGCCGTAGGCGGGTTGGTTTTGCGGCCGTAGAGTTCGGCCAGTGCCGGGTCGTCGTAGGTGTCGGAGCCGGCGTAAAGCGGGTTGCCTCCGCCGAGCGTTACGAACGGCGTGATGCCGTAGCGGAGCGTGGTGTTAAACGTCTCGTCGGTTTGCGACCAGTCGTAGGAGCCTTTCACTTTTTCGACCGAGGGCCAGGACGCCCCCAGACGCGTCCAGTGCACACCCAGCCCGGCGGCCCGCTCCAGCACCCCCTCCCGGATGGAGCCGGCCTGAACGCCCCAGTACGAGTGGCCGATGTCTTTCGAGTTACGGGGCTGGATGTACCCAAGGAAATCGGCCTCGTTGAGCGGGTGCTGAGCGGCAGCCGTCGTTGCGAGGAGGATCAGGGACGGCAGAAGGGCTGAAATGCAGCGTAAACGGTTCATCATAGCGAACAGGTAGAAGGTGGACAGATTCAGGGCAGCCAGCCCTTTTGTTTCAGGGCGGCCTCGTAGCGCGACTGCTGGAGCGGTTCCGTAGCCGGGTCGATGGTCATGGTTTCCGTGCCTTCCCCGATCACCCAGGCTTCCGGCCAGGGGCGGGTGGAAACCACGTACCGGTACTTCGTGAGGTCCTTGCGTAAGGCCTCGCGGGCCGCCGCATCCATACCGGGCGGTAGTTCGAATACGTCGTAGGGTTGGCCGTGGCGCACCGCCCACACTTCCAGAAATTGCTGCAACTGCCAGTCGGCCGGGTTGCGAACATGGCTGTCGGCGGTATAGTTGGTGAGCGCCCAGGCGTCGTACCAGCGCAGCACGGCCAGTTCCGGACGGACGGCGGCCGGCGGGTTGGTCTTGAGGCGCTCCGCCCAGACTCCGGCCCGGTCCCACGTGGCCGGGTTGCCTTTCGGAAACGTAAAACGCCCGGGTCCATACCCGAACCATTTTACGCCGTATATGCCCTGGGCCACGACTTGCTCCATCATTCGGTCGAGCTGATCCGGGGTAGGATGGCGCATGCCGCCCTGGTTCTTGAGCGTGCCGACATCCGTGACGGCCTGCACCCAGGGAACGAGCGGCTTGCCGTAGCGCCGCGCGAGGCCCGCATAGTAGGAAACGTCGCGGGGGAGGAGGGTGCTGTCGAATCCGGTTGCCATGACCGGGTAAGGGTCCAGGTGCGCTACATCGAGGCTTCGGGTGAGTAGTTCCGGGCCGGAGCCGTCGTGGTCGTTGGCGAGGCTGAAAATGCCGGCTCGCGTCGTGTTGCGGTACAGCGCGACGCCCGGCGCCTGTTTCTGCAACTCATCCTTAACGGCGGCGATGTAGTCGGCGCTGCCCTCGTGGAGATGGCGCAGCCACCAGGCATACGTCTCAGCGCCGTAGATTTCGGGATATCCCCATGTCCTGGGGAAGTCCGGGTGGCCGGATTTTTCCCGGAAGGCGGCCAGCGACGGTTCGGAGTAGTCCCACAGGGGGTAGTTGACGCTCGGGGTATCCAGCCTGAGGTGTCCGGTCAGGTAGAAGTGCTCGTCTCCGCTTCGGGCGGTAACGACCACGTCGTTCGGGAAGGTTCCGCCGTTCGCCTCCGTCCAGAGCGCCACGTCGTCTTGCACGGCCCTGCGGGCCGCTTCCAGCGTGACGGGGTCGAATACGCTGACCGGAGCGGCATTGAAGATGTACCAGGTGCCCTCGTATCCCGGGAACGTCCAGTAGACCGCCACGCCGACGTAATCCAGGAGCGCGTCGCCCAGCCCCGTCAGGTCGAATCGAAGGCGGTACAGGGTTCGGTTCCTGATTTCGTCGTTGAGCGGCAGATCCGGCGCGACGCTGTCCTCATCGAGCCGCCCCATTCCCGTTACCGGCGTTATCGTGGCCGGTATGATTTGCAGGTGCGCCCGTCCGTCGAAAAAACGAAGCGGCACGACGACTTCTGCCCGAAGGGGTGTAGTGGTTGGAGGCCAGTAATGGGTAACCGGAGTCGAGTCGGCCTTGCTGATGTAGGCGTATTGCTGGTTGTACACAGGCGGCTCGACGAGGATTTCCTGAGGCTCTGCTCTGAAGGAGAACAGGGTCCGGTCGATGGCTTTGCCCCGGTACGCGCCCCCTACGAAGATGCCGGGGGTCGGCGTGAGGGCATATTTACGGATCATGGCCGCATCAGGATCGCCTCCCACATGGATGCTCAGGCGCATTCCCGTTTTCCGGGCTGCCGCGAGC
Organism: uncultured bacterium; assembly: GCA_965365445.1. Taxonomy (GTDB): domain Bacteria; phylum Bacteroidota; class Rhodothermia; order Rhodothermales; family DASSAV01; genus CBDUBS01. The sequence continues at coordinate 6,551 of CBDUBS010000117.1, read as the reverse complement.
ATGTTTTTCGCTTCGGCTATCGTGGAGGCGCGGGCGTCAGCCATGTTTACGCCATGGAGCGCCAGATCCCGCAGGTCGGATTCGACGTTTTCGCTTGCGTGGTACGTCGTCCAGATGCGGGGGGGCGGGTCGGCCTGCTGGGCCGAAACGGGTAGGGTCAGGAGAAAGACCGGCGCGGCCAGGCGCCATACCACCACTTTCAGTGTGCGCTTCATGACATCGAGGGGGCGGAAGGAGCAGGGTGGCTAAGGAAGCCTGTAGCGCTCCCGTTCCGGCAGAAACGACGCCGGAACAGAAAAGAAGCACTATCCTGAACGAAAGGGGGCGCCGGGGTTTGAGCCCGGCGCCCCTGAGAATGCCTCAACTATACCCCTGGTTCTGCGGGATGGGGTTATCCTTGTTCGCGTCGATGAAGGTTTGCGGGATGGGAAACAGCACGTGGAAATCCTGGATGACCGGGCCGGCGACGCCGTTGTACGCCCGGACGCGCTCCAGCCATTTACCGGTGCGCAGCAGGGTATAGCGGCGCTGTTCCTCGGCCAGCAGCTCGCGCGAGCGCTCGTCGAGGATGAAGTCGATGTTCACCTGCCCGGCCGTGATGGGCGTGGCATGAGCCCGCGCCCGAAGCACATTGATTACATCGGCCGCTTCCTGGTTCTTGCCCTGCCGGTGCAGAGCTTCGGCCAGAAGGAGGTAGGTTTCCGCCAGGCGGAGGTACACCTGGTCGTTGTACTGCTCGCTGCCCGTCACGTCGGTCGGGTTGGCGACTTCCCACTTGCGCGTGGTCGGCCAGTTGTTCTGGCGCAGCACGTCCTTTGCGGGAATTTTGATCCAGAGCGTATCGCCTAGCTTCTTACCGGCCGGCAGGTTCGGGGCGTCGTTGTAGAGATAGAAGTCGCGGATGGCGCACTTCGTGCCCCGGTCGTCTCCTTTCTCGTACAGGTTGAGCGCCCATACCGTCGGGGCCTCGCGCCCGAGGCCGCGGCCGCCGAACTCTTCGGAGATTTTGATGCCCTTGTTGTTGTAGTAACGCTGGCCCCAGGCCCGGCGCGACATGGTCTGGGCTCCACCCGGCACGTCGAGTTCGTACTGGAATACCCAAAGAGCTTCGGTATTGCCCTCGCTGCGGTTGCTGTTGCCCTCGATGAACTGGTCGAGGAAGGCGCATCCGTACGGGTTGTTCCGCTGCACGCCGTAGCGCTCGGTGATGAGCTTGTAGTTGGGGTTGTCGATCACCTTGCGGGCGAACTTCTCCGATTCGGCCGGCTTGTTCATCGTCGGGTGGAGGTAGACCTCGGCCAGGTAATGCTGGGCGGCCGCCTTGCCTACCTTGCCGGGGTTCGAGGGCAAATTGGGCAGGTGCTGCTCGGCGAAAAGCAGATCCTGCTCGATCTGTTTGAACACGTCGGCCTGGGGGGTCAGCGTCCAGTCGGTGCGGATCGTTTCACCGGAGGATTCCTCCAGATTCAGCGGCACGTCGCCCCACAGGTACGTCAGGTGGCGGTAGGCCCACGCCCGGATGAAGCGGGCCTCGGCAATCGCCTCGTTCTTCTGGGCTTCCGTCCAGGCGATATCCGGGTTTTCAGCCCGTTCGATGATCGTATTGGCGCCGTTTATGGTGCGGTAAAGCCACTCCCACATGGCTTCGTTGTGGTTCCATGTGGAGTTGAAGGAAGCATTCCACAGGTTCAACCGGGTGTGAAGGGCGTCCGGCTGGTTGCCGAACACGTTGTCCGTGCCGACGGTGTATATGCCGAACCGCTCGTTGTTCGATCCGTCGAAGCCCCAGCGTTCGCCGCGTATACGGGAGTAGAGGCCGTTCAGCGCCGCCTCGAAGCCGGCAGGAGACTGGTACAGGTTTTCCGCCACGAGTACGTGGGGCGGGTCCTCAACGAGGAAGTCCTCGCTGCAACCGGTCAGCACGCCGGTTGCCAGGATGGTCAGAGCGAGTGGAACCAGAAGAAGTCGTTTCATGAGAGGTCAGCGCAAAGTAAAAAGTGAGGTTATCGCTACAGTCTATCTGGCTGCATTTAACCGCTCTCCGGGGAGATCCCGAAGGGGTGGAGGCGTCTGGTCTTACCGAAAGAAGACACCCTCCGGCCCTTCGGGCCGCCTCCCTCGGAGGGAGGAGTCAGTTTACTAAAACTTGAAGCTGACGCCTCCGAGGATCGACCGTTCGAGCGGGATGGCGGTCTGGTCGCCCAGTTCGGGATCGAGGCCCGTCCAGTCGCTCAGGGTCAGCAGGTTCTTGCCGGTGACATACACCCGCATGGACGAAAGGCCCAGGCGTTGCAGGAAGGAGTATGGCAGCGAGTAGGCCAGCGTCACGTCGCGGAGGCGGACGAAGCTTGCATCCTCGTACATATCCACCCCGTACAGATTCGGGTGGGGGCTTTCGCGGTTGGCCTGCACGGTGTTGCTCCGGTTTTCGGGCGTCCAGTGCTCGCGCATGATGGTGTTGCGGCGGGTATCGCCCCATACTACATCATCCAGCAACGTGTTGGCCCGCGAGATGCCCTGTATGGCGGAGACGAACAGGTTAAGGCTCCAGTGGCGGAACTTGAACGTGTTGCCCATGCCGAGCACGTAATCCGGCTGGCGGCTGCCGATCAGGACGCGGTCGTTGGCCGGGTCGATCTTACCGTCGCCGTTTACGTCGAGCGCCCGGCGGTCTCCGGGGATCTGGCCGTAGACGGCGGCCTGTTCGGCTTCCTCCTCCTGCCAGATGCCGGCGAACTGGTACCCGTAGTTTACCACGACCGGCTGCCCGATGAACCACCGATTGCCGATGTCGTCCTGGCCGTTTCCGTATAGATCAACGATCTCGTTGCGGTTGAACGAAAGGTTCAGATCGGTGGTCCAGGAGAAATCGCCCGCATCGATGTTGTACGTCGAGAGGGCCAGTTCGAGGCCGCGGTTCTTCGTCTCGCCGATGTTCTCGGTAATGCGGTCCATGCCGTGCACCGAGGGGACGGCCCGGCTCAGGAGCAGGTCGTTGGTACGCGACCGGTACATATCGAACGTTCCCTGTATGCGGCCCCCGACGAGCACGAAATCGATACCCAGGTTGCCCGAGGTGGTGGTCTCCCAGCGCAGGTTCGGGTTGCCCAGTGTGTTGGGCACGTAACCGGGCGCGGTGCTGGTACCATTCAGGAACGAATCTTCCTGAAGGCGGGCCAGCGTCGCATACGGACTGATGGCCTGGTTGCCGTTCTGACCGTAGGAGAGGCGCAGCTTGAGCGAGTTGATCGGACGGATGCCCTGCATGAACGGTTCTTCCGCGATGTTCCACCCGAGCGCGATGGAGGGGAAGAACCCGTACTTGTTGTTCGCCCCGAACACCGAAGCCCCATCCCGGCGGCCCGTGAGGGTGAGCAGGTACTTGCTGTTGTAGTTGTAGTTGAGACGGGCCATCTGCGAGACGAGCCGCGAGCGGGGGAAATTGTAGCTCGTCTCCACCAGCGAGGCCACATCGTACTGGAAGTAGGTCAGCACGTCCAGCGGGAAGCCGGTGGCGGTGGTCGTCACGGTTTTGTCGTCGGTGGCCTGAGCGCTGTAGAGCGTGGTCAGATCGACGTTGTGCTTGCCGAAGGACTGGGAGTAGCGCAGGATGTTCTCCAGGGTCCAGTCCAGCGAGTTCGTATTTACCACCTGGGCCCAGCCGTTGTTGGTCACGCCGGTTTGCGTGTTGCGGCCGTAGTAGCGGCCCCGGTCCCGGTTCTCATAGTCCAGGCCGCCGTTGATACGGAACGAGAGGCCTTCCACGAAGGGCAGATCGACCTGGGCGAAGTTGCTCGTGATGACCCGGCGGCTGAGGTCGTCGTCGGTGGCGAGCAGGCCGCGCAGCGGGTTGGCCGATATGCCTGCATCTTCCCAGGTGCGGATGGTCAGGGTTCCGTCGTCGTTGTAGGCGCGGGTGAGCGGGTTCATGTAGAAGGCGTCGTCGAAGCTGGCCGGGACGCCCCCGCGGTCGCTCTGGGAAAGCTGGGTGCTGGTGCCGAACTGGAGCCAGGAGGCCATGCGCTGATCCAGGTTGACGCGCATCGTGTAGCGGCGGAACTGGTCGTTGACAGCCACGCCTTCCACGTCGAGCAGCGAGCCGGCGATGTAGTACCGGGTGCTGCCCGTGCCGCCGGAGAAGCTCAGGTTGTGCTGCTGCTGGAAGCCCTGCTGCGTGGCGAGCTCCCACCAGCTGGGCCAGGCGCCGGATTCGTACACCGCCAGCTCGGTGGGCGTGAAGATGATGGCCCGGGCAGCCGGGTCGTCGCAGGAGAGTTTGCGCACGTAGCCTTCACGGACGCACTTGAAGTCGTAGAACTCCTGGCCGTTCATCACGTCCGGCACGTCGATCACGTCCTGCACGCCGGCATAACCATCGTAGGAAAAGACCGGCTTTCCTTCTTTCCCCTTCTTGGTGGTAATCAGGATGACGCCGTTCGAGCCGCGCGATCCGTAGATGGCGGCCGACGAGGCATCCTTGAGCACCTCGATGGAGGCCACGTCGTTCTGGTTGATTTCGGAGAGGGCGCCGCTGTACGGGATGCCGTCCACGATGATGAGCGGACGGTTGCTGGCCGTTATGGAGTTCTGGCCTCGCATAAGCAGGGCCACGTCGTTCTGCTCCGCCCCAGCCCCGTTGAGCGTTACCTGGAGGCCGGGTATGGCTCCCTGGAGCGACTGGGTCACGTTCACGGCGGGCACTTCTTCCAGGCGCTCCGGACTGATGGAGGCCACCGAGCCGGTGATGTCGCTGCGCTTCTGCTCGCCGTACCCGACAACGACCACTTCATCGAGCTGCACCTGGTCCTCTTCGAGCTGCACATCGATGGTGGTGCGGCCCTGGATCGGGATTTCCTGCGTCAAATAGCCGACGAAGGAGAATACGAGCGTATCGTTGGGCGAGGGTGCGTCGAGCGCGTACCGCCCGTCGAGATCGGTAGCGGCGCCGGTGGCCGTTCCCTTGACGAACACGTTTACGCCGGGCAGGGGCAGGTTGTCGTCGGCGGAAATGACGGCGCCCGTCACCGGATGCAGAGGCAGGGGCGGCAGTTCCACCGGGGCGGTTTCTACCGGTCTCGCGGAGGGTTTGGCCACCACGACGAGGTAGCCGCTCGGGGAGACTTTCAGGCCGAGGCCGGAACCCTCCATCAAGTCGTAGAGGGCGGCCAGTACGGTGACGCCCGTTTCGTTCAGGGAAACCTCACGGGTGCGCAGGGCTTCCCACTGGGCCTTGACGACGCGGAATCCGGCGCGGGAGGCTACTTCATCCAGCGCCTGCCCGAGCGACATCTGGTTGACGTGAACGTCGATGGTCCGGTTGAGCCGATCCAGGCTGCTCTCGAAACCAAGGGCGGCGCTCGGACGCAGGCGCTCCAGGGCGCGGCTGCTGTACTCCGCCTGGGCGAATGCCGGGGCCGCGCCGATAAGGCACACCATCAGGCCGGAAAGCAGAAGCTGAAGCGCTTTCAGGGCGCCGGCCCGTCGCGGGCGGCTCCACGGAGTTTGCCATGAGAAGGAGGTCGTTGGGTTCATGGGTTTGCGGGTGTAAGGATGGAACAGGGCGGGCGTATTACCGCGATGTCTCATAGGTAGTGATCGTTGAGGCAGGATAAAAGGTAATATGGCGTCGCTCCCGGGTATATTCCAGGCCGAGCGCCGCAGCGATCGTATTCAGGATCTCGGAGAGCGGTTCGTCGCCGAAGGCGGCATCGAGGCGGAGCACCCGCTCGCGCGGAGCCAGCAGGTCCACCTGAAGATCGTACCACCGTTCGAGCTCGCGTTCGACTTCATCGAAGCTCGCTCCCCGAAACACGAGGTTGCCTTCCAGCCAGCCGAGGTAGCGTTCGGCGTCGGCGGACTCCACAGTGACGCCCCGGTTGGAGATGACGGCGAGCCGGCCGGGCTGCACGAGCACCGTATCCGGCATCAGCGCCGAGGGCAGCAGCGCCACCAGCCCTTCGGCTACGTACACGGTGGTTTGCTCCCCTGCGGTGCGCACGCTGAAGGCGGTGCCCCGAACTTCGATGCGGCCCGCTCCGGCTTCGATGCGGAACGGCCGGGCGGCATCCGGGGCTACGTCGAAAAAGGCCTCCCCATGGAGGATCACCTCCCGGGAGGGACCTTCGAACCGGGCGGGGACTTCGAGACGGCTTTCCGGCCCGAGGCGCACATCCGATCCGTCGGCCAGGTGGATGCTCGATCGCTGGCCGCGATCCGTGGCGAACCGGCGCGGCGCCGGGGGCGTTCCGGCAGGAGGGGGCTCCGTGCCGACGAAGCGTACGGCCGCAAGCGCTCCGAGGGCGGCAACGAGCAGCACGGCCGCCATGCAGCCCGCATATCCCCACACGCTCCGAACGGGTCGGCGGGGCGAAGCAGGAGCCGAAACCGCCCGCTCCATCCGGTGGGCCAGCAGCGCCCACGATTCGTCATCGCTCAGGGCGGCCGGGTCAAGTGCCCCAGGCTGGGATGGTGTATGGGCCATACAAGCTACTCCCGCCGCGGCGGCCTCGCCGCGAAAGAGGCATACCTTACTATCTCAAGGGGAACGGAAG
>CBDUBS010000116.1:0-10944 GCA_965365445.1 uncultured bacterium | reverse complement strand
GCGGGAGGCGTTGTCGGATCGCTGGCGTTCGCGGCAACCGATTCCTTCTGGTTCAACGCCGTTGAGGCCGAGGTCTACGCCATGTCCATGCTGTTCACGGCAGCGGTGGTGTGGCTGATCCTGAAATGGCACGACGAAGCCCGGGAGGAAGAAGCGCAGCTGGCCGGAGGGCACGACCCGTTCGGGTTGTCGGCAAACCGGTACCTGGTCCTGATTGCCTACCTGTTCGGTATCGCCATCGGGGTGCACCTGCTCAATCTGCTTGCGGTCTTTTTCATCGCGCTCATCTTTTTCTTTTCCGAGTTCGAACGTCCCGAGTGGACGAAAGGGCAGTTGTGGTTGGGCATTCTGGCGGCGGGGCTCGTCTCGGCGGCCATTTTTCTGCTCATTTACCCGGGGGTCATTCAGTATCTGCCGGATCTGGCCGGACGGTCGGGCGTCCCGGTGCTGTTCATGATCCTCATTGTGGCGCTGGTCGTCTTCGGCGTTTATTACACCCAGAAGCACCGTATGCAGGCCGCCAACCTGGTGGCGCTCGGGCTGGCTGCGGTGCTCATCGGATACTCGACGTACGCGCTCATCTTCATCCGGAGCGCCGCCGACCCGCCCATCGACGAAAACGATCCGGAAACGACGGAGGCCATCGTAAGCTACCTGAAGCGCGAGCAGTACGGGCAGACGCCGCTGCTGAAAGGCGCTTCGTACGACAACGCACTCGGCCGCATCGATGAAAACGAGGAGAAGCTGTTTCCCAGGCGACACTCCCCCGCCCCGGAGCACATGCGCGTCTACGCCCAGTACAGTTCGGACTGGGAGTTTTTCTGGAAATACCAGGTGGGCCATATGTACCTGCGCTATTTCCTGTGGAATTTTGTCGGGAAAGCATCCGACACGCAGGATGCTCCGGTGATCACGGGGCTTCTGCCGGGCGAGCCGGACGAAGAGATCCTGTACCAGACCCCGAGCGAGCGAGCCGGACGAAACGCCTATTACGCCCTCCCGCTGCTGCTCGGCCTGATCGGGGCCGGGTTCCACTTCTCGCGGGACTGGCGGCGCGCCTTCAGCGTTCTGGTGCTGTTCCTCATGACGGGCATCGGCATTATCCTGTACCTCAACCAGACGCCGCTCCAGCCGCGCGAGCGGGACTATTCGTACGTGGCGAGCTTCTTCGCCTTCAGCCTGTGGATCGGGATAGGGGCCTCGGGGGTGCTGCAACTGGCGCTCGAAGCCGTGCAAAACCGGTTGAAATGGCCCGCCGCAACGTCAACCGGTGTGCTCGGCGCCATCGCTGCGATTCTGTTTCTCCTGGTGCCGGTGCAGATGCTCGTCGAGAACTTCGACGACCACGACCGCTCGGGGCAGTACGTCGCGCCGGACTATGCCTACAACATGCTGATGAGCGTCGGCGAAAACGGCATCCTCTTCACCAACGGCGACAACGACACGTTCCCGCTCTGGTACGCTCAGGAAGTGGAGGGCGTCCGGACCGACGTGCGGGTGGTCAACCTGTCGTTGCTCAACACCCCCTGGTACATCAAGCAGCTCAAAAATCAGGCCTCGCACGAATCGGAGCCGCTGCCGATTTCGCTGACCGATCCGCAGATCGACAACCTGAGCCCGGTGGCGTGGCAACCGCGCGAAATCAGCCTGCCCGTGGACCGCAACCGGCTGCTTCAGGAAACGGAGTGGGCTCTCGCCGCCGGCGATACGACCACGCTGCAAAGCCCCATGGTGTGGAACCTCCAGGGCCGGCCGTTCAATGCGGAAATGAACTGGCTGCACGTTGCCGATCAGGTGGCGCTCAACATCCTGCAAACCAATGCCGATCAGGGCTGGGAGCGCCCCGTCTACTTCGCCGTAACGGTAAGCCAGGACGGACAGCTGGATTTGCAGAACTACTTCCAGCTCGAAGGGCAGGCGCTGCGGGTTGCGCCCATTCGGCACGACGTCCAGCTGGGCCGGGTCGTGCCGGAAATTACCGTCGAGAACCTGAAAAAATTCCGGTTCACCAACCTGGCCGATCCGGATGTGTACTACGACGAAAACATCCGCCGCATGGTGGATAACTACCGCAACATCTATGCGCACGTCGCCGAGCGGCTGGCCGCCGAGGGTCGCCCCGCCGAAGGAGTCGCCCTGCTGGATACCTTACGGGAGCAGATTCCGTTCGAGACCATCCCGGGCGACGAGCGTTCGTTCTTCTACCTGGCGCGCGCCTACGATGCCGCCGGCGCGCCCGGGCGCGCCGTGGAAATCTGGCAACAGGGTGAGCCGGTAGTGCTCCACCGGCTGGAACATGCCGCGTCCACCCGCGAGGCGGAATATGCTTCCCAGTTCGTACAGATCATCCGGATGACGTATCTGGAGGCGGGCCGGTTCGATGCCGCCGCCGCCTTCAGCGGTAAACTGGCTGAAGTGCTGAACGATAATACGCTGCGGCAAACGGAGGAACAGCTGCGCAACGAGTTCAACCGGATGGCTTCCATGCCCCCCGACACTTCCTCGCCCGGCGGGTAAGCAAAAAGCTGCATGACCTTGCCGGAATTAAGCACATAGAACGTTTTGAACGGCCCGGGATATTCTTTTTTATTTGTTTACCCGCGCTTCAGGATGTAGCCGGATGGTTGACAACCTGACTCATAATCTTATATATTTTTACGGAAGAGTCCGGGCAGTGGACTTGGTTTTTGGTGTCACGACACTTTACCCGCATGGGCCGTAGTTTCTTATGTACGGGTTGGAACGGGCCTGTAATGCATGAGTCCACGTGAATGGATCACACCCACTGCCACCCTTGTTTTCGAGATGGGAGGCAATTATGGCGGTTCACCGGAGTATAGTCAAATGGTTCGACGCAAAGAAAGGGTACGGCTTTCTCGTCAACCCCACGGGCGGAGATGATATTTTCGTTCACTACTCGTCTATCGAGAACGACAGGCGGTTCAAAACCCTCCGTACGGGGCAGGTGGTCGATTTCGATCTGTCGGACGGCCCCAAGGGGCTTCACGCCCACAACGTGACGGCTCACGATATGCCGGAAGCTTTGGAAGAGGTAGAGACCGCTGCGAACCAGGCCGCCGCCCGGCCCGCCTTGCCGAGCGCCATGCTCCCGCCTTCGTAGCCGCATTGTTTGTAGAAAGCGTAGCTCCTATCTTACAGGCGTTCGCAAGGCCTGCCCGGCTTCGAAATCCAGATCGAGAGCGCCGCCGGTGGTAAGGGCTGTTTGTTCGTATATAGCAGCGCCTGAAACGTATGTCCTTTTCCTTTTCCGATTCCGACATTCAACGGATTGCCTCCGTGCTGGGCGTCAGCCCGAAAATGGATGCAACCCTGGTGCGGTTCGAGTTGAGCGATGCCGCGAGCGGTCGCCAGATCGCGATCGAGATTCAACCGGACGTATCCCTTCCGGAGGCCATCGCGGAAACGCAGCCCGGAAACCTCGTTTCGGTGTATGCCGCCAGCTCGTTCCTGCAACTGCAGGGATGCACGGGCTACATAGCCAGCCAGGAACTGGGCGAGGTCATTTTCTTCGCCAAACGAGGCGGCGCCACGAGCGGGCTGGTCATCGAGCGGGAGGCCGGCTGCTCCCTGTACGCCAACGTAGACGACCGCTTGCTTTCGACGGACTTTACGCAGCTGCCGCCCGAGATGATCATGAGCAGCGTGGCCCTCTCGATGACGGAAACGCTATTCAACGACCTCGGATGATCCCGAACAGCCCCGCCCACGAGCGGATCCTCGACATCGAAACGGACCATCCTTCCCTCCGGGTCGATGAAGAAGCGCTCCGGCTTATTTTGGAGAACGTTCTGGCCGGGGCGTCCCGGGAGGCCTACCGGGTGAGCGTGATCCTGACGCAACGGGAAACGGTACACGAACTCAACCGGACCTATCTGTCGCACGATTACCCGACCGACGTGCTCTCGTTCGACCTCGGCGAAGAGAGTGAGGAGGTGATCGAGGGCGAGGTGTACGTGGATCTGGATACCGCGGAGGAGCGCTGCGCCGAGTTCGGATCCGACTTTCAGACGGAAGCGTTCCGGTATGCGATCCACGGCTTGCTTCACCTGACGGGCTACGAGGACGACACCCCCGAACGAAAGCAGGAGATGGCCCGCCTGGAAGATCGCTACCTGAACGTCGGCGGAAACCGTTAGGCCATCTTACGCAGGGCTTCCACCACCCGTCTCACGTGCGTGGCCGTTTGCATAATGTAGAAATGCACGCACGGAACGCCGGCGCTCATCAACTCCTCGCTTTGCCGGATGGCCCACTCTACCCCGATATCCGGGACCTGTTCCGGCCGGGCCGCTTCGACCTCGGCGGCCAGCGCCTCCGGGATGTTGACGTGGAAGTGCCTCGGCATGGTAAGCAGATGCGCTTTTGTCGTGAGTATTTTCAGGCCGGGGATAATCGGAACCGTGATCCCCAGCTCCCGGCACCGATCGACGAAGCGAAAGTAGCTTGCATTGTCGAACAGCATCTGGGTGACGACGTATTCCGCACCGGCATCCACCTTCTGTTTGAGGTGCAGCAGATCCCAGGTCAGGTTGGGCGCTTCGAAATGTTTCTCCGGGTACCCTGCCACGCCTACACAGAAGTTCGTCGCCTCGGCGTCGATGAGTTCCTCCAGATAGTGCCCGGCGTTCATGCGGACGATCTGCTCGACCAGTTGAACGGCGTACTGATTTCTCGAGCGGTCGGGGGGAATCGGCTTTTTGTACTCCCCGTCGTCCCCTCGCAGCGCCATGACGTTTTGCAGGCCCAGGTAATTGAGCTCGATCAGGGCGTCCTCGGTTTCTTCGCGCGTAAAGCCGCTGCACAGCAAATGCGGAACGGCCTCGATGCCGTACCGCCCCTTGATGGCCGCGCACAGCCCGATCGTCCCGGGCCGCTTGCGCTTCGTATGCCGCCGCAGGTTGCCGTCCGGCATCTCCTCGTAGTACACCTGCGCCGAGTGGCTCGTAACGTCGATGAAGGGAGGTTCGAACGGCAGCAGTTCTTCTACGATGGAAAAAATCTGCCTGATCGATCCGCCCCGCGCCGGCGGTATGATTTCGTAGGAAATGAGGGGCTCGGTTGCCCTTTCGAGAAACTCGGTGACTTTCATACTACCGGGAGACACTGCGTGCCATAGGGGAAATCGGATACGGACAATCAGGCCGGAAGCAATATACGAAGCGCTCTCCTGATCTGCGGGCCGGTAGGTCAGTTGCGGCGCAGCCATAACCGTTCGGTCTGACGGCTCACAGGATACATGACGGCCTGTTCCGTGGCGGCCCGTAGCCGCCGGGCCAGCCGGATATCCGATGCAACGGCTATACCCGGCCGGGCACATTCAGGGGACTTTCGCAGCCTCTGATATACCCGATGGACGGCCGCCACCAGGACCCAGGTGGCGATAAAGAAAAGCAGGGGAAACGTCAGGATAAAAACCGCCCAGCCCATACGGCCTCATGGTAAGGAGCGGAAAGCCGCCCGTGTCAGGGAGCCGGCTGCGCGGCCGCCGACGTATCGGCCGCTGCGGCGGCGGTGGAATCGGCCGTCATGGGGGTATCCGCCACGGCCGCCGCTCCTCCGAACAACTCCGGATGCGCCTCACGGGCCTGTTGCTCCAGCCGCTGGCGGTCCTGTATGGTAAACGGATCGACGTTGCCGAGGTCTCCCCGGAACGCCGTATCGAACAGGGTAAACGTCAGGAATATGACGACAAAGATCGACCCTACCGCAAACACCAGCACGTTGGTCGGCGTGTCGTATTTCAGCGCCATGAAGATCATCACGACGAGCGCCGCCTTGACCGCCGCGATTCCGAGGGCTACCGGCACGTTCAGGAAGCCGAGATCGACCATGGCGGCCGCCACCGTTATTACAGTCAGCGCTACGAGCGTCAGGAAAACGCGCAGCAGGATTTTCGTCGGGATGACGTGATGCCCGTGCTTCTCGGCGCTGCTTGCCGTATGCGTCATGTCGTATAGCCTGTTCTACGAATTATTACGAGTCCTCCGGGAGGACGCGATCAATGGATGAGGTAAAGGAGCGGAAACAGGAAGATCCAGATGATATCGACCAGGTGCCAGTACAAGCCGGTCAGTTCCACCGGTGTGTACCACGCGCTGCTGAAGTCACCCCGGCGGGCTCTGAAAGCCATCCACCCGATGACGGCCATGCCGATCAGGACGTGCACCCCATGTATGCCCGTCATGACGAAGTAAATGCTGAAAAACTGGGCGGCGTAGGGCACATTGTACTTTCCGTACCCTTCATGCGGCTCGAAATGCACTCCCGGGAAGATGCCGTGCTCGAACTTTGAGGAATACTCGAAATACTTGATGACCAGAAAAACCCCGGCCAGAAGCAGCGTCATGACGAGGTATCGGAACAGCCGTCTCCGGTCGTCGGTCTGCGCAAAGTGGATGCTCATGGCGACCGTGAAGGAGGATGTGAGCAGCACAATGGTGTTGATGCCCCCCATGACCGGGTTGAGCAGCTCGCTGGCCTGCGAAAATACTTCCGGATGCCAGACGCGGTAAACGGCATAGGCCACGAACATCCCGCTGAACAGCAGGATTTCCGTGATCAAGAACAACCACATCCCCAGCTTGGCCGCATCGAACTGCTGCTCGGACGACACGAAGTGATGCTGAAGGTGCGGCGCGTGGGTAGAAGCGTGGTGCGCTTCTGAAACCGTCGTAGGGGTCAGGGTTGCCATACTGCCGTGGTAACGCGATCTGTTAAAAGGATCGGAAGGGAGGCGTCGTCCGCTTTACGAAGCGCCGGAGACGGAAGCCGTTTGCCTCACGCTGCCATCGCCCGCCCCGTCTCCTCCAACCAGATCCGGGACGCAGTGAAAATCGTACGGGCCGTGCGTAACGATGGGCGTGTGCGTAAAGTTATGCGGGGCCGGCGGCGAGGTGGCATTCGTCCACTCCAGGGTGGCCGCGCCCCAGGGGTTCGAGGGGGCGCACCGCCCTCTGGCGAGCGAATGAAGCAGGTAGCCCGCCACCATGAACAGCCCGATGCCCAGTACGTAGGACCCTATCGTGGAGAGCAGATGCAACGGCTCATACTGGGGCAGGTAATCCGCATACCGGCGCGGCATTCCTTTCGTGCCCAGGATAAATTGCGGGAAGAACGTCAGGTTGAACCCGATAAACACCGTGACTGCCGAAATCCGGCCCATGACCTCGGAGTACATTTTGCCGGTAATCTTGGGCCACCAGTAGTGCAGCCCCCCCAGCAAGGCCATGAACATGCCCCCAACCATGACGTAGTGGAAATGGGCCACCACGAAGTAGGTGTCGTGCAAGTGCACGTCCAGGGCCAGCACCCCGACGGCGATGCCCGTAAGCCCGCCGATGGTAAACTGGAACAGGAAACTGAGCGCGTAGATCATCGGCGTCTGCATCCAGATGGACCCCTTATACATCGTCGCGATCCAGTTGAACACCTTGATGCCCGACGGGATGCCGATCAGGAACGTGATGAGCGAAAACAGGATGCCCGATATGGCCGACTGTCCTGACACGAACATGTGGTGCCCCCACACGAAGAAGCCCAATAACGCAATGGCGACCGAAGACAGTGCAATGGCCCGGTAGCCGAAGATGCGTTGCCGCGAAAACGTCGCCATCAGTTCCGAGATGATGCCGAAGCCCGGCAAAATCATGATGTACACGGCCGGGTGGGAGTAGAACCAGAAAAAGTGCTGAAACAGAACCGGGTCGCCGCCGAGGGCCGGATCGAAGATGCCGATGCGCAACGCTTTTTCCAGAAAGAGCAGCAGCATTGTAATGCCCAGCACAGGCGTAGCCAGCACCTGCACGATGCTGGTGGCGTAAAGGCCCCATACGAACAGCGGCAGCCGGTTCCAGGTGAGGCCCGGCGCCCGCATCTTGTGCACCGTCACGATGAAGTTGATGCCCGTGAAGATGGACGAGAACCCGGCCACGAACACGGCCATGGTCATGAAAAACACCGAAGCGCCCGCATCGCGCGACGAATACGGGGTGTAGAACGTCCACCCCGTATCCACCTTGCTTACCAGAAGCGCCACGATGATCAGGATGGCCCCGGCGATATACACGTAGTAACTGGCCAGGTTCAGGCGCGGAAACGCGACGTCCTTCGCGCCGAGGTGCATCGGCAGGATGAAGTTGCCCAGGATGGCCGGCACGGAAGGCACCAGAAAGGCAAACACCATCAGCACCCCGTGCATGGTGAAGATCTGGTTATAGGCGTCCGGGTCCATGATGGTTTCGCCGGGCGCGGCAAGCTCCGTACGCACGAGCAGCGCCAGCACACCCGCGATCAGAAACACGAGGGCCAGCGTCACGGCGTACATCACCCCGATCCGCTTGTGGTCCAGGGTGAATAGCCACGACCGGATGGACGTATCATGGTTCAGGTAGTTGACCTGAACCTGCGCGGGAGGGGCGGTTCGTACGGCAGCGCCCAAGGAGGGATTTCTGGTTTCCAGCATGGTGGTCTTACTCCGTTTCGGCAACCGGGAGCCGCCCGTAACGCCGAAATCGAATGATTACTGTTGCTCCTGGATGAACGCGATGAGCGCCGACACCTGACGTTCGTCCAAGGAGGCGTAACTCGGCATGACGGGCGGATACCCGGCCACGATATGGGCCTGCGGTTCGATGATCGATTCCCGAATGTAGTTTTCGTCCGCCGTAATGCTGCCGCTTTCCGTCTGCTCGTTTTTCCCGAACAACCCTTTGAATGTCGGGCCGACCTTCGGCGTTCCATCCACACTGTGGCAGGTTACGCAGGCCTGCTGCTCGTAGAGCAGCGCTCCGTATTCGGGCAGAGGCATGTCCTCGAAGTTGCCGCCGCCCGTTTTCAGCCACTCGTTGAATGCATCCTGCGTCAGGACGATTACCTTCGCCAGCATCCCGGAGTGCTGCGTGCCGCAATATTCCGTGCAGAACAGGTCGTACTCGCCCGTTTTGGTAGCCTGAAACCATACCGACGTATACCGATTCGGGAGCACGTCGTACTTGACGCGGAAGGACGGGATGAACAGGCTGTGGATGACGTCCGCGCTGCTCATAGTCAGCTGCACGGGGCGATCCACGGGCACCCGCAACTCGTTGACCGCCTTTGCGCCGTTCGGATACTCGAACTCCCAGAGCCACTGCTTGGCCTGCACCTGGATTTTGTAGGAATCGGGTGGGGCCACCCCCTGTTCCACATACAGGCGGAACCCCCAGCTGAACACGATCAGCACGAGGATGGTCGGGATGACCACCCAGGAGATTTCGAGCAGGCGGCTTTCGTGCACCGGGCTCGGGATGTCGGATGCGTTCCGCCGCCGATAGCGTATGGCAAAGTAAGCCATCGCCGCCACCACTCCGACAAACAGGATGGTGCTTACGATGAGGACGAAGTAAAACAGGCTGTCGATGGAGGGCGCCAGTGTGGATGCCCCTTCCGGCAACCAGACATTGCCATTTTCTCCCATAACGTATGTATCGTCAGATCCAGGTCGATGCCGACGGCAAAGCCGGCGTGTGTTGAACGTAAATCGGGCGGCCTTGCAGCAAGCAGGCTGCGCCCGTTCGAGGGCTCAGGCGTTCATCTCGGTCGCTTCCCTGACGGATCGACCTTCTCTCCGCCAGAATACAAGTAAAAATCCGCCAACCAGAACCAGCGTCAGCACACCGCCCACCTTCATGATGTTCATGGCGTGCGGAACGTAGGAGTTGGCGTCCGGATCGTATGGAAAGCAATACAGGATCAACTGATCCACCGGGTTGCCGACCTTGCCTTCCGACGCCTCTACCAGGGCGCTCCGGACGCTCCGGGGCGGATATTCGAGTCCGTACAGATACCGGCTGATGATGCCCTCCCCGCTGACGAACACCAGCACCGCCGGATGGGCGTACTCCTGCTGTGCTTCCACCCATTTGAACTGAAACCCGACCGACCGGGCCAGCCGCTGAATGGAGGCCTCCGTACCGGTAAGGAAATGCCAGCCGGCGGCCGCTTCCGGTTTGCCGAGCAGATCGATGTAGCGCTGCTTCTGCCGGGCCGCCACATCCGGCCCTTCGATAGGAGAGAAGCTGACGGTCACGATCTCAAACTGATTGCCCGGCGCCCAGTCCATTTCCTTCAGTGTAGCCGTCAGTCCGTCCAGGATGAGGTTGCACAACATCGGGCAGTTGTGGTACACCAGATTCAGGAGAACGGGTTTGCCGTCGCTGAAATAATCACCCAGCGACACGTCCTGGTTGTGCTCGTCCCGGAAACGGACGTCCAACGGAACAGGTTCGCCGAGATGCTCCTCCACCCCGACTCCCTGGAAAGCGTCCAGCACCTGCCCGCTGGGTTGCGCCAGGCTTTTTCCGGGAGCCAGACACAACACGGCCAGCACGGCCAGGCGTGCGATCCACGTACCAACCCGAGGCATGTTCTTGCGTTGCGTCACTACCCAGACGTTTGATGCGGTGTCTAATCCCGACCTTCAGAGGGAAGTTCCGACCTCCCGGACGGCTGTTCCTTGTGGTACGATTCGGTTACTATCAGTTCCATGGCCCGATCGATAGGGATGCGATAGGCGCCCTCCTCGGCTACGCCGTAGCCCGAGAGTAATTCGGCCGCGCGAGCCCGGTTTTCTCTGAGTTCGGGATAGCCGGACGTTCCCGAAACCGACGAAAGTACATTTTGCGTGCGGAGGCTCGTCCACTGGATGACGACCAGAATGGCCACGACCAGCACCGCAAGAATGCCCAGCGCCAGGCCCAGGATCTGTCCGGATTCAATCCGGTCGTGCTCGACCCCGTCGTCATCTTCGAGGGCATACAATGCATCGTCGCCGGTAATTTCGGCGGAAGCCTCGACGGCAGACGACCCGACGAGGGCCGCGGCCGGGCCCATATACTCGTCCTCATCAGGGATATCGGCTTGCACCCGGCGGGCCACTTCCGGGGA
>CBDUBS010000115.1:0-11030 GCA_965365445.1 uncultured bacterium | reverse complement strand
CCGGTGGTATCGTCCGATACGCCGTACTCCCGGTACAGGGGCGTCTCCCCGCCATGCTCCCGGCGCTGGCTGTACACGGCCCGTTGCTCCCACAGCGGAATCCGGGGAGCGGTGTGGAACCGGACTTCGTTTATCCGTATGCCGGGCAGCTGCTCGAACACGATGCGGAACGCCCTGGCTTCTATCTCCGGAAAGGACATGGTTGTGGTATGGGTCGCGCTACGCATTTTGAACGCAACGGGCAACCGGGCGACCGGACGAAACGTTCGTCCGTCTCCAGAGGCTTCGAGGGACAACCCTTCACGCGGGCCTACCTGATTGGGGTTGATCAGGTCGATGCTGACGGCGCCGATGGGAGCAGGTTGCTTGAAACGCACTTCCAGGATGGCGGCCCGACCGCCCGCATCCATCACCGTGCCGGTAGCCCGGTCGCCGTCGATGAGAGCGAGGGCATCGGCCTCCGGCGAGCCGACGAAAATGGCCTCGGAGGGTTGGACCGCCGACTCTGCCGGTACGGCCACGACGGCGATATCGCGGAAAAATCCTTCCAGAACCTCCGGCCGAGCCGGAACCAGCGTCCGCGTGCCCGGTCCCTCAACCCCGGTCACGCTCCACACGATTTGCTTCATCGATTCGTGCGGTTCCACCCACGGCCCGGCGCTCTGCGACCACCCGGCCGCATTGTGCAACCCGAAAGTCAGCCCGAGACGGTCGGCTTCCCGCATGGTGTGTTCGAGCCGGTCCCACCACTCGGGGGACATGAAGCGTACCGGCCCGCGTTCCTCCATTAATTCCGGGTACGGGTTGGCCCTGGCGAAATAACCCTCCTGCCCGGAAAAATGCACGTCGAACAGCAGGAGGCCGCTCAGCCCGGCGGCTTTCATGGCCTCCAAGTCTGCCGTAATTCCTTCGCGCGTAACGTGCCCGTTGATCCAGTGCCACCACGTAATGGGCCGCGCTTCGTCCGGCGGCGTGCGGAACGACGCTTGAAGCGAATCGAGCGCCTGCCCCGAGGCCGAGCTGACCGGCATGACGAGGTAAACCAGAATGAAAAAGAACAAACGTCGGGGCATGGCGACCATCTGCAGTGATAAAGGATGTCTCTGGTAGAGACGACCTGACGGCTGAAATCCCTCAATCACCCGGGCCGCTCCTCAACTAAAGATACTTGTCAGGCAGGAAACGAGCGCGATCGGGAACGGGCATGAATACGGTGTGGATGTGCAACCCGCTCCGGCGTTCCGTGTTCTTACGCGGTCAGGGATAGAAATAATCGTCATTTATACACAAACCAGTCGCATGAAAGTAGCGAAGCAGTTTCACTGGGAGGCGGCGCACCGGTTGCCCTGGCACGAAGGTGAGTGCCGGAACCTGCACGGCCACTCGTACCGGATGTGGGTCGAGCTTGAAGGCGAACCGGACGAGCGCGGCATGGTGATGGACTTCAAGCACCTCAAGCGCGTCATCAAGCCGCTGGTAGATGCCTGGGATCACGCAACCCTCATCGCGGACTACGATACGGTTCTACTGAACCTGATCCGTCCTACAGGCTGGAAATATGTGGTGTTGCCCTTCGATACCACCTCCGAAAACCTGTGCTCGTATGTGGCGGATTACCTCGTGAGCGAGGCGGCCGTCGCCTTCCAAGAACTCCGGATACGTTCTTTCGTTGTGCGCATTGCGGAAACCGAAACCTGTTACGCCGAAGCCGCCCGGCCTCTTCACGTCGAACCGGCCGTCACGAACGGTCTGGCCGTAGCCGCCCGTACCTGACGAGCGCCCTGTTTTGCAATTTGACCGGCCGGTGTGTACGTTTCTGGGTAGCCCTTTCTTATTCCCTCACGGTCCGGAGGCGCCGGTCGAAACACGACCGGCAGGCAACCGGCTCAATCGAATTTTCGTTATGCAGCGTTTTTCTATCCTTCTGGGCTCCGCCCTCTGCCTGGCCGCCCTCGTCGGCGGCTGCGCCACGGATGATCAGGCGGGCGACATGGTCGCCGCCGACACGTCGGGGATCCAGTACACCGGCGACTTCAGCGGACCGCTCGGCGTGCAGCTCTGGAGCGTCCGCAACGAAATGAAACAGGACGTACCGGGCACCCTCGCCAAAGTGAAAGCCCTGGGCTTCGACCAGGTCGAACTGGCAGGCACCTACGGCATGACCGCCGAACAATTCCGGCAGGAGCTGGATAACGCCGGCCTCGATGCCGCCGCCATGCATGTCGGTTACAACATATGGCGCGACAGCCTCGATAAGGTGCTCGCCGAAGC
The DNA here is from genome assembly GCA_965365445.1 of uncultured bacterium. Classification (GTDB taxonomy): domain Bacteria; phylum Bacteroidota; class Rhodothermia; order Rhodothermales; family DASSAV01; genus CBDUBS01. Next base: position 8,759 of record CBDUBS010000115.1, on the reverse strand, counting down.
CGAGGCGCTCGGAGCCGAATACGTCGGCACGGCCTCCATACCCCACGAAGCGCCCTTTACCGTCGAAAATGCCCGGCAAACGGCCGCCGATTTCAATAAATGGGGCCAGGCTGCTAAAGAGCGGGGACTCCAGTTCTTCTACCACCTCCACGGGTTCGAATTTCAGCCGGATGCGGCAGGCGTGCTTCCGTTCGACGTGCTCCTCAGCGAAACCGACCCGAATAATGTCGTGTTCGAAATGGACGTGTTCTGGGCGACACGGCCCGGCCAGGACCCCGTTGCCCTGCTGCAGAAATACCCGAACCGCTGGAAACTCATGCACATCAAGGACATGAAGCCCGGTACGGCCACCAACGACCACTCCGGCCGGGCAAACGCCGACTCCACGGAGGTCCCCGTAGGGCAGGGCATGATCGATTACGCTTCCGTCCTCCGCACTGCCCGGGATGTCGGGGTGGAATACTTCTTCATCGAAGACGAAACCTCCGATCCTCTGACCGCCATGCCGCAGAGCATCGACTACCTCAAAACGGTTCGCTACGCAGAGGCGCCGTAACGGCAGGATTTTCGTAATACGCCTGGTAGAAACCTGTTCACCCCGGCTTCAGGCTCGCCGCCTGGGGCCGGGGTTTCTCGTGTGTCGCCGTTCTGGAGAGCGGCGCGGGGTGGATCCGGCGGACCGGATGGGTAAATTCGCTGCATACTCCCGGAAGCGGGCCTCAGGTGCGGTGCGGGAATTGTTAATCGTATCGTTATTTTCATCGGGGAGCCCCACCGTACCTTGCTTTGTTGTACCCGCAAGCGCTCACCTATGCCGCCCGGCCTACTCGTATGGATGAATCCCCCGGCGCCACCATCCTGGTGGTGGACGACGAAGACGATATTCTCGACCTCGTCCAGTACAACTTGCAACAGGAAGGCTTCGCTACCCGGGTAGCCCGAGACGGGCTCGAAGCGCTCCGGAAAGCCGAAGCGGAGCGCCCCGACCTGATCGTGCTGGACATTATGATGCCCCGCATGGACGGCATCGAAGCGTGCCGCAGGCTCCGGCAGAGCGCTACGCTCCGCAACATCCCCATTCTGATGCTAACCGCCCTGACGGACGAAGAAAGCCAGGTGCAGGGCCTCGACGTGGGGGCGGATATCTACCTTAGTAAACCCGTCTCCATTCCGGTGCTCCTCAGCCAGATACGGGCGCTCCTGCGCGGGTTGCAGCGCCGCGATACGCCGCCGGATTTGCTCCGGGTGCACAACCTGGAGATCAACCGGGATCGGTATCTCGTATTCCGGAAGATCGGCCGGGAAACCATAGAGCTCCGACTTCCCCGAAAGGAGTTCGAGTTGCTTCATTTCCTGGCCTCGCACCCCGGCAAGGTATTCTCCCGGCAGGAGCTCCTCGATCAGGTGTGGGGCCGGGAGGTCTACGTGGTGGACCGCACGGTAGACGTACACGTGCGTAAAATCCGGGAAAAGCTCGGCGCCGACTACGTGGAAACGGTAAAAGGGGTGGGCTACCGCTTCATGCAGGGATAACCAGCGCTCATGGAGGATGCCGTACCCGGGCTTGCTACGAATTCCGTAGAAACGGCTCAGTCGAATAAGGCGTCGGATTCCATCCGTAACATGCACTTCAGAAGGTTGCCCCTTTTGGTCCGGTCTCTTTCCGTAAAAATCGCTCTCGGGGTGGCGGGAGTCCTCGCCGCGCTCATGGCGGCGGTGGGGTTTCTCGATCCGGGAGGACCCGGGTGGGGTATGCTGATGTGGCCCGCTCTGACCGCTGCCATGACCTATTTGGTGGTAAACCGGCTGGTCGTGCGGCGCATCAATCTGGCGCACACCACCCTGAAGCAAATTCGGGACCGGCGGTTTACGGAACTCGAAGCGGCGCAGGTGCCCCGAGGCGACGAATTGAATGCATTATTATGGCAGGTGTACCGTACCGGCCGGGCTACGGAGAAGGAAATAACCGAACTCAAACGCATCGAGAATTACCGGCGCGAGTTTCTCGGCAATGTGTCGCACGAACTGAAAACCCCTATTTTTACCGTGCAGGGGTTCGCCGAGACGCTATTGAGCGGCGCGCTGGATGACGCCCGGGTAAACCGGAAGTTCGTCGAAATCATCCTGAAAAACGCCCTGCGGCTGGGCAACCTCGCCAACGACCTGTCGGAGATCGCCCGGATCGAAACGGGCGAACTCAAGATGACCTCCTCGCCGTTCCAGATCGGACGGCTCATTCAGGAAGTGGTAGAAGGGTTTCAGCTTGCGGCGGAAGCGAAAGCCGTCGCCGTGCGGGCCGATGTGCCGGATTCCCTCCCCGCCGTTTTGGGTGATCGCGAACGGCTTCGGCAGGTGCTTACCAATCTGGTAGATAACGGCATCAAATACAACAACCCCGGCGGGTTCGTCGAAGTAAGCGTCAGCCGAGCGTCCGGTTCGGAAATACGGGTATCCGTCGTGGACGACGGGATCGGGGTATCTGCACAGCATATCCCCCGATTGACGGAACGTTTTTTCCGTGTGGATAAAAGCCGCTCGCGAGACGAGGGGGGCACCGGACTGGGCCTGGCCATATCCAAGCACATCCTGGCCGCGCACGACCGCCGGCTGACCATCGAAAGCGAACCGGGGAAAGGATCCTCGTTTTCGTTTACCCTCGCTATGGCCTGATTCCGGTGCGACGGCGCCGGCTGAAAACGCTCTCGAAAAATCTGGATTGCAACCGGATGGAACGTCGGACGCTCAGAACGGTTCTTGAACAGGCGCTTCATCTCCGAAGCGGCGGCCGGCTCATCTTATACCCCCATGAAGCTATCCGATCTGATCAGACAGGAGCGGTTTCCTTCGACCTCTCTGGAGGCGATGCTGAACGTAGTCGTTACCAATAACTGGCTCATGGGCGAGTTATCGACGGCTATGGCTCCGTATGGCATCACGCCGGCGCAATACAACGTGCTCCGGATCCTCCGGGGAAGCCACCCGAACCGGTTGACCTGCTCGGCGGTCGGAGAGCGCTTGCTGGACCGAACACCGGACGTAACCAGGCTGCTCAACCGGCTCGATCGAGCCGGATTGATCGTCCGGGAGCGCTCGGATACCGATCGTCGCGTAGTTCACGTGGGCATCTCATCCAGAGGGCTGGGGCTGCTCTCGGAAATGCAGGACCGCATCGATGGGCTCGTCGAACAACTGACCCGGCATCTCTCCCCGGACGAATTGCGGCAACTGATCGGGTTGCTCGAAGTTCTGCGCACCGATCAAACCGCCTGATCCGGCCCTGCCTTGACGAAAACCTTCTACACGCTCAGCCGCCCGCAGAAGCTTTTCGTCGTATGCACCGCCGTGTTCCTGACCGCGCTGGTGGTAGCCGAGGCGACGGCAGGCAAGTTTTTTACGGCGTTCGATTTACCCTTCGCCGTCACGCTCCTTGGCGTCACCTTCGATTCGGTCGTCATGACGGCCGGTGTAATCGCCTTCCCGGTTACGTTCATCGTAACGGATGTACTGAACGAGTACTACGGAAAGCAGGGCATCCGGTTCGTCACGCTGGTGGGCATGGCGATGATCGTGTTCGAATTCGCGCTCCTGCAGATCGCTATGATGGTTCCGGCATCGCCCATCTCCCCGGTGCCGCAGGACGCTTTTACGGCCGTATTCGGCGTAAGCGGTCGCATCATCGCCGGAAGCATTACAGCGTATCTGGTAGGTCAGTTCATCGACATCTCTCTGTTCCACTGGCTGCGAAATCTGACGGGCGGCCGCTATCTATGGCTCAGGGCTACCGGATCGACGCTCGGCTCTCAGTTCCTCGATACGTTTATCGTGCTGATCGTGGCTTTCGCCGGACAACTGGCCTTTGCGGAAATCCTGGCGATCACTCTGTTCAATTACACCTATAAATTCATCATCTCGGTAGCCATTACACCCCTCATTTACGGGGCGCACTGGGCCATGGACCGCTATCTCGGCCACGATCTGGCGCACGCGCTGATCGAAGGGGCTTCGGAAGGACGGCTGGAACCTACCGGAAAAACCGGATGATCAGGTTGACGAGCAGGGTCAGAATGAGGCTTGCGACGAGCAGGGTACCGAAGGGGGCAAAAAGCCGCAGGTTGCCCCGTTCCTACACCACGTCCCCCGGCAGCCGCCGCCCCTGGATCCCGCTGAGACGGGAAACGACCAGCATGACCCCCCCGGCGACTATAAGTATCACGCCGGCCGGCATGAGCAGTCGGCCCGGGTTGCCCATACGACCCCGTGCCGGCTCAGGCGGTTTCCTCGACGGGAACGAACGTTAGCCAGCCGTGCGGGTCCTCTCCGTCGCGGATCACCGTGAAGAAGGCTTCCTGCAGGGCGGTCGTTATGGGGCCCCGAACCCCGCTGCCCACCGTATAGTGATCGATGGACCGGATCGGAGTGATCTCGGCGGCCGTGCCGGTAAAAAACACCTCATCGGCGAGGTACAGCATTTCCCGTGGGATAAGACGTTCTTCAATGGTGTAGCCTTTTTCCCGTGCCAGGGTAATGACTGCGTCGCGCGTGATGCCGGGAAGGATGGATACGCTCGTAGGAGCGGTATATATGATGCCGTCCCGAATCAGGAACAGGTTTTCGCCGCTGCCTTCGGCCACATAGCCGTCGGTGCTGAGCATGATGCCTTCGGTGTACCCGTTCAGCACGGCGTTCATCTTGACAAGCGAGGCATTGAGATAATTGCCTCCCGCCTTGGCTAGTGCAGGAAATGTATTCGGCGCCATCCGGTTCCAGGAAGCCACCTCGACGTCCACGCCCTGCTCCAGCGCTTCCGCGCCCAGATAGGCCCCCCAGTCCCATACGGCCACGGCGGTCTCGACGGGGTTCTTGAGCGGGTTGACGCCCATGGGTCCGTATCCGCGAAACGCTACGGGACGAATGTAACACGATTTGAGCCCGCTCGCCGCAACGGTCTGCAGGGTGGCCTCACACAGATCATCCAGCCCGTAAGGTATCTCCATCCGGTACACGCGGGCCGAGTCCACGAGGCGGCGCATGTGCTCCCGCAACCGGAAAACAGCGGAACCGCGCCGGGTAGCGTAACACCGGATGCCCTCGAACACCGAGGACCCATAGTGAACGACGTGGGAGAGGACGTGTATTTTTGCGTCGGCAAAGGGAACGAGTTCCCCGTTGAACCAGATCTGATGTTCCATGATATCGAGATGTGTAAACGCCGGACGGGACGAACGACAAAAAAACAGCATACGAACGGACGGACAATTTTGCCACACGTACCCGCTCTATGATGCGTTGAGATATCGGTACGGAACAGGTCAGGGAAGCTCCTGACGGTTGATGAAACCAAGCCGATCGAGCGTGGCAGGTTCCAGCAGAACCGATCGGGTGAACCGCCCTACCGAGCCGAAAAACCCGGCGCCGTTTTCGACGGCCGAAGCGCGGCCCGGGTCGCGCCAATCAGGACTGTACAGGCTCAGGCGGATCTGAACCCGGTACAAGGCAGCCAGGCGATAATTATCGGGCACACCCAGCCGGGCTCTGATTTTACGCGCATCGGCCGCCAGATCGATTCCGGCCTCCCAAACGGTTCCATCCAGCCGACGCAGCGGCTCGTAGGCAATTGCAATGGGGACGGGTAGCTCGGAGAGGGTGGGCGATACCGTGTAGACGACCTCGACTTCGTCGGGCGGGGCCGGCCACCCCGTCCACACGATTCGTTCGATGAGGGGACCGAGCGGCGAGGTCATCGTGAAAAACTGTGCTTCGGGAGCCAGAGCCGGTACGGTCGTCTCGGTGCGGGTAAGGCTGCCTGTCCGGCTCCGGATCTCCAGCCGGTAGGCTCCTCCCGGCTGGGGGCGGAAAGGGGCAAAAAACAAATGGCCCACCGTCCCGTCGTCCAGTACGATCAGCGAATCGCGCCAGGGGACCCGAGCGCCTGAGCCGGCCTCCGTCGTGGCGACATCCACATCGAGCGTGGCTCCCGGCTGCCCGCCGGCTGTGGCGCGTATCGGCTGCACCCGGACGAACTGGGTGTCTGCGCCGCTATCCAGGTACCCGTACAGGTAAAACGATTCGCCGTTATGCCGCTCGTCGAGCGGATCGACTGTGGCGTCGCACGCCGGGAGCGAGCACAGGGCCACGGTCCACAGGGCGGTTATCAGTACCCTCGCCTTGCTCATGGCAGTTGCACCAGGAGACCCGCCGAGGGAATGAACGGAAGCTGGCGGACGTGCTCGCCTGAGAAAAAGTCGTAATCGAATACGTTGGGCCGATCGTATACGTTTATGGCCCCGGCCTGAAGGGTGAGGGTGGCATACGGCAAACGGAACGTACGTTCGAGGGATACGTCGAGCCGATGGTACGTAGGAAGGCGAGCGCTGAAAGGCGGTCCGAAGGAAAGCGCCGGCCGCCCAGCTGCGTCGTGAAACCCGCGGGAAGGAGCGCCGGTCGCCAGGTTGCCGTAAAACCCATGAAGTGGAGTAAACGGCTGCCCCGAGCCGAACTGCCACCGGCTCGAAACCCGGTACGCTCCCCGTTCGATCTGGAACAGGGCATGAATCTGGTGACGCCGATCGTGCGGTGGGTTGAACGGCATCGTCAGGCGGCCGGCTGAGGTGAGGTCGGCGGTTTCGTTCGGGTCGTACCGGACGGAGGCCAGCCCGTAGCCCAGGTAGCCGTAAAAAGCGGGCCGAATGACCTCCAGGCGTACATCCAGGCCCCGGGCCGCACCGTCTATGTTTTCGGTGGTCGCCGGGATGCCGGTGGCTTCGTCGTATTCGGCAAACAGGTGATGCTTCAATGATTTATGGTAGCCCTCGGCCGTAAGGTGAAGCCACGTCGCCAGAGCGCGCTGCCACGTAAGGATGGTATGCCGGGCCGAGGGAATCGTGGTGCGCCGCGAAACGGGCTGCCAGGCAATGAATACATCCGTTACGTCGCGGGGATTGTGCAAGCCGGTGATCTGCTGATGGTAGAGGCCCCACGCCAGGCCAAAAGATTGATTGGCCTGCGGGCCGCCGGGCGTCCAGGCAAGCCGGAGGCGCGGCTCCACGACCGTTCCGATGCTGTTCGAAAATCCGTGGAGGCGCACTCCGGGTTCGATCCGCCACGACCGGCCGGCTCGGAACCGGGACTCGAAATATCCTCCCCCCTCGGACACGTTTTCATCGAGCGCGAACGTGGTTTCTCCGAGGTCGTACAGGAAATGGTTGGCCCTTCCGAAGAGGCCGAATTCGAACTGGGTTTCGCCAAACAGGTACACGAAGCGCATTTCCCCGTGGTTGCCGCTTACTTCGGCCCGGCGCTCGGGGCGGCTCGAGGGCCGGTCGGTGCTGCGGAGCCGCGTCACGTACACCGCTATTTCCGCCAGCAGCGGGTATTCCGAGGCCAGGTAAGTGTAGCGCCCGCCGTATGCTTCGTTCTTCCACCCGGTTTGTCTGTCCGTTCCGCACGCTTCCACTATCCGCCCCTCGTCGTTCGTCTGAAGGGCCGTTGCGGCAAAGCGGCTCGTCTGGCTGAGATACGCATGCACCTTACCGAAGCGGTCGCCGAAGCGGAACGGCATGTCCTTCCCGAACAGGTCGGGGGCCAGCCGCTCGATGATCGACTCCCGGGCTACGGCCAGCACCGACACCTTCCCGGGCGCCACGGGCAGTTCCAGCGAAAGCGAGCCGAGGAAAGGAGCCACCGAGGCGGCCCCCCGGATGCGGTCCTTGCTTCCGTTGCGCGTAGTAACGTCGATGACCGACGAGAGGCGGCCGCCGTAGCGCGCTCCGAAGCCGCCGGCATAAAAATCGGCCTGCGCCACGATTTCCGCCGGGAACGCCGAGTAGAAGCCGACGATGTGGAACGGTTGGTATACCGGCATCCCGTCGATCAGAACCAGGTTTTCCACCGGGGCGCCGCCCCTTACGAACAAATGGCCGCCCGTATCGCCGCCGCTAACCACGCCGGGCAGGGTAAGCAGGTACCCCGCGAGGTCCGGCGTCAGGCCGGGCATGGGCACACGCGCCAGCGCGGAAGGGGGTATGGTGGTAAGGCCGGGAGTCGCCTCGCCGGTCGTGTTTTGCTCGGCCTCCACGACCACCTCGCCAACCGGGGCGTCGGCGGGCTGGAGCCGCACGACGAGGTTCGAACGCTGCCCGAACTCGAGGCGTAACGTATCGGAATACGGCTCGAACCCGACGTAGGTAGCCCGCAGCAGATAGGCGCCCGGCGTAAGGCGCTCGAAGGCAAAAAGACCCCCGGCCCCCGTTACCGTACCTCGTTCCTCCCCGTCTTCGCTTTGCAAAACGACGTGGACGCCGGGAAGCTCCTGCCCGCTATCCGCCGCCGCGATGCGTCCGCCGAGGGAGGCCCACTGACCGAACGCCCCTGCCGGCGAAAGCAGGTGCAACCCGAAAAAGGCGATGAATCCGGTAAGGCGAAACATCATCGGGATGGAGGAGGGAAATAATCCGGCGCTGGCGGGTTACAGGGCCAACGGCAACAGGGTAGCTAACGGTTCACAAAATGATGTCAAGACATATCGGCCTCCGCTGGATGCTCTTCCTCGTAGCGGGGTTGTTTTTCGGCTTTGTAATGGCGGACGCCCTCGGGGTGTTCAACCGAAAACCGTACGACGAGATTCCCCACGGCGACCACGTGCATTACGTTCCCAAAGACCGGGATCCGGCGGTGTCCGTCGGCAACTTCCCGACGCGGCCGCCCGGCCCGGGCGAGCGCATCACGCCGCTGGGCCGGATCGTCCCGGCAGAGCAAAATCC
>CBDUBS010000114.1:0-11106 GCA_965365445.1 uncultured bacterium | reverse complement strand
GCCAGCGTGTTATGCTCGCCCTCGTCGAGAAGGGCCTGAGCCGCGAAGAAGCCTTCGACCGGGTACAGCCCAGAGCCATGCAGGCCTGGGAAGAACGGCGGCCGTTCCGCCCCCTGCTATCGGAGGACGCCTCGATCCGCGAACACCTTACGGAGGAGGAACTGGACCACTTGTTCGACCCGGCGTTCCATATCCGAAATGTAGACATCCTGTTCGAGCGGGTGGGACTCTGACCCGCCGGGAATGCAACAACATGACCCTTCCCCGGCCGGTTCGTTGACACCGAGAGCCGGGTGAGGTACCTTGCTTCGTTGCAGCCGAACCGCTGACCCGATCTTACGGCCTTTATCCTCTGCCGGCCCGAACCATGCTATCCGACTTCATCCCGCTGCTCATCATGATCGCCATGGCCGTCGGCCTGGCGCTTACCCTGCTCAAAGCCGCCGAATGGGTCGGGCCGAAACGGCCCAACCGGATCAAGATTTCCGCCTACGAAAGCGGCATGGACCCGGTAGGTACGGCCCGGGAGCGGTACTCGGTCAAGTTTTATCTCGTGGCGATGATTTTCATCGTGTTCGACGTCGAAGTGGTGTTTCTTTACCCCTGGGCGGTCGGCTACCGGACGTTCCTCGAAAACGGGGCGGCGCTCGGGCTGATGGGCGTCGTCGTCCTCTTTATCGTCATCCTCGCGATAGGGTTGCTGTACGATATCAAAAAAGGAGGACTGGACTTCAACTGAGCCCTGCGCATCCCGAAATCGGATTGCAGGGCGAAACCGCCGGGATCGGATCCCATTTAACTGGAAACCCGACCGGCAGATACATGCCGCCCACACGATTGACATCAGATAGACCATGGAACACGTAAATAGAGAAGGCTTTCTGACGACCAGCCTGGATGCCGTAGCCAACTGGGCCCGGTCCAATTCGCTCATGCCGATGCCCATGGGCCTCTCGTGCTGCGCTATCGAGATGATGGCCTCGGCCGACCCGAAGTACGACATCGCCCGGTTTGGCAGCGAAGCGATGCGGTTTTCTCCCCGCCAGGCCGATCTGATGATCGTAGCCGGGTGGGTTACCTTCAAAATGGCGCACGCCATCCGGCGCATCTGGGATCAGATGGCCGACCCGAAGTGGTGCATCGCCATGGGCGTGTGCGCCTCCGCCGGGGGGCCGCACCGCTGCTACGGTGTGGTTCAGGGCGTGGATAATTTCCTGCCGGTCGATGTGTACATCCCCGGCTGCCCCCCGCGTCCGGAGGCCCTGCTTCACGCCATCCTGGACATACAGGAGAAGATCCGCAACCATTACACGATGTCGAACGATTACAGCCGGGGCGCCGTCCGGGATACCGTACCGGCCGCATCACCCCTGGTCATTGCGCCGCAGGGTGTCAAACGAATCACCCCCGAGGTTCTGGAAAACCAGAAATAAGCCGCCCGAAAACGACGATGCCCGACGACCTGAAAAACGTTGTTAAAGTAACGAATGAGCAGCCGGAAACCCTGAAGTTCCGGTTTACCCCGGTCGATCCGCCGGCGGCCGGGCGGGATGAAAACCCGCACGCCAAAAAAACCACGTTCCTTCCGGACGTCGTGAGCGGCCTGCAGGAGCAGTTCGGTACCGACATCCACGACGTGACGCTGTACGCCGCGGAGCACACGGTGCGGGTTGCTGCGGCGCGGTTGCTGGACGTGTGCCGCTACCTGAAATCGACCTTCGGATTTACCTACCTCGTGGACCTCCACGGGAACGACCGGGACACGGATGAAGATCGGTTCGAAGTGGTGTACAACCTCGTCTCCATCGAGGGGATGAAGCGTTTGCGCTTGAAAATCAGGTTGGACGAGGAGAATCCGGCAGCCCCCTCCCTGACCCCAATCTACCGGGCGGCGGCCTGGCACGAGCGCGAGTGTTGGGATATGCTCGGCATCCGGTTCGACGGGCACCCGGATTTGCGCCGGATGTTCATGCCGGAGGACTTCGAGTACCACCCGTTGCGCAAGGAATTTCCCCTGCTGGGCATTCCGGGGTCGCTTCCGCTGCCTCCGCAAACACCCGAGGGCGGGCTGACGCTCGATCCGTTCCCGGCGGCCAGAGGCTCCCGGCCGGTCAGCAGCTTCGATGAACCGGAAACGAACGGACGCCCGGCCTGACCCATCCGTAAACCGCAATCCGACGGATTATACGAGTATAGATATGTCCACCTCGAACATCGGAGGAAGCTTGCTGGGAGGAAGCGTCGATCTGGGTACGGCCTTCCAGTTCTGGCCCCGGCACAACGAGGCGATCTACAAACGCCTGCTCAGTAAGGACTCCTGGCTGGACGACCAGAACAACCCGGATCGGGATAGCGAGCCCGTCGACCCGCTCGAGCACGAGATGATCCTCAACATCGGGCCGCAACACCCGGCCACGCACGGGGTGCTCCGGTGCGTCGTCAAGATGGACGGCGAGTTGATCGAGAAGTGCGTCATCGACATCGGGTACCTGCATCGCGGCCTGGAAAAGCTGGCCGAAGCCAAGACGTATCAGGAGTTCATGCCGTACACGGACCGCATGGACTACCTCTCCTCCTATTCCAACAACGTAGCCTGGTGCCTGGCCGTCGAAAAACTGGCCGGCATCGACGTGCCGGAGCGGGCCCAGTGGATTCGGATGCTCGGCAGCGAACTGGCCCGCATCGCCTCGCATCTGATCTGGCTCGGCGTGGGTCTGATGGACGCCGGAGCCGTTTCCGTATTCCTCTGGGCCTTCCAGGAGCGCGAGGAGATCTACCACATTTACGACGAGATGGCCGGGGCGCGGCTGACCGTTTCCCATAGCCGTATCGGCGGCGTAGCCACCGACGTCTCCCCTGCCGTTCTGGCGCTGGTGCGAAAGTTCGTGGATCGGTTCGACGGCGTTCTGGAAGGCTGGGCGGATTTCCTCAACCGCAACCGCATCTGGCTGGAGCGCAACGAAGGCGTAGGACTCATAACGGCGGAAGAAGCCATTGAAATGGGCATGACCGGCCCCAACCTCCGCGCCTGCGGCATTCCGTACGACATCCGGCGGTTCGAGCCCTACCTTCGGTACGACCAGGTGGATTTCGAAATCCCCATGCGAACCGAAGGCGACTCGCTGGCCCGGTATTTCGTCCGTTTCGAGGAAATGCGCGAAAGCGTAAAAATCATCCGGCAATGCCTCGAGCGCCTGAACGACGTTCGCGGGCCTATCCGCACGGATAATGCCAAAGCCGCCTACCCGTCCAAAAACGAAGTGTATTATTCGATGGAGGGCATGATCCACGACTTCGTGTACACCGATGTGGGGATGGCGCCGCCGAAAGGAGTGGAAACGTACCACGCCATCGAAGCGCCCAAAGGAGAACTGGGCTTCTACTTCGTTTCAGACGGCACCGGACGTCCGTGGCGCGCCCACATCAAAGCTCCCAGCTTCTCCAACCTGCAGGGGCTGGAGTATATGATGGAGGGCAGTCTCGTAGCAGACATCGTCATCATGATCGGGTCGGTCGATCCGGTCATGGGTGAATCCGATAAATGACCATTCCGACCCGCACGTCGGGCGCTGCATATTGAAGCATGGCTGATTTCGTAAAGCAACCCGTCTCCCCCCTGCCGGATCTCGACGGCGCCCCTGCCGTACCGGAGGGCGAGTTATTTTTCACCGACGAGGAAAAAGCCCTCCTGGCTCGCTACCGGGAGCAGTACCCGGAACCTGAAGGGGCCATCATGAAAGCGCTCTGGCTGGCTCAGGAAAAATTCGGCTTCCTCCCTCCCGAAGTGATCCGCCTGACGGCAGACGAACTCGGGATGACCTACGCCCAGGCGTACGGGGTCGCCACGTTCTATACACAGTACTTCAAGAAGCCGGTAGGCCGGTTCGTGCTGGACGTATGCACCTGTTTTTCCTGTCAGGTGTGCGGGGGATACGACATGCTCCACCATCTCGAACACAGGCTCGGCATACACAAGGGCGAAACCACACCCGACGGCCTGTTCACCATCCAGGAAGCCGAGTGTCTGGGGGCGTGCGGCTCCGCGCCCATGCTTCAGGTTACCAACGGACCCTACGTACACAACCTGACGCCCGAAAAAATCGACCGGCTCATCGAGGCGCTGGGGCGAGGTGAAATGCCCGGGTTTGCGTCGGTGACGCTGCCGCAGGACGAGGAGGAACTCGAAGGCAACCGCCGCTCCGATGCGGACGCCGTCGAGCCTTACATAACCCCGCCCGTCTCCGAAACGCTCCGTTGAAGCACCGCCCTTCCCATCTGACAGTATAGCATGGAATCGAAAAGAGGTATATCGAAGGCAGGCGACTGGCGCCGGTACGAACGGGTGCTCCTCCCGCCCGTACGCGATCTGCATCGGTTGGACGTGTACGAAGGGCACGGTGGATACCGCGTCCTTCGGGACGTCCTGACCGGCTCTACGTGGGATCAGAAATCCATTACCGAAACGGTCAAGGCCAGCGGGCTACGCGGGCGGGGCGGGGCGGGCTTCGTAACCGGCCTGAAATGGAGCTTCATGCCGCCCCCCGAAGCCGGGAAGCCTCGGTACCTGTGCTGCAATGGCGACGAAAGCGAGCCGGGCACCTTCAAGGACCGGCAGTTGATGGAGTACAACCCGCATCTGGTGTTCGAGGGCATCCTGCTGGCCGGGTATGCCATGACGATCGATAGGTGCTACCTGTACATACGCGGGGAGTATGCCGATTGGATCCGGCACATGGAAGCCGAACTCGAAGGGCTGTACCGGGCCGGATACGTCGGAAAAAACATCATGGGCTCGGACTTCTCGATGGACATCGTGATCCATAAAGGAGCCGGAGCCTATATCTGCGGCGAGGAATCCAGCCTCATGGAATCGGTGGAGGGCAAGCGGGCCTACCCCCGCATCAAGCCGCCCTTTCCTGCCCAGAAAGGTCTGTGGGGCGCTCCCACGACCATCAACAACGTCGAGACGCTTGCCTGCGTGCCACTCATCCTAGCCCGGGGAGCGGACTGGTTTTCCCGTATCGGAGCGCAAAAACACACCGGGCCGGTGCTGTACGGCATTTCCGGGCACGTAAACCGGCCGGGCGTGTACGAATACCCCACCGGGATGCTCATCACGGACCTCATCGATGAAGTGGCGAAAGGGATGCGCGGCGGAAAGCGGCTGAAAGCCCTGGTGCCGGGCGGCAGCTCCACCCCGGTCCTCCGCGCCGACCAGATCGAAGGCGTCACCATGGATTCGGACTCCCTCCGGGAAGCCGGCTCCATGATGGGCACCGCCGGTATGCTCATTCTTGACGAGGATACGGACATGGTATCCTTTCTGCGGCGTATCACCCACTTTTATGCACACGAAAGCTGCGGGCAGTGCACTCCCTGCCGCGAAGGCACCGGCTGGCTCGAAAACATCGTCACCCGAATCGATGAAGGCGAAGGTCGCCTTCGCGACCTCGACTTGCTGCTGGATCTCTGCACCCAGATGGAAGGGCGCACCGTCTGCGCCCTGGCCGACGCCGCCGCCTGGCCGGTAAGGTATACCATCGAGCGGTTCCGCGAGGAATTTGAAGCCCGTTGCAAACCCAGCCTGGTGACAACCGGCTTTCTGGTCGCACAATGAACACGGAGACTGACTTACACCGATGCCAACGGTTACGATAGACAACGTCGCATACGCTTACGAAGGCCGGCCCAAACTGCTTCAGTTTTGCCTGAACCTCGGGATCGAGCTGCCGCATTTTTGCTACCATCCGGCCATGTCGATCCCGGCAAACTGCCGGCAGTGCCTGGTGGAAATCGGAACGCCCGTCATCGACCGGGAGACGAAATCCCCCAGGCTCGACGAACACGGGAAACCCGTCATCCAGTGGTTCCCCAAGCTCATGACGAGTTGCTCGGTGGACATCACCGACGGCATGGTCGTCAAAACGCACATGGGCAGCGATCTGGTAGCCCGCGCACAGAAGGATAACCTGGAATTTCTGCTCATCAACCACCCGCTTGACTGCCCCATCTGCGACCAGGCCGGGCACTGCCCTCTCCAGATCCAGTCGTACAAATACGGGCCCGAGGGCTCCCGCTTCGAATTCTGGAAGGTCAAAAAGCCGAAACGCGTCGTCCTCGGGCCGAACGTCATGCTGGATGCCGAGCGGTGCATCAACTGCACCCGTTGCACCCGGTTCGTATCGGAAATATCCAAAAGCAATCAGCTCACCATTATTTCCCGCGGCGTCAAGAATTATCCGCTCACCCCTCCCGGGGTCGTCTTCGATGAACCCTACTCGATGAACGTGATCGACATCTGCCCGGTCGGGGCGCTCACATCCATCGACTTCCGCTTCCGCGCCCGCGTGTGGGAGGTCAGCCAGACTCCCTCCATCACGGTTACCAATGCTAAAGGCTCCAACTGCATGGTGTGGGTGAAGGATAACGAAGTGGTGAACATCACGGCCCGGCAGAATATGGACGTGAACGAATACTGGCTTCCCGACGAGGACCGCCTGGCCTACCCGATGTTCAATCAAAACCGTCCCGCCGGCCCGTCCGTGGACGGCGTTGAAGGGGCTGCGTGGGAACGGGCCTATGCACGGGCCGCCGAACTGCTCCGCTCGGCCCGTGGAGAGCGTATCCTTTTCATCGGATCGGCTTATGCTACCGTAGAAGATAATTACCTGCTCATGAAACTGGCCCGGTCGCTGGGGGCCCCCGCGCCGGTATACCTGCCGCACATCGTTCCGGGCGCCGGGGACGGCTGGCTCGTTACCGACGATAAAACGCCGAATGCCGCCGGATGCGAGCGATTGGGCATGAGTCCCGCCGACGGTGAACGAATCCGGGCGGCCTTGCGCAACGGCGATATAGACCTGGTGTACGTGTTGGAGGACGACCCCGTGGGGGCCGGGGTGTTCACCACGGCGGATATGAACGGCATCCCCCTGATTTTGCACCACTACCACACGACCAATGCTGCGCTACCGGCTGCCACGGTGGCGTTTCCGGCGGCTATGGTGGTCGAAACGGTGGGCACCTACGTCAACCAGGACGGTCACGCCCAGCGTGTACGGCCCGCGAAAGCTATACGGGGAGTCAACCGAACGCTCGTACTGGAAATGGGCAAGAACCGGCAGGACATGCACGGCACCCCCTTCGACCGCTGGTATAACGAAGCCAACAGAATAGATTGCAAACCCGGTTGGGAAATCCTCCCGGACCTCGCCGGTCTCCTCGGGCTCGAAATGGCATACGACGGCCCGAAAGCCGTCATGCAGGAAATCAGCCGCGAAATACCGGCCTTCGCGGGAGCTACCTACAAAGCCATGGGGCTCTCCGGCGTTCGGCTGGCCGGGCTCGAACAAGCGGCCTGATTCAACTTCCCACCCTCATCCCTTCGACAACCGCTCCGGACATGGACCTTTCACCGATCTGGATCGCCATCATCGGGTTCCTCATTCTCAACCTGCTGCTCGTCTCGGCTTCGGTGCTCGTGTGGGCGGAGCGCCGTGTGGCCGGTTTCATCCAGAACCGGCCGGGGCCCAACCGGGTCGGACCGGCCGGTTTCCTGCAACCCTTCGCGGACGTCGGCAAACTCGTGCTGAAGGAAGATATTCGCCCGGCCGCCGCCAACGCGTTCGTCCACTCACTCGCGCCGGTCATCATGGTGACCATCGCGATGTCCACCATATCGGTCATTCCGTTCGCCTATGGTGTGGTGGTCGCCGATATCGAGGTAGGCATACTCGTCGTACTGGCTCTGACCTCCATTGCGGTGTACGGGGTAACGCTCGCCGGGTGGAGTTCCAACAGCAAATACTCCCTGTTGGGCGGGTTGCGCTCGTCGGCGCAGATGATTTCCTACGAGCTTTCGATGGGCCTTGCCGTGGTATCGGTGGTGCTCATTGCGGGGTCGCTCCGCCCGATGGATATCGTGGAAAGCCAGGCTTCCGGCTGGGCGATCCTCGGATGGAACGTATTTCGCAATCCGGTCGGCTTTGCCCTGTTCCTCGTAACGGCCTTCGCGGAAACCAACCGGGCTCCGTTCGATCTTCCCGAAGCCGAGCAGGAGCTCGTAGGGGGGTACCACACCGAATACAGCGGCATGAAGTTCGGGATGTTCTTTCTTGCGGAGTACGTCAACTTTTTCGTGGCGTCCTTCGTCATCGTAACGCTGTTTTTCGGCGGCTACCTGATCCCGTTCCAGCCGTTGCTTCTGGCCGCCGTTCCGGCGCTGGAAGGTAGCCTCGTGCTCGGCATCCTCCAGTTTTTCAGCCTGATGGCCAAGGTGGCTTTCTTCGCCTTTTTCTTCATCTGGGTTCGCTGGACGTTGCCCCGCTTCAAGTATCACCAGCTCATGACGCTCGGCTGGAAGTATCTCCTCCCGATCGCGCTGGTGAACACGCTGGTCGTCGCATTTGGCGTAGCCCTGTTCGAGGCGATTTTCTGAAACCGGGAAAAATCGGAATGAATCGAAAGGAGCGTCCCACGGGTAGGGCGCTCCTTTTTCCTTTGCAGGAACACGGTCAACTCTTTACTCTGCTACGGTGCACAGGCCCATGATCAAACTAGCCCCTTCCATCCTCGCCGCCGACTTCACCCGCCTGGAGGCCCACGTACGTGAGGCTATTAGCGGAGGCGCCGACTGGATTCACGTGGATGTCATGGACGGTATGTTCGTGCCGAACATATCGTTCGGTCCTCTGATCGTTCGGGCGCTGAAGCCCGTGCGGGACGAAACCGGGATCAAACTGGACGTGCACCTGATGATCGAGGAGCCGGAGCGGTACGTAGAGGCGTTTGCCGCAGCCGGTGCGGACATCATCACCGTTCAGGTGGAAGCTACCCGGCACCTGCACCGGACGGTTCAGCAGATCCGCGAGGCAGGGGCCCGACCGGGTATAACGCTCAACCCGGCCACGTCGCTGGTGACCCTGGAGGAGATTCTGCCGGATGCAGATCTGGTGCTCATCATGTCGGTCAATCCGGGTTTCGGCGGCCAGAAATACATTCCGGGGAGCACCGAGAAGATCCGGCGACTACGAAACATGCTCGACGGCATCGGATCGAGCGCCTTCCTGGAGGTGGATGGGGGGGTCGGGCCGGATAACATCCGCGAAGTCGTGCAGGCCGGCGCGGACGTAATCGTAGCCGGCAGCGCCGTGTTCGGAGGCCCGCTCCCGGTAGCCGAGAACATCCGGCGACTCCGTCAGGCCCTCCACGCCACGGCCTGACCGTATCATCAACCGGATGGAACCGTGATCGCCCACGTTGCCCTGTCGCTGCCTGTCGAATCGGTATTCGATTATTACGTACCGGCAGGGCTCCGGAAATCCGTCCGGCCCGGCTGCCGTGTCCTGGCGCCGCTGGGCCCCCGGGTGCTGACGGGTGTGGTCGTCGGGTTGAGCGATGCCGTGGGCCCCACCGGCGAGTATAAAGATGTCCTGGAGGTTCTGGACGAGCGGCCCTCGCTTACGCCCGAGCTGCTCGAACTGACCCGCTGGATCGCCGACTATTACGTGTGCAGCCACGGAGAAGCTATCCGCGCCGCTCTGCCTTCCGGCGCCGATATCGCGTCCGAAACCCGCATCACCCGCACCGCGAAGCCGGTCGAAGCCGGGGTGCGGCGTCCTCCGGGCGAGCGGGCGGTACTGGAACACATGGAGGGCCGCCTATCGGTATCCCTGAAAACCCTGCGCCGGAGCGTACGGGGGGCGACGAAAGAGGTGGTGCAACGCTTGGCGCGCGAAGGACTGGTAAGGTTGGAAGAAACGTTGCGACCGGGCCGCACCGGGGCGCGGGTGCGGCCGCACCTTCGGCTGGCCGGCCCCTTTGCCGATATCCACCGGGCGGAGGAGGAGGTAAAAAGACTTAAAGGCAGGCGACAGCAGGCAGTGCTGAGCGCCGTCATCGCACTGACCATCGGGGGCGATCCGGAACCCGCACGCGAACTGGTCCTGGCCCGAAGCGGAGCCACACCGGCCGTCGTGCGGAGCCTGATCAACCGGGGCATTCTGGAAGAAACATCCCATGACGTGTTCCGCGCTCCCCTCGACCTGACCCGGCCCGTCAACCCCGCCGGGGCGCACCGGACGCCCCACCCGGCGCAGAAAGAAGCGCTCGCGGTTATACAGGCGGCTATCGATGCAAAACGGTTCGAAACCTTTCTGCTTCACGGCGTGACAGGCAGTGGAAAAACGGAAGTCTACATCGCAGCGCTCAAGAACGTGCTGGAAGAAGGCCGTACGGGCATCATTCTCGTTCCGGAAATAGCCCTGACGCCTCAAACCGTACAGCGATTCCGGGTGCATTTCGGCGACCGGATCGCCGTGATGCACTCGCAAATGAGTCCGGGCGAACGGTACGATGCCTGGCATCGGCTTCGGGACGGCCGCTTCGCCGTCGTCATCGGGCCGCGTTCCGCCGTGATGGCTCCGCTGGAAAACGTGGGCCTGATCGTGGTGGATGAAGAACACGAAGGTTCGTACAAACAGCATGACCCGGCGCCCCGGTACCACGCCCGCGACGTCGCCGTGATGCGTGCGCAGCGGTGCGGAGCGGTGTGCATTCTGGGGTCGGCCACTCCGTCCGTTGAATCCTACGCCAACGCGCGCCGGGGAAAATATACGCTGGTCGAGATGCCGGAGCGTGCGCCCGTCAGGGGAGGTACGGCGGCTTCGATGCCGGGCGTTTCCATCATCGATCTGACGCTCGAGCGCAAGAAACACCAGCTCGACGGAAGCCTCTCCAACTCGTTGAAGGAGGCCGTGAGGGCGCGACTGGAGCGCAAGGAACAGATCATCCTGCTGCAAAACCGTCGGGGGTACGCCCCGGTCATCGAGTGCGAAGCGTGCGGCTGGTCGCCGCTGTGCCCCGATTGCTCCGTAACCCTCACGTACCACAAACCCCTGCGGCAGCTCCGGTGCCACTACTGCGGACGAGCCGAACGGATTCCCCGGTCTTGCCCGAAATGCGGAGAGCGAGCATTCGACATGCTGGGAGCCGGCACGCAGCGCATCGAAGAGGAACTGGGAAGCCTTTTCCCGGAAGCGGCCGTCATCCGGATGGACCTGGATACGACGAGCACCAAAGATGCCCACCACCGCCTGCTCGAACGAT
>CBDUBS010000113.1:0-11322 GCA_965365445.1 uncultured bacterium | reverse complement strand
GATCTCCGACGGCGGCGCCGGCATCCCGTTTATCGACCTCTACACGCAGGCCGACCTGCTCGTGCCCGTCTCTGCCGCGACGACCATTCCGGGCCTGCCGTTCCGCCTCGACGGGAAGAATTGACCTCCGCGCGGAAGGTGTTTCCGGCCGCGCCATCCGACCGTCCTCTTTTTCAAGTCGATCCGGCCCCCCAATACGTCATTCCGGCCCCCGAGCCGGAATCTGTTCAGGCAGGCATCAACCCTCACGAGATCCCGCATCGAGCCTGTCCCGCAGTGCGGGGTGCGGGGTGACCCTGAGAGAAAGCGGGGCGCCGTCTGGTTATTATCCCCCTTCCTGTCCTACCTTTCCGATTCGCAGTTAACCGATCATGGCTACACGGTGCGCGATGCGGACGGCCGGTATTGCTTTGCTTATTTTCCTCCTGTGCGGCAGGGCCCTCCCTGCCTGGGGGCAGTCGTCGTTCGATGACCCCGTGGAGCCGGTGCGCTCCGCTTACGAGAGTCTGGATTATACCCTGGCCGAACGCCTCGGCCGGACCATCCTCGAACAGGTAAACGGGCTCCGCCCCGATCAACTGGTTGAGATCCATACTTTCCTGGCGCTCATCGATTACTCGCAGAACGACCCCGAGGGGGCTCGCACCCATTTCATGGCCGCCCTTTCGCTCAACCCGTCGCTCGAGCTCGATCCGGTGCTCGTCTCTCCCGTCATTCGAGGCTTTTTTACCGCCCTGAAAGAGGAAACCCTGGCCGGGGAGCGAACGGACGCGCAGCTCATCCGCTATATAGCGGTGCAGGATGCGCGGCCCGCCGCCGCCCTGCGCTCCATGCTGCTGCCGGGTTGGGGGCAATGGTACAAGCGGGATCATGTGAAGGGGGGGTTGTTTGGAGCCGCCTTTCTGGGCGCGGCCGGGGCCGCCGCCGCCGCGCATCTCACCTACCGGCGCCGGCTAGACCGGTACGAAGCGGAAACGGACCCGGATCTCGTGCCCGGCCGCTACGACGATGCCAACGGATGGTACCGCACCCGCAACGGGCTGCTCGTAGGGGCCGCCGTGGTGTGGGCGGCGGCTTACGTCGATGCGCTCATCTTCGGGGCGCCGGAGGGCGAATACATCAATCCTGAAACATCTGTTACGTTCACACCTTATTCTTCCGGGCGATCCGTGGGGCTCCGGATGAACTGGTGATACGAAGGGGTAACAAGATGTGCGCATGGTTTGCGCAGTCCTTCTCCGGACTTTCTCGCCCCCATGCGCCTGCGGCCGAAAGGAGGTACGAGAAATAACCCGCCTTGGCCCGGATGCAGGGCGATCTTGCCGCAAAAACCCGGTTTGTCACGAATGCGGCACGGCTGTTGCGGAAGGAGAGTAATCAGGCGACAGGGCTGCAAAAACCCCGATAGATATCCTCTCGGGATCGCCGGGGCGAGCCGGGTGAGTAGGAACGAGCCGCCTTGACATTCCCTGTAGCGACGGTTATTTTCGTGACCCAAACTGAGGTATGAATTTCACAGAGCGTATCTCAGGCCCCTCTGCCCGGTCATCCTTTACACGGTGCGATGGTGAGCTTTTCCAGCGGTACGGATGAGGAAAATCGGCGCAGATGCATGGGACACTTTCAACCCTTTCTTTCACCCCTAAACCCCGGCCGGGGGTCATCGGCCACACGTCGCCGGGCGCTTCGGTAAACGGCGGCAATCAACATTTTTTATTAACTCATTGGAGGACTCATCCAACATGAGTAAAAAACTACCAATCACGGCAAAGCTTCTGGCGCTTGTGCTCGTCCTGCTCGGCTTCACGAGCGCGGCGCAGGCCCAGTCGGTTTGCTACGTCGACCTTGCGGCTCCGACGCTGACGACGACAGGTTCCGTGGGCAGCACCACGACCGTCGGCACGCAGTGGGGCCTCGTGGCGGCGTTGACGAGCGCTTCGTGCCCGACCGTGGCCCTCGAAACCGGCACGTACAGCCTCGCCGGCCAGAGCGTCACGATCAATCAGTCCAAGACGATCCGCGGATGGGACGGCACGAACCCGGGCTTTAATGCCGGAACGGCTCCCGTCCTTAACGGCGGCGTCGTTGTGGTCCCGGCCGGTGTGCAGGTTAGCCTGCGTGAGATCGTGTTCTCGTATGTATCCGAGGATGGAACTCCTGGTACGGCGATGACGGTTTCCGGCTCGATCAACGGCCAGGATGCCACGCTTGCCATCGGCGAAGGCAGCACCAACGACACGAACTACGATCTGGCGGTAACGCAGAACGGTTCGATCGTCGGTCGCAACTTCAACGTTATTTACGCTGCCGGTACCGAAGTCAGCATCAACGGCCAGGTCAACCTGCGCGGCACGAGCACGGTCACCCAGGACGGCAACACCGATGTCGGTCCGACGGGCAGCATCACGCTGAACGACCAGTCCATTTCCACCGGGGCCGGTGTGGTCAATGTGGTACAGGGCTCGCAGGTCGTGTTCAACCGTACGGTTCCTGTGACGCTCGCCAACCTGACGGGTTACACGGGCCGCACGCAGTTCGTATTCCTCGGCAACACCCGCCTCGACCTGACGGGCGCCGTAGGCGATCCGTTCCCGGTAGCCGGCGGCCTTATGTTCGAGTTCCGCGGGGCCAACGAGATCGACATCCCCTCGGGTGTTACGCTCACCGACGAGACGTTCATGTTCACGACGGCGTCGTCCGAAGCGTCCATCAACATTCTTGGTGATGGCGGCTCGCTCACGCTGAGCAACCTGATCGTTGACCGCCCCGGCAGTGTCAACCTGACGGACGACGTGGACGGCAGCGCGACCTCCAACTTCTTCATCACCAACACGCTGGATGTGAACGCCAACGGCACCGTTGACGTCGGTTCGAACAACCTCGTGTTCCAGGCGGTCGCCAACGTGGCCACCGGCTCGCTCGGCGCCCCGATGCTCGACATCGACGGCACGATCAC
The DNA here is from genome assembly GCA_965365445.1 of uncultured bacterium. Taxonomy (GTDB): domain Bacteria; phylum Bacteroidota; class Rhodothermia; order Rhodothermales; family DASSAV01; genus CBDUBS01. Next base: position 8,366 of record CBDUBS010000113.1, on the reverse strand, counting down.
CGGCACCACCGGCACGATCACGCTGAATGTGGTGGGTTCGCAGCGGTTCCGCGCGATGGGCGACGGCACGATCGACGTGCTCACGGTCCAGAATAACTCCACCAGCTTCGGCAGCGGCGCCGTTTTCGGCAACGAAGTCGAATGGACGGAATTGCTGGGCGTAACGGTAAACGGCGGCGCGATGACGCTTCCGAACGCTACCGAGCTCGACGGCATCGTGGTTGTAGACGGCCCGGCGCTCAATATCGGCGCCAACACGACCTACACCAGCATCTTCGGCGGCGACGCAGCGCTCATCGCCAACGTGCTCGACAATGTCACCGGAACCGTAGACATCCTCCAGGGCACGTTCCGGACCTACTCGGGGACCATGTTCGAGGATATGGTTCGCGTATACGGTACGGGCCGCATCGACCTGCTGGATGATTCGGACAATGCCGATCCCGTGGTGTTCGACGAAATGCTGACGCTCGACGGCGGCGCTGTGCTCAACATCGAGCGCACGACCACGTATGATGTGAACAGCAATACGGCGGCCAACCGCGTAGCCAGCGTGCAGCTCATGGGCGGCCTGCTGGTCAACGGCCCGGTTGTCATCAACCAGGTCAACACGGCCTATACGACGGGCAGCCCGGTCATCAGCACCGTGGCCGTCAGTGACGACATCACGCTCAACGCGTCGATTACGCTCGCTCGCCTCGTCGTGATGGATAACATCGACCTCGACCGCGTTACCGGCAATACGACGGCCGTCCTGACCATCACCCGGGCCCTCGTGCTCGAGAATGGTAATCTGGACATCGAGGAAGATGAAGGCCTGAATCTTTCCAGCGCCGTCCTGATCAGCCGCGGCGGCCGTATCCTGGGTGAAGAGTTCACCGCAGCGACGGCTCCGCTCCAGGTCAACTACGTCGGCGACCGCTCGATCACGACCGGTCTGGAAATCTCGGGTGGCGTCGGCACCGTGGTCGTTAACCTGACCCCGGCCGGCGATCCGCTCTCGGCCCAGCTCGTGCTGAGCGAAGACATCACGATCCGTGACGCCTTCGTATTCCTGAGCGGCCGGTTCAACCTGAACACTTACGACGTCACCCTCGGCGACAGCGACACGGATGAGTTTACGTTCGTTCGCGGCGACGCCGAGTTCTCCGACACCGAAGGCGGCAGCAGCGTTATGTACGCCGAAGCCGCTTCGCGCGTCAACCTGGTGTACGTCAACCGCATCAACCTCACGACGCAGTACGAGTGGCCGGCCGGCTTCCGCGTAGGCGACGTGGTTCTGCGGAACTACTTCGACATCGCCGGCGCTCACGGCAACGTGATGCTGGCCGCCGACCGTCAGGCCGTGAACGTGAATGCGCTCAACGGCACGCTGAACATCGGCGCGTACGTCCTCGACCTCTCCGGCGATCTCGTGATCAACGGTCCGGTCCGCGACGTCCGTACGTCCCCGGTCGTTCCGGGAATCGACCCGCTGAACGATCTCCTGTTCTTTGGTCAGGATATCGGCAACTACCGTCTGCCCGTCGCTGTGGCCGGCACGGTTGCCAATTTCTACAAAGGTCAGGTTATCTCCGCCTCCCCCGAGTCCGGTCTCGTCCGGTTTACGGGCACCGGCGTCAGCAACCTGTTGGGTTACATCCGCCTCGACATTGCGAACAATGTTCGGGTGACGAGTGTGAACGTGCCCTCGGTTGAGGTGAACAAAGGCAGCGCCACTGCTCGCCTGAACGTCTCTCTGAATGCCGCCGATCCGTTTACGGTGGATGACAATCCGGCCACGACGACGGTTTTCGAAGGCATCGTTACGTCGAATCAGCAGATTCTTCAGGGCGTGCTGAACTTCCGCGGCGACTTCACGCATGTAAACGGTGAAGTGTACTTCAATGAGATCAACGACGACTGGGAGGACTTCTACACGGGTCCGGCTACCAGCCTTTGCATCCCGACGTCAATGAGCGCCACCCCGGATCCAGAAGATCTGACGTGGTTGTACCAGTTGCTCTACGGGGCGCCGGGCGGCAGCAGCCAGTACCTGCCGTCCTGCTCGCCGACCTTCGCGGAGCTGGTAAGCCGCCGCAGTGTGGCGCACTTCTCCTACGATGTGATGGACGACTTCACGCAGCGTGAGACGGCCGACCTGCTCAACGACGGCGGCGCCCTGATCTACGTGGGCGGCGATCTGCGCCTCGAAGGCACGGCCGAAACCGTCACGGCGGAGAACGTGGTGACCAGCCTCGGCACCGGCGCCATCAACATCCTGCGCGGCGCGTTCGTCATGGACGGCAACGACGTGCAGAATGTGTTCCAGCGTATGAGCCGCGCCGCCTGGTTGCACAACTTCGGCATCGCGAAGACGACGACGGACATTTCGAAAGACGTGGTGCTGTTGTCGAATCTCCACGTGGGAGCCGGCTACATCAGCATGGAAGAAGAAAACCTCACGACGGGCCAGCTGGCTCTCGTCGAGGGTAACATCGAGACCGGCGCCAACACGCTGTATGTGGAGAACCCGGTCCGCGATCAGATCATTGCCAACGACGTCGTGTTCGGCGCCATCATTTTCGGCGGAGCCAACAGCTTCGTTGAAGGCTTCCTGAACCGCGACATCGTACAGGGCGGCACTACCGGCGGCGAAGTCGAAAGCGGCTACCGCTTCCCGGTCGGTATCGAGACGGCCGAAGCGCAGTACTTCCGTCCGCTCACCCTGCAACTCCCCAACAACCTCGGCAACACGCGTAATGTTACCGTGAGCGCCTGGGGTGTCATGCCGGAGAGCAACGACGGTCTGCCGATCAATACCCCGGCGATCTCTCGCGATCAGAACATCAACCTGGCGCTGAACCGCAAGGCTCAGGCTGCCTGGTGCGTAACGTTCAACCAGAACCCGGCCCTCAACCCGAACATCCGTCTGGGTGTGCAGGGTCTGGTCGGCATCAACGACATCGACCGTCTGCGCATCATCGCCGCCCCCGGCTCCTGCGCCAACGGTGCGGTGACCACCACGGGCCCGTGGCGTCTGGCCGGCACGTACGACCTCGCGGTCGGCGGCCCGGACGATACGTTCAACCCGAATGACTACATCGACGGCATCCCCACCCTGATTCAGGAAGGTGTCCAGCTGTGGTCGACGACCAACCAGTCGATGTTCCCGCTTACGATGGTTCTTACCGTCGCTTCGCAGGGCAACCTCGATCCGATCGTCATCGGTCAGAACCCGGTAGCCGGTCCGGTTGCCAGCGTTCAGATCATCAACGCCATCCCGGATGCCGCTCAGGGCAAGGTTGACGTTTACATCAACGGCTTCACGATGGTGACCCTGCCGTATCTGCAGGCGACGTCCTTCACGACGCTGCCCGCCTCGGCAACGATCCGCGTGTTCGCCTCCGGCGCCGACACGACGACGGCCAGCCCGCTCATGACGAACCGGGTCAACCTCGCCCAGAACGGCGCCAACGTGTTCATCCTCTCCGGAACCGTCGCGACCACGGACAACGTCCCGGTCACGCTGTTCACCAAAGCCGATGCGCGTGAAGAAGCCAACGACTCCGACAACATGGAGGCGTTCTTCTACCATGCCGTACCGGGCGGCCCGGCCGTGGATATCACGGAACTGAATGAAATGATGAACAACGCGGTTGCGCGCAAATTCGCGAACAACCTCATGTTCAATCAGGCTACGGGCTACTGGAACATCGCTCCTGGAGCGCTCGTTCTCTCGGTCGAGAACGCCGACGCCAACAACCAGCTCATCAACGTCTATCGCTTCGCGCTCGAAGGCAAAGAAGGGGAAACCTTCACCGTCCTCGTAGCTCCGATGGCGGCCGGCGCGACGGGCGTTCAGGTTGTAGCGTTCGACGCCAACGGCCAGAAGTACGTTGCCCAGATCACCACGGATGTTGAGCTTGCCGACAGCGACCTCCCGACGGAGTTCACGCTGAAGGGCAACTATCCGAACCCGTTCAATCCGTCCACGACGATCAACTTCGATCTCCCGGCCACCGCCGAGGTCAGCATTGAAGTTATCGACATGCTCGGCCGCCGTGTCATGACGGTGCCGGTGCAGTCGATCGCCGCCGGTGCGAGCCGTTCGGTCATGCTCGACGCTTCCAACCTCTCCTCCGGTACGTATCTCTACCGCGTAACCGCCAAGATGGCGAACGCCACGAAGATCCAGACCGGTCGGATGACGCTGGTGAAGTAAGCCTGACTCTTATATAGAGTAGGTTCCAAAAAAGGCCCCGGTGCTGAAAGAGCATCGGGGCCTTTTTGTGTCTATGCGCGACGCACATGATGCATTCGCTGCCAGGACCCGTGTCAAAGCGTTCAGGAGCCTTACAAAACATCTGGTAAGAACTTGCTAAGTGATAAAAAACCATATACATAACATGATGGTTACTTTACGGCGCTGATTTTCAGCCAATATGAATGTACCATGAAGGTATTAGTGGAGATAGATGCAGGTCGCTTACAATCATGACACCGATCATGCAAGGGGGCTGCTTCTCCGTTCATCAACTCTAATGACGAGGTAGTAATGAGGAACAGGACGGTTACCATGCCCCCTCAACCCGCCGTGCAGGAAGACCCTTCTGCGGGCGGAAGAAACTCCCGCCGGGAGTTCATCCGACGATTTACCGGAGGTCTTTTCGTAGCGGGTGTAGCCGGCAGCATGGCCGGCTGCGATGTATTGTTCGGTTTACCCGGCGGCGGCGCCGACGGCGATGTAGTGGATCTGGGCTCCGGCGATATCGGCGTGCTCAACTACGCGTATGCCCTGGAGCAGCTCGAAGCCGCTTTTTACAGCCGGGTCGCCAACAACTTTTACCCCGGCGCCACCGATGAGGAGAAACGCGTACTCACCGACCTGCGCGATCATGAAGTGATCCACCGGGATTTTCTGAAAGCCGCGCTCGGCAGCCAGGCTATACCGGCGTTGCAGGTCGATTTCAGCCAGATCAACTTCGGCAGCCGAAACAGCGTGCTGGGTACGGCCCGCGTTTTCGAGGACCTCGGCGTCTCGGCGTACAACGGGGCGGGTAAGCTGCTCATGGACCCCGGCTACCTGTTGCTCGCCGGCAAGATCGTCTCGGTGGAAGCACGCCACGCCTCGGCCATCCGGGACCTGATTCGTCCCAACTCCACGTACTTCGCGGGCGATGACGTAGTGGATGAGAACGGCCTGGATGTCGCGCGCAATCCGAAGGATGTGCTCGCCATGGCCGATCCGTTCATCGTTACCCGCGTTTCCGCCGCCAATCTTCCCACTTCCTGATCCCGGTGAACTCCATGACCAACGATAGACCCATTTCCGACGCCATCGACCCCGAACTGACGGCGGAGTTAACATCCCACGGCGACGCCCTGACGAAAGTCGGGATCGGACTGGCAGCCGCCTCCATTCCGGTAGCGCTCGGCGTACTTTCCCGCGACGCCTTCGGACAGGCGATCCCGCAGCAGATACGGGACGTACTGAATTTCGCGCTCACGCTCGAATACCTGGAAGCGGAGTACTACCAGAAGGGCCTTGCCGCATCCGGTTTGATCCCGGCGCAGACGAGGCCGATTTTCCAGCAGATCTCCAAGCACGAGGATGCGCACGTAGCCCTGCTAAAGAGCGTGCTGGGTGCTTCGGCCGTGGCCAAGCCTACGTTCGATTTTACGTCGAAAGGTACGTTCGCCCCCTTTACGGACTACCCGACGTTTCTTGCCCTATCGCAGGGATTCGAGGATACCGGCGTAAGAGCGTACAAAGGCCAGGCCGCCAAGCTGATGGAAAACGACGCCATCCTGACGACGGCCTTGCAGATTCACTCCGTAGAGGCGCGTCATGCCGCGCAAGTACGGCGGTTGAGAGGGCCGGGCAATGCCATGCCGGATGCCTGGATAACGCTGAACCAGACCAACGTGCCGGCCTTGCAGCCCGTATATAACGGGGAAGAAAATGTCGTGCAGGGAGGAGTTGATCTTACAACGATCTCGCCCCTGTCGCGAGAGATCATCACGGAAGCCTTCGACGAGCCGCTGACGATGGAACAGGTGCTCGCCATAGCCGGCCTGTTCCTCGCGTGATCGTCGGTGCGGCGCCGGATGCATTCCGGCTCGCCCGATACCGGTTGACGGATCAGCGAGGGTCGGAAAAGCCCGGCTCTCGCTTTATCCGGCGAATCTTCCTGTGAATCAGTTATAAAGGAGTACCCTATGTGGAATGATACCGTACGAAAATCGTTATATGCCGGTTTGATGGCCGCCTGCCTCTTCGGCGCAGGGACGGCCCATGCGCAAACCGGCGAATCTACCGCCCGCACCCAGATCGATCGCGTCCGGGAAGTGGCCCGAGCGGTCGATCCGGAGGCCCGCCTGGTAGCCGTCACTTCGAGTGACATCTCACCGGATTTCGGGGTGTCGGATTCATGGTTGTACCTGTTTCTGACCACCGATACGAAAACACCTATCCTGGTCATCCGGCAGGGGGATCAGGTCGTCGCCGCACCGGCCGGGCTCACCGGGGGGCGTTTCTTGCTGTCCATGCTTCCCACTGCATTCAATCCGATCGCACTGCCGACCTCCTTCATCGACTCGGACGTTGCCATAGCCGCTGCCGAACGGAACGGCGGGCTGGACTTTCGGACCACTGGTTCGCAAACGGTTGTTTCGGCTTACCTCGTCCGGCTTCCCGAGGCGGTCGGGTTCGAGGGCCTGGATGCTTCGCCGTCGTTCTGGGTAGTTACGTATGCTTCCCGGGCTACCGGAGCGTACCGTGTGTATCTGGTGGATGCGCAGAGCGGAAATGCCGTCGATCTGGAGCCGCGAACGGCCAAGAGCGGTCTGGCCCGAGCGCAGCAGGAATCGGTGGAATTGGCCGCCGACGCTGCGCTGGTGCAGGTGCGCACCGTCCTTCCGGACCTGAACACCGGGGGTCAGTCGCTGTTATGGGGGTACACGTTTTACTCCCAGAATCTGAATCGGTATCAAGAGTACTACGTGGTCGATGGGTTGCTGGTTTACGCCGCTCCGCCGGACATGATGCCGTCGAAGAGGGCACTGCCGACCGGCTTCATCGACAGCGATAAACTCGTAATGCAGGCTTCCGACGCCGAAGCCATGTATCGTGACGATTCGCTGGGGTCTTTCGTGAGCGCCGAACTGGCCCGCGGCCTGTTCCCCGGCGATAGCCTCCGGCCGGTCTGGAAACTGAAGTATGCCGCCCTCAGCGGACAGGAAACGATGACGGTGTACATCGACGCTGCATCGGGGATGCAGGTCCGCGTAGGCGTGGATGCGGAAGAGGATGCGTTGCCGGAACGCTTCGAGTTGTTCTCCAACTATCCGAACCCGTTCAATCCCGAAACCGTGATCGCCTACCAGTTGCCGCAGGCGGGTCAGGTCCGGTTGAGCATTTACGATGCCCTTGGACGTAAGGTGACCGACCTGTTCGAGGGGCGTCAGGAAGCCGGAAAACATACCCTGCGCTGGAACGGCGCCAATGCGCAGGGCAGCAATGTAGCCAGCGGCACGTACCTGTACCGACTGGAATTCGGCGGGCAGGCGCAGACGCGTACGATGGTGCTGCTCCGGTAAACGGACGGCAGGCGTGTAAACGAACCGGCTCCCGAAGTGTATATCGGGAGCCGGTTTTCAGTTTTCAGCCATTCCGTTACCGGAGCAGCGTCAGCTTGCGTACGGCCGTGTAGTCACCTGCGGTCAGCCGGTAAAAATACACCCCGCTCGGAAGGTTCTTTGCGTTCCATTCCACGGAAAACCTCCCGGCCGGGTAGGCTCCGGCTACGATCCGCTCGACGGTGCGTCCCTGCAGGTCGTATACGGCGAGCGTAACGTCCGCCGATGCGGCCAGGTCGAAGCGAATAATGGTGGAAGGGTTGAAGGGGTTCGGGTAATTTTGCAGGAGGGCAAACTCCGTCGGGAGGTCGCCTTCGTCCTGGGCGGATGTACCTGTGCCCGTCGAGAACGAAAAGGTCCCGGACCACGGCCCCTTCCCGCTCGGCGAAAGCGCACGAACTCGCCAGTAAAACGTGGTCGTGTAGGGCAAGGGATTGACCTCGTATCGGGATTCCGTAAGGCTGGAGTCGTTCACGACCGGATCGGCAAACATCGGATTGTTTGCCACCTGCAGATGGTATCCGGAAACGTACGAGAGATTTTGCCACGTCATCTCGACCCGGGCTCGCAGGCCCGCAGCGCCATTGGCAGGCGTGGAGAGGGCTACGACTCCCGGTGCGGCCGGCGTGGTAAGAAACGTCTGCACCGCCGACCAGGCGCTCCGGCTGTTCCCCGCCGCCGCACGCACGCGCCAGTAGTACCGGCTGTTCGGATCGAGCGGGCCAAACGTGGCTTTTGCGGCGGTC
>CBDUBS010000112.1:0-11365 GCA_965365445.1 uncultured bacterium | reverse complement strand
GGGTAACGGTCAGAAGAAGCGCCATCGCCATATCGGCGGTGGCGTCCGTGAGGACACCCGGCGTGTTCGAGACGATGATGCCCCGCTCCCGAGCCGCATCGAGATCGATGTTATCATAACCTACGGCATACTGCGCCACGATTTTCAGGGTCGAACCGGCAGCGAGCACCCGGGCGGTTACGGGATCCGAGAGCACGGTAAGAAGGGCGTCCGTACGAGACGCTTCCTTCATCAGGTCCTCCTCGGTCAGTGGACGATCGACGGAGGGGTTGAGGGCCACAACCTCATGCTTTTTCGTCAACGATTCCAGGCCGGCGACCGGCAGTTGCCGTGTAACAACGATGCGAGCCATAGCGAGAGTCGGATTCAGCTTTATCGGAGCCGCACGATGGTGACGCCCGAACCTCCTTGATTCCAGGAAGCATCCTCGAACGATTCCACCTCGGAGCGGCGGGCAAGATACTCATGGATGGCAGACCGCAAGGCCCCGGTCCCCTTCCCATGGAGAATTTCCACTTCATCCAGGTTTGCCAGCAGCGCCCGATCGATCAGCATTTCCACTTCCTGAACGGCTTCATCGGCCCTCCTGCCGCGCAAATCCACGGTATTGCGGACGCCCAGAGCAGAGATATCCGTCTGGCCGGAGCCCTGCACCTGACGGACGGTAACCTGTTGCCGCCGGGCTCCGCCTACACGCACGAGGCGGTCCAGTGCGACGCGCATACGCACCGAGCCGAAGGCGATGGCCGCCTCGCCGTTCGCTATGTCGAGCACTTCCGCAGGAGTGGTCCCTCCATCGAGCACGACCTGATCCCCGGCCTGTATGGGACGGGAGAGGCTTTTGGGGACTCCGGCGGATTTGGGACCGCCCGGACGGCGTATTTTTTTCCTTCGCGCGTCGAGTTCTTTCTGTTTCCTGCCGAGGTCGGCCTTGAAGGCATCCAGCTGCTCCCGCGCCTGGAGGGTTGCCTCCCGCTCGGCCTGAGCTTCCCGGATCTGGCGGATGGTCCGTTCTACCCGAGCGTTGGCCTCCCGTAGTACGCGGTCGGCTTCTTCTAGGGCCTGCCGCCTGATCTCGTCGGTTTTGTCGCGCAGAGCGGCGGAGCGCTCTTCGTACCGCTCCTTTTCTTCGGTCGCCCTTCGGACTTCGGTCTCGGCCAACCGGAGCTGTTCATCCAGAGCCTGGGTGCGTGCCTGGAATGACGCAATGAGCTCCTCCAGCGACGTTTTTTGCCTGCCTACGAGGTTGGCCGCCCGGTCCAGGAGGTCGCCGTCCAGGCCGATGCGACGGGCAATCTCGAAAGCATAGGACGAACCGGGGACGCCGGAAAGAAAACGATAGGTCGGGCTCAGGGTAGCCTGGTCGAACTGCATCGAGCCGTTCTCGACCCCTTCCGTTTCGTGCGCGAACACCTTCAGGGTGCCGTGGTGCGTGGTGGCAATCGTGCGAGCGCCGCTGTGGGTCAGGTGTTCCAGAACGGCCTGCGCAAGCGCACCCCCTTCGGCCGGGTCGGTTCCGGTGCCGGCCTCATCGATAAGCACGAGCGCCTCGGGGCTCGAATGCCGGATCATGTACTTCAGATTGGCAACGTGGGAACTGAAAGTGGACAGGTCCTCCTCGATGGATTGCTCGTCTCCGATATCTACGATGAGATGATGGAACAGGCATCCGCTTGAAAGCGGATCGACGGGAATGGGCAAACCGTACGAAAGCATCAGCGCGAACAACCCCACGGTTTTCATGGCCACCGTTTTCCCTCCTGCGTTCGGGCCGGTTATGACCAGCGTCCGGTAATGTTCGCCCAGGTTCAGGTCGAGCGAAACGACTTCCCTGTGAACCCCATCCTCCTCCGCTGCCCGGAGAAACCGGAGCAGCAACACGGGGTTGCGCCCTTTGCGAATATCCATCACCCCGGCATCGTTGAGCGCCGGCGCCACCGACCCCAGTTCGTTGCTCAGGCGGGCCTTGGCCTGAAGCAGATCAAACAGGGCGAGTACTTTCACGTTTTCACGCAGCCCTTCGAGGTGAGCCCGCAGCCCGGATGCCACGTCGCGCAGGATGCTCTCCACCTCCCGGCGCTCCTGCGCTTCCAGCTCGCGCACTTCGTTGTTCAGGTCGAGCGATCCCGAAGGTTCGATATACACCGTCTGGCCGGTCGCCGACACATCGTGCACGAACCCCTCCACCTTGCGCCGTGCTTCGCTGCGCACGGGGATGACCATTCGACCGTTCCGAATGGTGGGCTGGTCTTCCGTTGCGAAGCCCTGCCCGATAGCCTTTCGCAGCTCGGCCTGCATGATTTCCCGCAGGTCGGCCTGGCGCTGAATGATGAGCCGTCGCAGCCGGCGCAGCTCGGGTGAGGCCGAGTCGCGTATGCGGCCTTCGTCATCTACCGCGTCGGCGATGCGTTTTTCGATCTCCGGGTAGGCCGCGATTCGTTCGGCCACTCGCCCGAGATGGGGGTAGCGGGCGGTCCGGTTCGCGAAATAGGATCGGGTGAGGCGCAAGGTGCTCAGCGCCAACCGGACCGCCAGCAAATCTTCCGGGCTCACGAATCCTCCCTCCGGGGCGACACGGCGGAGGACGTCCCGCACATCCAGGATGTGATCCAGCGGAACGGCGTCATCGAAACGGAATGCCTCCTGTAGCTCCGATACCCGGCCCAGCTCTTCGCGCACCCACTCAAGGCGTGTCGAGGGTTGCATGTTGTCCAGCCGGGCCTGCCCCAGCCGGCTTCGGGTGTGCCGCTCGAGCCGTTCCCGTATGAGGTCGAAACCGAGCTTCGTTTCGGCGGTGGTTGGATAGATCTTCAGCACGTACGCAAGAAGCGGGATGGGCGCCGGATAACCCGGTCAACCGATGGTAGAGTGGTCGCCGACGTTCAGTTTGCCGGGAGGGTTCCGTACGACCGCATGGCTGCCGATGAGCGACTCGTCGAGAACGGCCCCCTCCACCTGCGCCCCTGAAAACAGGATGCTATCCCGGACGACGGATCGAGTGATTTCGGCGCCGGCCTCGACGGATACGTTCGGACCGACCACCGAGTTGATTACGCGGGCGCCCGGCCCAATGTATACGGGTTCGTGCAACACGCTGTTTTCGTAATCGCCCTGTTTGAGATCGTCCGCCTCTTTTTGCAGTATGTACCGGGTCGTATCGAGCAGGGCCGGAATCGTTCCGCAGTCCAGCCATTCCGTAACCGAGGCCGTCTTGAATACCAGGCCCTTTTTCAGCATCCGGTCGAAGGCGTCGGTGAGAAAAAACTCACCGCCCTTGCCCCGGATGTCCTGTTCGAGCATCGTATCGATCTCCTGGCGGAGTGCGGACAGATCCTTGATGTAATAGATGCCGATGAGCGCTTCGTTGGATTTCGGCTGATCGGGCTTCTCCTCAAAAGCCACTACGCGATCGCCTTCACGAATGGCTATCCCGAACCGGCGGGGATCATCGACGTGCTTCACCCAGGCGATAACGTCCGCATCTTCGAGAGACACCCCCGATTCCATGTCGAACAACGTGTCGGCATACACCACGATTCCCTCCCCTACTAAATACTCGGCGGCGACGCTAACCGCGTGGGCCGTCCCGAGGGCTACCTCCTGTACGACGAAGTGCGCTTCTATTCCGCGAGCCTCTGATATCTGTTTCAGTTGCTCCCGTATGTCATCTCCAAAGTCGGGGCCGAGGATGTATACGGCCTTGTCCGGGCGGCGGGGCAGCACCTTGCTGAACAGATCGACGATCCGCTCGATGATGTTTTTCCCCTTTACGGGGAGCAACGGCTTGGGGGTTACGTGGGAGTGGGGCCGAACGCGCGTGCCGCGTCCCGCCATAGGAATGATTATGTTCATGATGCTCGTGAATAATTGGCGCCTTGAGAACGGTAAGAGAACGCAAGATATCAAGAGAAACGCCTACGGAAAGGCATCATCAAGTAATAATCCCTTCCAATCTCTCCGGCCGCGAAAAAATCGGTCCACCTGTACAATAAACTATACACCTTTAGATCTACCGGTTTCGTTTCGCGCCCAGGAGGAGGTCATTGTCTGTACCTGCCTTTATCTCGGCCACTTACGGCAGAGCGATCGAACATTCGCAGCGACGGCGCAGGTGTAGCGGCCTATCCCGACCGATGTTTGATCGGGAATATCCTGCCAAACGCCCCGAGCCTGCTTCCCCCGGTTCATCGCTGCTTTCTCCGACCCCGGGTGCGTCCCCGCTGAGCGTGGTTACGATCTTTGTACTACCGCACCAGAGTATAACGGTCTTGACAACTAACGGAACAGGGAAATCCGGCGGCGATTGCACCAGTCGATTATGCGATCCACGCAGGGTTGAGCCAGACCGGACATGCCGAGTTTGGCATCAAGCTTGAATAGGAGCGAACGAAAGGTTCAGTCAACATATCGAGATGAAAACCATGAAATCCATTTTTACGAAACAACGCTGGGTATGGCTGCTGGCTTCCCTCATGATAGCAGGAACCACCCTCACGGGATGCGCCAACCTGAGCAAGACGGAGAAGGGTGCGGCGGTGGGGGCAGGCGCCGGAGCGGCTGTTGGTGGAGCCATTGGGAAGGCGACCGGAAGCACGGCCAAGGGAGCGATCATCGGCGCCGTGGTTGGAGGAACGGCCGGAGCCGTTATCGGCCAGCAAATGGACAAGCAGGCCCGTGAGCTGGACCGTGAGTTGGAAGGCGCCCAGGTGGAGCGCGTCGGGGAAGGCATCCAGATCACGTTCGACTCGGCTATCCTTTTCGGCTTCGATTCGTCCGAGCTGGCCCCGGATGCCCGGAGCAATCTTCGCGATCTGGCCGCCAGCCTGGAGAAGTACCCCAACACCGAGGTTTTGATCGTGGGCCATACGGATGACAAGGGAACGGATTCCTACAATCAGTCGCTTTCGGAGCGACGGGCCCGGTCGGCGGCTCAGTTCCTGACGACCCAGGGGGTAGCCCGCAGCCGCATCACTACCATGGGCAAAGGCGAAATGGAACCGGTAGCTTCCAATGCATCCGAATCGGGTCGCGCCGAAAACCGCCGCGTAGAAATTGCGATCTACGCCAGCGACGACTACCGGGAGGACGTTTCGAGCCGGTAAACGGCCTGTATTCAGGTGAGAGGTAGACCGCCTTCCGGGTTCGTTACGGGGGCGGTCTACTTGTTTTTTACCGTTGAATTGTCGATTGTACGAAGATCTACTCTATTGCTACCGTCGTAAACCCCTCCCTATGCACCCACCCGTCAACACTTCCGGCAAGCTCACCCATCAGGAAGAAGACGCATGGCAGCAAAGCCGTGTAAAAGACCTGTGGCGAATATTCCGGATCATGTCCGAGTTTGTTGACGGGTTTGAAGCGCTTTCCAGTCTCGGTCCGTGCGTTTCGATTTTCGGATCGGCTCGCACGCCGCCGGACCATCCTACCTACAAGCTGGGAGAGGAGGTGGCCGCGCGGCTCGTGAAAGCCCATTACGGCGTGATTACGGGTGGGGGACCGGGCATCATGGAAGCGGCCAACAAAGGCGCCCGGGAAGCAGGCGGTATATCCGTGGGGTTGAACATCGTCATTCCGCACGAGCAGCAGGCCAATCCCTACGTGGATCACGACAAGCTGATCAATTTCAACTTCTTTTTCGTCAGGAAGGTGATGTTCATAAAATACGCTCAGGGGTTCATCGTGCTGCCGGGGGGATATGGCACCCTGGACGAACTGTTCGAGGCGCTTACGCTTATCCAGACCGGCAAGTCCACGCGGTTCCCCGTTATCCTGATGGGTAAGGCGTACTGGGAGGGGCTGGTCCACTGGCTGGACGAAGTGGTAGAGGAGCTGGGCAACATATCACCCGGCGACCGCAGCCTGTTTCACCTCACCGACGATCCGGAGGAAGCGGTCAGCCTCATCGATTCGTTCTACCGCGAGCATGCCATCGCCCCGAACTTCTGAGGACTGCCCGAGGACAGGATTGCACACGGAACCCTACACCCGCAACAGATTGTCACACGTCGGAAACTTTCTTGCTGTTTGGGATTTCCATTTTTTGCCGCTTTGAAGCTATAAGTAAGAATCATAAGGCCTTTGGCATGGTACTGGATACCTTGTGTTAGGCGACCGTAAGAAATATTTTAGTTATCCCCATAACCACCGCGTTTTATCGCTAACCGAGGAGATGATGATTGTGAACCGAACCTCACGCATCATGCAGCTGGCCAAGAACCTGGCGCCTGCTCTACTTATTTTCCTTTTCATGGCCGGTGCAAGCGCTTCGTCGGCGTACGCACAGGATGACCAGGAATATAAACGCGCCTACAATGCGGCCATCGAGGCGGCGAAGGCTAAGAATTACGACGAAGCGCACAAACAGTTTGTCAGGGCGGCCGATCTCGCGAAAAAGGCCGGCGACGCCGATATCGCCGATCGGTCGAACAAGGTAGCCGCCCAGATCGATTACAACCGCGGCAAGCAGCTCAGCGATAATGAAAAATATGAAGACGCGCTGAAGCATTTCGAGGCAGGGATCAAGCGCTACCCCAAGTACGCCAATAACTACCTGGGCAAAGGGCTGGCGCTCTCGAAGGTAAACAAAACCGATGAGGCCGTTGCCGTTTTCCAGGAAGCCCGCAAGAGCGACGACAGCAAGGTAGCCCGGGCTGCCGAGGACGCCATCCGAGGAATGTTCGTCTACAAGGCCTCTTCTGCGTTGAGCCGGGGAGGCGAAAAAGCCAGCCGTGCGGATGCCCAGGAAGCCATTTCGCACCTCACGAAGCTTCAGGAAGTCATCCCCCTCGATTCGGATGCCTATTACTACCTGGCTGAAGCCTACAAGGCCCTCGGAGACTACGACCAGTCCATTACGGCTGCCAACAAGGGCCTGGAAATGCACACGGGAAGCAAGAGCGACAAGGCCCGCCTGTATTTCGTCAAGGGCGAAGCGCTCATGTTCAAGGGCGACAATGCCAGCGCCAAGGCCGCTTTCAGCGAAGCCCGCTTCGGTAGCTTCAAAGCACCGGCCGAGCATTATCTGGAGACGCTCTGACCGACCTCCCTTCGCTAAAAAGCCCGTCTGCTTACCGGCAGGCGGGCTTTTTCGTTTTCAGGGCACGGCGCGTTTACTGCCGACGTACACGATGAGATACAGCAACAGCATGGGGATCAGGATGCTGGCGATAACCATCCATTCGGCGCCCGAGCCGTGCGGAGCAGGTGTCGGCGCAACGCGGTCGGCGGCCTGGAGGGAAGCAAACAAGAGATAAAGCATGACGGGATCGATTCGTTCGGATTGAACTGTCGGGTTGACTATCTTCTGGCGTGAATCGCAAACGAATCGACTAAAGAAAGGTTCGTATTTCCTTACTACTCGCCAACCCATCCGACAGTTGGAGCCATGGGCCAGACTGAATCCAGTCATTCTTCCGCGATAGGAACCACGAGCCGGATCGGAGAAGGCACGCGGATAGGCCGTTTCTGTGTTATAGGAGATGAGGTAACCATCGGGTCAGGATGCGAAATCGGGCATCATGTAGTCATACACGATGGTTCCACCATCGGAAATAACGTACGCATAGACGAGTTTACGACGATTGGCAAACTGCCCATGAAGGCGCATAACAGCGCCGTAACCAGGAATAACCGTCCCCCTCCCGCCGCCATTGGCGACGGCTGCCTGATCGGGGCTCATGTGGTCGTATATGCCGGCTGCACCATCGAGGAGAAGGTGCTCGTAGCCGATATGTGTACACTGCGCGAGGAGGTACGGATCGGTGCGTACAGCATCGTGGGGCGCGGCGTAGCCATCGAAAACCAGTGCAAAATCGGTCGGTACTGCAAGCTCGAAACAAATGCCTACCTTACGGCCTACTCGGTCGTGGAGGACCGCGTGTTCATCGCTCCGGGAGTGCTGACCAGTAACGACAACTTCCTCGGACGCACGGAGGAGCGCTTCAAACACTTCCAGGGGGTAACCATTCGCCGCGGAGGGCGTCTGGGGGTAGGCGCCGTTATCCTTCCGGGGAAAACGGTAGCCCCTGATGCCGTTGTGGCAGCGGGAGCAGTGCTCACGAAAGATGCCGAAGAAGGTATCATCTACGGAGGCGTCCCCGCACGGCCGCTGCGTGCAGTGCCCCCGGATCAACTGCTCGATCGTCAGGGCTGGAAAGACGCGTAAGCAAACCCGACCCCGATCCTAAACCATTCAGGCACCTTTCCGACCAGGGTATGAAAGACATTCAAATGGTTGACCTGCGAGGCCAGTACCTCGCCATGAAAGGAGAGATGGACGCGGCGATCCAGCAGGTTCTGGATTCATCGAGCTTTATTCGGGGGCCGTTCGTCGGCAAATTCGAATGCGATCTGGCGGGCTATCTCAAAGGGCGATTCGCGCTCGGCGTGGCCAACGGCACCGATGCGCTCCAGATAGCGATGATGGCGCTCGGGGTAGGGCCGGGCGACGAAGTCATCACGTCGGCCTTCACGTTCATTGCAACGGCCGAAGCGGCCGCCCTGCTCGGCGCAACACCCGTCTTTGCGGACATCGACCCCCGTACGTTTAACCTGGACCCGGAAAAGATAGAGGATCTCATCACCCCGCGCACGAAAGCCATCGTCCCGGTGCATCTATTCGGACAGTCCGCCGACCTTGATCCGATGATCGAGATTGCCGATCGGCACGGCATCGCACTGATCGAAGACAACGCCCAGGCTATCGGGGCGGAATACAAAGGGCGACGGGTCGGGTTCATGGGCACGATGGGTTGCCTGTCCTTCTTTCCGTCGAAAAACCTGGGAGCTTACGGCGATGGGGGGGCTATCCTCACCAACGACGAAGGGCTGTATGACAAGGTAAGGACCATTGCCAACCACGGCTCCCGGCGTAAGTACTACAACGAAGTGGTCGGGGTCAATAGCCGGCTGGATGCATTGCAAGCCGCCATCCTGAGGGTCAAGCTCAGGCATCTCGACGCATACATCCATGCGCGGAGAGCCGCCGCCGATCGGTACGATGCGCTTTTCGCTCCGTATCCGGAAATCGTGACGCCGTACCGTGCTCCGGAAAGCACGCACGTATTTCATCAGTACACCGTCCGCATCAACCCGGCATTTCTCGGAGAGCCCGGGCGGGAGGGGTTGATCGAGCACTTGAGGCAGAACGAAATACCGTGCGCCGTATACTACCCCGTACCGCTGCATAGGCTGGAGGTGTTTTCGGACCATCAGGCTGCCCGGTATTCGAACCTGCCGGAAACGGAGCGGGCTGCATCGGAAGTCCTTTCGCTGCCCATGCATACCGAGCTTACACCGGACCAGCAGGAGTACATTGCCGAATGCGTCGTCCGCTATGTGAGGAGGTAAGACGACCGCAGGTAAACCCTCGCCCTCAGGAAGGCTCCGCTTCCGAAGCTACCTCCTCCCCGGGGTTGATGAAGCGATTCATCTCCCAATTGTATTGCCGGTCGTGAAGCTCGCGGTATCGCCCGCCCATGGCCATCAATTCCTCGTGCGTACCGCGTTCGATGATTTCTCCCTTTTCGAGTACGAGAATCTGATCGGCGCTACGGATCGTTGACAGCCGGTGGGCGATCACGAAGCTGGTCCGCCCCCTCCGGAGGCGACGGAGCCCTTCCTGTATGAGCGCTTCGCTTTCGCTGTCGAGGCTGGACGTGGCTTCGTCCAGGATGAGAATCCGAGGGTCTGCGAGCAACGCCCGAGCAATAGCGATTCGCTGGCGCTGACCTCCGGAGAGTTTTATACCGCGCTCGCCTACAACCGTATCGTAGCCTTCCGGAAAACCGCGAATGAAGGTGTCGCAGTTGGCGATACGGCTTACTTCGAACACCTCTTCCATGGGCGCTTCGGGACGGGCAAAGCGAATATTATCCGCTACCGTTCCGTCGAACAGAAAATTTTCCTGTAGCACGACGCCGAGCTGCGCCCGGTAGTCGCTCAGACGTAAATCGGAAAGGTCCCTGCCGTCGATGAGTATTCGGCCCCTATCGGCCTGGTTGAAGGCCATAACCAGGCTGACCAGGGTGCTTTTCCCCGACCCGCTCGATCCTACCAGAGCGGTAGTCGAACCGGCCGGCGCCTGAAAAGTAACGTCCTTCAGAACAGGGTTCCCTTCGGTATACGCATACCAGACATCCTGAAACGCCACATCCCCTCTCAACCGGCCAACCGGCTGTCTCTTCTGGTCTTCTGCATCCTCCGTATCCATATCCAGGATTTCACGGATGCGGTCCAAACCGGCGAGCGCCTCGCTGATCTGGGTGCCGATGGATGCGATTTCTACCACGGGGGCCGCCAGCAGTCCGGTAAAAAACACGTACATCACGAAATCCCCGAGCGTCATCTCCCCGGCCAGAATGGAGCGGCCTCCAATCAGAATCATCGTGATGCCGACCGCTCCGATGACAAGGTTGCCCATGACCCCTACCCCGGACGTCACCAGAATGGTTTTCCGGATATTCTGAAAGAGGGTATCAACGCCGGCGCTGAACACCCGCCTTTCAGACTCCTCCATACGATAGGCTTTTACCACCCGAATCCCGCCGAGGGTCTCGGTCAATCTACCGGTTACGCGGGCCTGTATCTCGTTGCGCTCGCGGAACACAGGGCGCAGCCATTTGAATGCAGCAGCCAGCACCCCTCCGAACAAGGCCAGGATGAGCAAGGTGCTCACCGTGAGTAGCCAGTTCAGGTACAGCAACACGGCGAGGGAAAGGCTGGCCGTAAAAATCCCGCCGACGAGCTGAATGATGCCGGTTCCGACCAGGTTGCGAATCCCCTCCGGGTCCGTCATGATACGCGAAATGAGCACACCCGTCTGCGTGGAATCGAAGTAACGGATAGGCAAATGCGCGATCTGATCCTGCACGCGCCTGCGCATATTCATGATGGCCATCTGCGCGGCCAGGCTGATGATTTTCGCCAGACTGAAGTTGGTAACGGCCTGCACCAGCGTGGCCGCCCCTACAGCCAGCGCAATCGGCACGAGCAGTTCCGCCCGCCCTTTCCCTATGACGTCATCGATCACGAACTTGGAACTGGCCGGGGCAACGAGCCCCGCCAGGCGACCGATGACCATAATGACGAATCCGATGCTCAGGTTTCTGCGGTGCTCCCACAGGAGGTGGCGGGCTTCCTTCAGCGCGGACGAAAACCGCCGGCTTTTATTCTTTTTCTCTTTCCGCACCGTTTCCTCGGAATTCGTGGCTAAGAGAGGGGTAATTGTCATCTGGGAGACAGGCCGCGCAGACCGTCAGATTAACACGGCGAGGTGAGGTGCGTTCCCTCGCACCTGATCGAATGGCTTCATATAAACGTAAGGAGGCTCCCGTTATTGAAGCGGGAGCCTCCTTGCATGGGGTCC
>CBDUBS010000111.1:0-11401 GCA_965365445.1 uncultured bacterium | reverse complement strand
TGCCGGTGACGTGGATGCCGGCTTCGGCAAAGACCACCGCCAGCGGCAGGCCTACGTAGCCCAGACCGACGACGCCCATACGGGCCTCACGACGGTGTATACGGCCCAGTAAATCAGTGGCACGCGCGTTGGCAGGTTGCATGGTTGTTTCAGGGCAGGTGAGTAATGAAGCGGTCGGGGTAGGTCAGGGGAAGAGTCGAACGATGCGCTCGGTTGCCAGCGCGAATGCGGCTACAGCCGTACTAACCTGCAGGGCATCCCGCCATGTAAAGCGCTGTCGCTGACGTTCTGTAACTTCCACAACCAGATAGTCTCCGTGCTCAACTACAGGGTTCTGTTCCGAAAGGAAAATACCGTCCTTCATTTCGGCATCGAACACGACATGCAGCGCCCCGTTTCCGGTTCGTAACAGGCGAAGATGAAGGGTGCGCTGCACCTGAGAAGGCCCGCCTACGGTCGTTACGCCGATAGGGGGTCCGCCGCTCAAGGTTAGCAGTTTATTGAGAGGGGTATTCTGAGGAACCTCGTATAGCCCGGGATTGCGAACTGCGCCCCAAACATTGACCTCCACGGTGATGTCTCCCCGCTCTACATGCCGATAGAAGGCCGTGTTTCCGGAATACACCTCGGAAAGGTTGGCCAGCGCCTGAGCCTGAGTAGACGAGGCCCCGGTTAATGCAACGAGCGAGATCAGGAAGAAACGTTTCATGTCAGTTGCCGGGGTTGGATTCCTGCCGGGCATGCTGGATGTGCGGCTTTTCCTGAGCGTTCGGATGCACTTCCAGTACAGAATGGCCCGGATACTGGCCGAAACCGTATGGATATCCATACCCGTACCAGCCATACGATTTCTGCGGATCGAAACGATTGAGCACGATGCCCCCGAGATGTGCGCCCACATTCTGGAGTGCCTCTGTAGCCCGGTTGAGGGCCTGCCGGTTGGTGCGTGCGGCCGAACACACCAGCAACGACACATCGGCCATGGGCGCCAGCAACAGCGCGTCTGCGACGGCCAGAACGGGCGGGGTATCGATGACGATAACGTCGAAATGATCGCGGAAAACGGCCATCATCTCGTGCATCCGGCTGCATCCCAGAATGTCGTTCGGGCTAACGGCAGGGCTGCCGGCGGAGATGAGATACAGGTTTTCCACCGGAGTGCTGAAATCGGGCGCGTTGAAGGACGTGTGCCCATGCACCAGGTCCGTAAGGCCCGGCGTACGCTTCAATCCGAAATACAGATGGCCGGTCGGTAGCCTGAGATCGGCCTCCAGGTAAAGCGTTCGTCGCCCGCTCTGGGCGATGGCTACGGCCAGGTTAACACTCGTAACGGTCTTGCCCTCTCCCGGACTGGCGCTGGTAATCAGAATGGTTCGGATATCCGGGTTGGGATGGCTGAAGTGGATATTTGTGCGAAGGCGTCGGTATTCCTCCGAAGCGGGCGATTGAGGATTGAACAGAGGAACCAGGCTGGTCGCATAGGTTTTTCCTCTGACGTTGACCCATTTTCTGCTTCCGAATTGCTTCCGAATGACGAGATGGAGGTCGGGGATGATTCCCAGGGTGTTGTACCCCTGTTTCTGCACGTCCTCGGGTTTGCGAAGCGTGTTGTCGAATGCATTGCGTACGAAGGCCAGGCCCATGCCGAGGAGCAAGCCAAATATTCCCCCGAAGGCCAGGCTTTGCGGTATTCGTGGTGATACAGGAGAACCGGATGGCTGGGCTTCATCGATGATCTCGATGTACCCGAGTTCGGATTGCTCCGCTATTCGGGCCTCCTGCATTTTTTCGAGCAGTGTAAGGTATAGTTGCTCCTGCGCCTGTTGGGACCGTTGAAGGCGTTGCAGAATCAGGGCGTTGGTCGGAATCTGAGCGAGACGAGCCTTGTACCCCTCCAATTGCCTGTTGGCTATGTTCAGTCGTGCTTCCAGTCCATCCACGAGCGTATGTTTGGCTGTAATCTGACTCTGTAAGGCCTGTATACCGGTGAACATGCTCGCAGTACCACTGCCGTCGGCTCCACCGGCATCAATGATTCCGGTAGTGAGCGCCTGATCTACGAGGTTGCGGGCGCGATCCTCGAGCTGGCTCCGTAGCTGAGCTACCTCTTCTTCGATTTCAAGCAGCCGGCCCCGGGGAGCCGTATTGCGGCTGTCCGGATTTCGGGCATATATCTGTTGTTGTTCCACCTGGAGAGCGGCCATCTGACGCTTCAACTGGTCGACGATCAAATGCTCACTGGAGGAAGCCTGTGAGGTCAGCCCCGGTGTCAGATCGGCGATCTCGGCTTCCAGGCTGCTGATCTCAGCGTGCGCAACGCCAAGCTCCAGTTGTGTCTGATATTGCAATGACTGAAGCTTCGTAACCTGCTCGATGAGTTGCCGGGCCTCCTCGTCGGGCTGGACGATACGTTCCTGGTTCAGAAACGATGTCAACTGGTTTTCAGCCTGACGAAGTCTCACGCTGAACTGCCCCGTTATTTCGTCCAGAAACTCACGGGAAGCCGTGGCGCGTGAGCGACTGGCCTTCCGGTTAAAATCACGATACGTCTGCGCGTACAGGTTCGCCAGCAATTGAGCTTCCTCGGGGGCCGTACTCGATACGGTAATTTTGATGAGATCGACCTGCGAGCCAACCGGCACCACGGTAACGCGTCCCCGAATACGCCCGGCTAACTGGGCCGCTCCGGGTAACTTACCGGACTCCGTTTGAAATACGGGCAGAGCGTTCAGGTTGGCCGTTACCCGCTGCATAGAGAGCAGGGCTTCGGCAACACGCCGTGCGCTCGACACCGAGCGAATGATTTCGACCTCATTGGAAATGTTTCGGTTGACCGTGGAAACCCCGAGGACTTCGCCGATCGGAGACAACTCCTGCTGGTTGTTCACGAACAACACACTCGACGACTCATATACCGGCTCCTGACGAAAGGTATATACAGCCGTTCCGAGAAAAACCACCACGAACGACGCAAGGATGTACCACTTGCCACGTAGTAAAATCTCGAATACGTCCCGTACAGATAGTTCGGCATCGTATGCTTCCGCAGGCGGCGCCCCGGGCGCGGAAGCGCCGATCGGCGCACCGGGTCGATACGTTGTGATCTGGTGATTGGGAAGTTCTTTCATCGGACGGGCAGCGTTCAGGCGTGTGGAGACAGAGAGACCCGTATATCATTCGGGACAGGATAGCGCGGCCGTGTAATGGCCGTTCAAGACGGCCGGCATCGACTCAACAACTCGGCCTGAACCTTTACCCGTACCGATTGGCGGATGGATTGAAGGCGCAGTACGAGGTAGGAACTACCGTGGCTTTCAAGCACTTCGCCGCGCAATCCTTCAAAGGGTCCTTCCCTTACTTCAACCAACTCTCCCACCTGAGGAAGCGGGCTGAGGAGGCGGGTAATTTGTCCGGGATCCTGTTGCATGATGCGCATCTGCTTCACTTCCTCCTCGGTCAATCGGGCCGGAATGCCGTCGAAAGTTAACGTGCGAACGATCCCGGACGTCTGAAGCACCCGCAAACGCTCGCGTTCATTCACGAAGGCGAACAGGTAATTTGGAAAAAGCGGCTCCTGGATCGTCTTTTTTACTCCGTTCCTCCAGCGACGCAAAACCTCTATTTTGGGCAGAAACACCTCAAATCGGGCCTTAAGTAACTGTTCTTCACAGGCTTTTTCTGCACGAGCGGCCGTGTAAAAAACACGCCAACAACGTTCGGATTGCTTCAATGGTCAAGGCTTACAGAGGGTGCTCGGATACGACAAAGCAAGGCTCCGCCACGGTCGGTTAGGTATATTCCTTCTGGATCGTGATCCACGTACAATCCCACGAGTGGCCGGGGGCCGGGTAGCATCGACGTGTTAATAGTATTCTCCTTGCCACGCACCCGTCTTTCTGAAAATTCGGTGAAAATAATTTCAGAAAAGGCGCAGAAAGGCAACCACGAGTCGCAAATGACCTGTGCGTTTGCCGCTCGTTATTCAGGGACAGTCAGGTGCGAAGGATCCCGCGGCAAAATCAGGTCAAGACGAGGCCGCTATTGAAACGACCCGGAGATGGGTAACTATATGCTGCGTCTATCGCATCGGAGGCTGCGTCATCAGGCTTTCGATTACGGCCTCAGGTTCCGCCGGATCGACTTTCAGCCGGATTAAAACATGTGGCGAATCCGGAGCGTCCCGCCACTGGTTGGTGCCATTGTCGAAAATGCGATTGTAGCCACGGGTAATTTCCTCCCAGAACGGCTCCGCCCCGCGAACGGCATAGAGCAACGCCGACTGATCCCAGCTCGGCCGCTCTTTGGATAAATCGCCCAGATACAGTTCATACGCCCGTCGTACCGGATTGCTCGGCGGGGTCTGGGCCAGCGTGGATCCGGTCAGGATCGTTTCTCCCTCCCCGGAAAACACGATCACCCCCGGCCAGTGTTGCGCGACGATCACCGCAGATTCCGGGTCGGGTTTGAAGTTTCCGAACACCCCGGGGTCCAGATGCTCGGGGTAGCGGCCGCCCATTACCACCAGCTGCCTGACCTTGCGGGCGGCCAGTTCCATCCCGGTGAGCGGACTCAACGAATCAGCGTCGGATTCCAGTAGATATCGCACATTCGTCAGGTAACCCACCGTCACGAGCACGACGCTCGAGTCGGGCTGCCCGGCCAGGATCCTGCGGTACAGGGTTACTGCGTCCTCGGCGGCATCGTTGGAACGGAGGTCGTGCGGAAACTCCTGCGAAAGCTCTCTGGCATACCGGTATGTCCGATTGAGCGTGGCGCCGGGAGCTTTGGGCGCTCCGATCGGCAGATCCGGACGGCCGTAGTACGTGTTGATGACATCCACCGCCGGGACCGAAAACGGGTAGTGCGAGGAAACCATGGTGCCGAGGATGTGAACCTCTCCCCGGTCGGCCAGAGCATGAAGCATAGCCAGCGCGCCCACATCGTCACAGTCCGTGTCCATATCGGTGTCGAACAGAACAGCTACCGGTGTGGAGTCGGGAAGGGCCAGGAACAGGGCGAGAATCAGCGAAAGCAGGTGCATGGGAGGTCGGAGACTGGATGCGTGTGCAATTGGTGATGGATGCGGCAAAACCCCACGCACTCACTTCCGTCGGCTCGACATACGTCCGCGGGTGGCGTTGCGGCATATCGGCTGCAACGTACGCCATGACGGCCATAGCGGCAACGTTGAAGTTGAATGCGTGCGGGTCGATTTTGTCCACCGTGTCGGCGGCGGAGTGATGATGCCGGAAGTACTTCGTGCCGTTCACCTGTAAGCCCGTGCCGGGCACTACTTGCCGAGGATGAGCATATGGAACGAGCAAATAATCCCCTCGATATAGTGTACATTATACCGGGTGTGGCGGCAGTCGATCGGTACGGGTGGGAAGATGGAGAATATCCCGAAACCCTGCTTTGTATGCCGGGGCCCAGGTCGATCCGTCGTCTGTAGCCGTGACCGGATGCCTGCACCGCTGACGGCTAACGAATAGTTCGTACCATTCGTATACCCGGCGCCCGGCTGCTCTTTTCCCGATTCAGTCCATGCGTAGCCCATGAACCGACGACGCTTTATCCACTCGGTAAGCGGCGGAATAGCCTCCGCTGCCTTTTCAACCCGGCTCGAAGTGCGGAGCGAATCGAACGACAGGGTGTATCCGGTAGGACATGAGGAGGATTACTGGACGGTCCGGCCCGGCGATTCCGGGGAGGCGCTGGTCAATCCGGATATGGGCTGGACGATGCATTTCTATTCGGACATCCCTACGAAGTACGGATCGAGGCTGGCCCCTTCGGATACCCTTGACGACTTTCCGGGCCTATCCACCGTGTATCTGCGGGTGCCGTGGGCCTTTCTGGAACCGCAGGAGGGTCGATTCGACTGGTCGCTCATCGACACACCGGCTCAACGATGGATCGACAAGGGGAAGCGCATCGCCCTTTGCGTTACGGCAACAGAAAGCTGGATGCAATACGCCACGCCCGAATGGGTGCGCCGGGCAGGGGCGCGTGGCTATGATTTTACGCCGCGCAGGGGAATCCAGCCAGACGGCATCTACTGGGAGCCGGCATACGACGACCCGGTGTTCCTGGAGAAACTCGAGGGTCTCGTTGCCGCACTCGGCAGGAGGTACGACGCCAACCGTAACGTCGCGTTCGTGGACGTCGGTTCGATAGGGGTGTGGGGAGAGGGACATACGGTGTTTAGCTCCGGGGTGGATGTAAGCTACGATACCCAGGTTCGGCACATCGATCTGCACCTGAAGTATTTTCCGAACACCCTCCTCTGCATCAGCGATGACTATGCCGGCCATGATGCGCCGGGCGTGCATTTTCCGATTACGGATTATGCCTTATCGAAAGGAGTAACCCTGCGAGACGACAGCATCCTCGTACAGGCGCCCCCGAAATCCTGGTTTCATGCCGACCTGGCCGGGTTGTTCTGGCCGCACTACCCGGTCATCCTTGAACATGAGCACTACGGTACATCCGTGCAGCGGGGGGCATGGCATAAGGATTTATGGCTGAAGGCCGTAGAGGACTATCACGCCTCTTACATGTCGATCCACTGGTGGCCGAGAGAGCTGCTGGAGCCGAACCGCGACATCATTGAGGTCATTAATAGGCGGTTGGGTTATCGATTGCAGTTGCAGGAGGCAGCCTGGCCGAAGGAGATACGCCTGGGCGAGCCGTTCGAGGTGTGTACCCGGTGGGCCAATGCAGGAGTAGCCCCCTGCTACCCCGGCGGGTTCATGGCCCTGACGATCAAGGACGAGCGGGGCGGTCTGGTTTCGGTGCATGTGGACGAATCGCTCGATATGCGCACCCTGCATGTTGCCCCGCCCGGAGAGGCGGAGATCCGTTCCTTGCGATCCGGCTTTACGCTGGCGCGGGCATTCGTCGATCGGGATCGGTGGTTTTCGTTGACGGCTTCACCGGGTAATTACGATCTGTTTGTCTCTGTAGGTAAACGGGATGGCACCCCGACGATTGCGTTGCCCCTCAACGATAACGACGGCCTGCGGCGCTACCGCATCGGGCAGGTTCGGGTTCTGGAGCGGCAGGGACTGCCTCCTATGCCGGAGGATGTACCGTATCTGGAGTAACGGGGTGAGTGTAGCCGGATCGCACTACGGCCGTCGGACAGGCCCGGTGTTCCGCTATCCCGGAAATGAGGAGAACGGGGGTTATTGCGTCGGCTCGACGTACGTCCGCGGGAGGCGTTGCGGCATATCGGCTGCAACGTACGCCATGACGGCCATAGCGGCAACGTTGAGGTTGAATGCGTGTGGGTCGATTTTGTCCACGGTGTCGGCGGCGGAGTGATGATACCAGAAGTACTTCGTGCCGTCCACCTGCAGGCCCATGCCGGGCACGCCGTGGCGCATGATCGGCCCGATGTCGGCGCCGCCCCCGCCATTGGTAATCCGTCCCGCCCCGATGGAATCCAGCAGGCTTCCGATCTCGCGGATCAGGGCGAGCGCCTCCTCCGTGCCGCTGAAACCGAACCCGAGTGGTTTCGCTACACCGCCGTCGGTTTCAATGGCGAGCACATGGTTGTCCAGGTCGTCCCGGTGGGCGTCGCGGTAGGCGGCAGCTCCCCGGAGGCCGTTTTCCTCGTTGGCCCACAGGACCACGCGGACCGTCCGGCGGGGCCGTAGACCGAGCCGCTTGAGCAGGCGGACGGCCTCCCACGACACCACGCATCCACCGGCATCGTCCATGGCGCCCGTGCCCACATCCCACGAATCGATGTGGCCGCCCATTACGACGACCTCATCAGGGCGTTCCGATCCTTTCAGTTCCGCAACGATGTTGCTGGAAAGCACATCCGGCCGGTTTTCCGCTTGCATTTCCAGTCGGAGCCGAGCCGTTTGTCCCCGGTCCTGCATCCGTTGAAGCATCAGGGCGTCTTCGACGGTGATGGCGGCGGCAGGTATTTTTCTGGTATCGGTATCGTAGCGCATCATCCCGGTGTGGGGAAGCGGCATCACCAGCGGGGTTACCGACCGAACCAGCGCGGCCACGGCCCCGGCCCGTGCGGCGCGAATCGCTCCCGTCGTGCGGTACTGTACGGTTTCGCCGTAGCCCGTAAACGGAACGTTGTACACGACGATTTTGCCGGCCGCCTCGGCGCTTCGCTGCTCCAGCTCCTCGAACGAGCGGACGACCAGCACCTCCGCTTCCACGCCGCCCGCTTCCGTACCGATGCTTCCGCCCAGTCCGAGGAGGGGCATGGTATGGGGGCGGGGTTCGAGCATCGTCAGCCGCTCCTCGCCGCGATGCCAGTAGGGGACCATGACCGGTTCCGTTCTTACGGCATCCAACCCGTCGGATTGCATCTCCTGTACGATCCATGCAACGGCCCGTTCGAGGTTGTCGCTTCCGCTCAAACGCGGTCCGAAGGTATCCGTGAGGTGCGCCAGGCGCTCGTAGCCGAAGCTGTCGGCCTGCGCGGCGCGGATGATGCGATCTGCGGTTTCTCGATAATCCGCGGCTACCGGCTGGCTCGCGGCGGTAAACAGGGGGAGGGTAGCCGCTCCGAGCAGCATACAATTGAATAACCAGGAACGAACCATGTGCAAGTCAAAACGGAACGGACGGTTAAAACGGGACCGGGTCGGCCTCCGAATCCGGTCGGCTTTCCCAGGTGACGAGGGTGATACCTTCCGGCGAGAAGCCGAACAGGTCTTCCGGAGAAAAAATAAGCCTGAAATGGGAATCGCTGAAGAACGACTGAAATTTGGCGGCAAACTCATCGAGACGGCGAAGATAATACGAGGTATTTTCGTCGGGTCGCGAAGGGTTCCATTCGTCCGCGAGGCGGCAGTTCTCGAAGGTGACTACGTTCGGAGCGGCGCCGGTGACGTAGTAGGCAATGCGGTCCCCTTTTCGGACCGGCCGGCCTGTTTCCACGGAATGGCTCATGGCCAGCTCGTATGAAGCGGCTCGGGTCCGCTTGCCGGCAGCAACGTCGGCCAGGTACTCGTCCACGCTGTTTTTGAGTGTTTCCGTTTTGGAAAAGGCATCGGCGCTGTCCCACCCGTGGTTCATGATAAGATCGCGCGTTGTTATATACAGATCGTGCAACCCTCGTATGTCTTCATTGAGCAACAGCCGGATGGCTTCGCGGACGAATTGCCGACCGAAGCGCTCGCTCGAACGCGACACGAGCGACGAACCCTTGAAGACCAGTTTGCCGTCGTAGGTAAGGAGAGCATAATTCTTTTTCTTGTACGACAGCATTTTCCGGTAGCGCCCGTCGTAGCCTACCCGGATGCCGGGGGGCATCTGCTTGCTGATCCGGCGCACGAGCGCTCGTTCCGTTTCCTCGCTCGTGCAATCAGGGGGTGGGACGAACAGCACGCCGTCCGTATCCACTTCGACGACGCGCCCCCCTGCTTCCTGAATAAAGCCAATAATCTGCCTGACCAGCTCCTGGCCTATCGAGGCCACCCGGTCGGCCTCCGCGAAGTCGTTGAACGCCGCCAGCGTAAACCCGAGGCTCCCGTAGAATGCGTTGATCAGTATCTTGAACGACGACTGCCGGGCATCGAGCTCACCCATTTCCTCCGCCGAGGGAGCCTGCTGCATCTGGTGTTTCGTCCGGATGCGAAGGTCGGTCAGGCGGCGCAGTAGATCGGGAAACAGGTTTAGCGTGTCGCTCGCAGGTTTGACATCGTACTGAAGCATGATCGAGGGGTACAGGCTTTCGACGTCGGCATACACGACCGGTCCCACGACACCCGTGATGAATACATCCGTATAGCCTCCGTACACCTGGCTGCCCCACTGGCTCCGGGGGATGGAATGCCGCCGCCGGAGGTATTCCCGGATGAACAAGGATTCGATCTTCGCCGCCGGGCCGGTACGGGCAAGCTGACCGTACGGCATCGGCGCCATCTGGGTAAGGTAAAACGTGGACCTGGAGAGGCGCCGGGCCAGGCGTTCCGTTTCGATGACGTCATCCCGGGCGTAGGCGATGAGGCGCTCGGGGTCCTGCCGCCATACCCGGGCAATTTCGTCTCCTTCTACATACGTTCGCCCTTTGGGAGCGAATCCGAAATACCGTGCGGCAGCCTTCAGGCTATACCCCGGCAGATTGCGTTTGACAACGTCGAACGCCATCACGAGAAAATAGGTGTCGATAACGTGCCGCCCCTGAATCTCGAACGCCGGGAAGTCCACACTGCGCTCGGCAAAGCGGATGCTCGAAGGAAAGGAGCGTGGCGCCGATCCGTCGCGCCCGAACGCCGGCGAGATACCGTGCCGGGCGAACCGCGTCATCAGGTACGGTAGGTCGAACGCGTAGATGTTGTGCCCTTCGATTACGTCCGGGTCACGTTCCCGAATCAGGCGAACGAGCTCCGCCAGCATTTCGGCCTCGGACATTTCCTGCCCGTTCAGCACCCGGACCCACTCCCGGTTGTCCGAAAGAGCGATCAGGATGACGGCATCATCCGGGCGTTCCGCGTTGGGGAAGCCGCTCTCGCTGTATACCTCGATATCCAGCTGGAGGCGATGAAGGTGCTCGAACGCCATGCCTTTGAAAAGCGTCCGGCCGGTCTGTATGAGGTACTGCCGGGGCGGGCTGTTAACGACATACACGGCCTCGGAGCGGCGTCCTCGCCCTCCGGTACTTCGCTCGATGCGGCGGAGAGCGTCCCAGTAGTCCTGCAAGGCATCGAAAACGACCAGGTAGCGATAGGCCCCATCGCCCTGAAGGGAGGAGACCCGATACCGCTGCCGTGGGGAGCCGCGCAGGTATTCGAGGTCGGATAGGAAAAAAAAGGGGTAAAACGGCTCGGTGTGCTCGGTGACCTCCGTGAACGCTTCATTACGTTCATACACCCGCACGAGCGCCTGGTCGGCGTCGGCAGACGCTTCATGAAGGCGTACGTCCACTATCCGCGGCGTGGGGTCCCTGCCGTAGAGGGCGGCGGACTCCAAGTAGACTGCTTCCTCGGTGCGTTCCGGGGGGACGGACATAACGGGCGGCTGGAAACCTTGAATAAAACGCTGCTTGAACCCGGCACGAGGGCGCCCGGTTGCATGGCGTAAAGCGCCTCGGTCCAGCCTGTTCCAGGGAGCCCCGGCAGCCCGTTCAGGTCAACTCCACGATCCGGGCTCCCTCGGCTACCTGTTCGGGCGTGAGGTGGTATAACTGGTCGAACAGGGCCACGCCGAAGCTGGCGGGGCCTTCTGCCCGGGCGGCGGCCAGTTCGGCGGCCACACCGTAAGCTGCCAGCGCGGAAGCGGACGCTTTCACATAATCCGGCTCGACGGCCGCAAACGCAGCGGTAATGGCCGTCGACACGCATCCGGTGCCCGTCCGCGTCGTGAGCCATTCATGTCCGTTATCCACACCCAGTACGCGTTCTCCGTCGGTCACAATGTCGCG
>CBDUBS010000110.1:0-11459 GCA_965365445.1 uncultured bacterium | reverse complement strand
AACGCCTCGAACAAGCCACCGCCTGGCTGCGCCGGGCCGCCTGAAGCCGCCGGTTACGTAAGGTCGTTCGGCGGCTTACCCGCCGTTCGCCTGTCGGCAACCCACTGCGCCGCAAACTGGTGCAGATCGGACGTGGCGGCCAGCCCGAGTTTCTTTTTCAGGCTCTCCCGGTGCGAATGCACCGTATGGACGCTCAGGAACAGCCTCTCTGCGATCTGCCGGGGCGGCAGGCCCTGCCCGATGAGTTCGAGGATCTGGTTCTCCCGGTCGGTCAGCCGCCCCGGTGTGTGGGGCGCGGCCGGCGAGCCCGCCATGATATCCGCCACGGAATTCATCATGCGCTCGCTGATGAAGGTATGGCCTTCCAGCACCCGCCGGATGGCACGCAGCACGTCCGAGGGCGACTCCGATTTCGTCATGAAGCCTCCCGCGCCGGCTTCGAAGGACTGCTTGAGCAGCACGGGGTCCTCGAAATAGGTAAGTACGAGCACGGCGATGTCGCCATGCTCCGCCCGGAGGCGCCGGACGAGCGCCATCCCGTCCTCTTTTCCCAGCCGTATGTCCACGAGCGCGAGGTCCGGGCGCAGCCGCCGGGCGGCCTCCAGCGTTTCCTCCGCCGTGGCGGCTTCGGCGCACGTTTGCAGATCGGGGGTGTCGTCGATCAGCCGCGCCAGTCCCTGCCGCAGCAGCGGGTGGTCGTCCACTACGAGTATTTTCTTCCGTTCGGCCATCATGGGTGCTCCCGGGTGTATGAAGCGGTCCCACCTCTCACGGTAGTCTACAGTGAACCGAGACGCCTCCTTCCGGTCTGTTGGCGATATGCAGCGTCGCGCCGATCAGCCGGGCCCGGAGCATCATCGTGCTCAGGCCCAGTCCTCCCCTGATCCGCGCCTCCGCAATCTCCCCGATACCCGTTCCGTCGTCGAGGACGGCCAGCGACACCGACGACGATTCCAACCCGAGTACCAGCTCGATATGCCGGGCCTTGCCGTGGCGAATGGCATTTTGCACCGCTTCCTGGGCAATTCGGTACATGTGAAGGGCAACCGTAGATTCGAGATCGATCTGAGGTGATAAAACGGTAAGCCTGCAATGAACAGTGTAAACCTTGCTGAAATGATGCGCAAGGCCCCGGAGGCCTTCGATGAAGCCGAATCGTTCCAGATCGACGGGCAACAGCCTTCGGGAGAGCCCCTTTGCCGTATCGAGGGCCGCATGGATCAGTTCCCTGATTTCCAGCGCGTCCGTTCGCAGGGGGGAGTCCTCCGGGGCGTGGCGGGTCATGAACGCCTGGCACAGGTAATCCGTGGCGGCCAGCACCTGCGCCAGTCCGTCGTGCAGCTCGCTGCCGAGCCGTTGCCGCTCGGTTTCCTCCGCCTCGATGAGCTGCCGTTCCAGCCGGCGCTGCTCCGTTACGTCTTGCAGGGTGCCTATGATCCAGTGCGGGCCGTCCTCCCGGACGACCCGGCTGCGGGCGAGCACTTTTCTGGTTTCCCCGTCGGGCCGGACGACCGTCATCTCCCAGGGTTCTACGTCGCGGCCCTCGTGCAGCCTGTGTATGACCTCCGACAGCCGGGCGTGCTCCGCCTCCGGGATGATGTCGTAAAAGTCCGCGAGCGTCGGGTGGAAACGACGGGGGCAGAAACCGAAAATGCGGTACGCTCCTTCGGACCAGAATACCCGGTCGTTGGCCGGGTTCCAGTGGAAGCTGCCCAGCCCCGCCACCCGCTCGAACTCGTCGTGCAGCCGGAGGTGATCCACGGAGGGGCCGCCCGCCGCACAGAGGGCTGCCGCGCCGTCCTCGGCTTGCGCAGGCGCGGATTCGTTCCACGGCGTACTCATAGGTCAACCGAGAAGGCTACTTCAAGAGAGCGCCGGGAATATACCCTAAGGAAAACCCGGTAGTTTCTAAATTAACGCAACAAACCTAAAACGTTCAACGGGTTAATAAAATTAGGCTTGATAAACTAATTATCCAGTATGATTTATCTAGCAACCCTCTGAAAGAGAGAGCAGTACCCTGCGTGCCGCAGGCAGCCGGTCGGCGCCGGAGTGACGTACAAACAGGGGCGGGGATGACGTAGCCAAAGGGTTCATCCATGCCTTATGAGATCCCGGCTCGGGGGCCGGGATGACGTACAAACAGGGGCGGGATGACGCTCACTCAAAACGTCATCCCGCACATAAACAGGTCATCCCGCACCCCGCCTTGCGGGACAGGCTCGACGCGGGATCTCATAAGGGCTTCATCACGGCCTTTGTGTTCAGGGCTTCATCCATGCC
Organism: uncultured bacterium; assembly: GCA_965365445.1. Taxonomy (GTDB): domain Bacteria; phylum Bacteroidota; class Rhodothermia; order Rhodothermales; family DASSAV01; genus CBDUBS01. The sequence continues at coordinate 9,176 of CBDUBS010000110.1, read as the reverse complement.
TTATGAGATCCCGGCTCACCTCCCTCCGTTGGAGGGAGGGGCCGGGATGACGTGGTAAATGCGAAGGATAACGAGAAAAGGGGTCGGGATGACGAGCAAAAGCGGGTCGGGATAACGAGCACAAGCGGGCCGGGATGACGTGAGCGGCTATCCTTCGTCAGGTGAACAGGTCGTCCAGGCCGTCGATCTTGTTCAGGATGTCTCCGGCATCCGAGCGCACGAGCGCCAGAATGGCATGGTGTGGGATGATGATGTAGTTCTTCCCCTCGAACGTGATCTCCACGGCATCCTTGCGGAGGTAGAACGCATAGTCGCCGGAGCGCGCTTGCAGCGGGAGGTACCGCACGGCTTTGCGCTCGGCGGCCCAGGGTTCATCCTCCGTGTACTCCGGGTTGGGCAGGATGTAACCCGGCCCCAGCCGGATGACATGGCCGGAGCCGACGCGGTCCCGCTCGATGACGGTGGCCGGTAGATACAGGCCGGTTTTGGTCTGGCGTTCGCCGTCGTCGGGCAGAACCAGCACCCGGTCTCCAACAAGGATCAGTTCATTCATGACGCAAAGGGATAGGGGTCGGAGGCCGGTCAGGGGCGCCCGTCCGGCCGGCGCCGCTCGACGTGGCGCACCAGGAACCAGGCCGACAGAGCGGCCGGGGTCAGACTCGCGACGGCGGCGGTGGTTTCACCGAACAGCAGGTATCCCGTGCCGAAAAGGATGCCGTACACGAGCGCCACCCCGGCTGCCCAGTCGGCGGCGAGCGCCCCCAGCCGCATGTCCGGCTGCACGTCGGGGTGCGCACCGGCGATGGGTTTCCAGCCCGGACCGGCAGGCCGGATCCGGCGGTAAAACCGGTCCAGCACCGTCCGGTCCGTCGGCGGGGTAAGGTAGGTTGCCGCCAGCCACACCACGGTGGTAATGCCCACCACGGCGAACAGGTTGTTGGGGAACTCGGCCCGGAGCGGTCCGAACTCGATTCCGGCGAAGCCCAGCAGAGCCGACAGGAGGACGAGGCCGATGGGGGTGATCGTGGCGGCGAGCTCTCTCCAGGCGTTGACGCGCCGCCAGTCCCACCGGAGGATGAGTACGAGCCCGAGCCCGGCGGAGGCCGTCAGGACGAGGCCCCACGCGGCGCTGATCGAGGCCAGCATGGAGGATACGAGCAGGCTGAAGAAGCCGAGCGCAAAGGTGCACACGCGCGCCACGGCTACGTAATGCCGCTCTCCGGCATCGGGGCGGACGAACCGCCGCCACAGGTCGTTGACGAGGTAGGACGTCCCCCAGTTGAGCTGTGTCGCCACGGTGCTCATGAACGCCGCCAGAAAGGCGGCCAGCAGCAGCCCCAGCATACCGGCCGGCAGGGCCTCGCGCATGACGAATACGTACCCCACCCGGGGGTCCTCCAGGGGGCCGTAGCGCACGAGCGAAACGAGGGCCACGATGATCCACGGCCACGGCCTCAGGCAGTAATGCGCGATGGTAAACCAGAGCGTGGCGAACAGCGAGTGCTTCTCGTCGCGGGCGCTCATCATGCGCTGCGCTACGTAACCGCCCCCGCCCGGCTCGGAGCCGGGATACCAGCTGGACCACCACTGCACGCCGATGTACGCAACGAACGCCAGCGACGAGAGGGCAAACACACCGGCGCCGGAGGCCGCATCGCCCAGCGTGGGCAGCATATCGAACGTCGCGTCGGGGAGCTGCGCCCGAAGGCCGGAGAGCCCCCCGATGCCGGGCAAATCCAGCGCGTACACCGCCAGCAGTACCGTGCCGGTCATGGCGATCACGAACTGGAACGCGTCGGTAACCGTAACGCCCCATAACCCCGACAGGAGCGAATACCCGGCCACGACGAGCACCAGCAGCCCCACGACGAGCAGGGCGGCGCTGAACTCGAGTCCGGCGAAAGCAAACCGGGTGCGGCCGAACAGCGCCAGGTCCGGAAACAGCGCCTGAAGGATCGTTTCCATCGCCAGAGACACCCAGCCGATGATGACGACGTTCATGAGCAGGCCGAAGTACACCGCCTTGATGCCCCGAAGCCACGCCGCCGCCCGGCCGCTGTACCGCAGCTCGACGAACTCCACGTCGGTCAGGACGCCGCTCCGGCGCCACAGGCGAGCGAAGAAAAACACGGTCAACATGCCGCCGAAGGCAAAATTCCACCAGAGCCAGTTGCCCGCGATGCCGTTACGCGCCACCAGTTCGGTAACGGCCAGCGGCGTGTCGGCGGCGAACGTCGTGGCGACCATGCTGGTGCCGGCCAGCCACCAGGGCATGTTCCGGCCGGAGAGGAAAAACTCCGAGGTGTTTTTTCCGGCCCGGCGTGCGTAGTATACGCCTATGCCGATCGACAGCGCGAAATATAGCCCGATGAGGAGCCAGTCGATGGGTGCGAGATACATGAGCCGGCAACGAGAAAAGGAGATGGCCCCCGCTGGTTGAACGCGTGGGGGCGCCGGCTCCATGATACGGCCTTTGACCGGCCCGGGAAACAGCCGGAGGGAGGATCTTGCAGGAAACGTTCTGTCGCTCCCGCGTCGGGCGGTTCGTCACCCGAAGGCGGGCGGCTACAGCAGGCGAAAGACGATGAACACGATGACCCCTACTATCCCCGCGCCAAACGACATCGTCTTGATTGCAGCTTCGACCGGATTTTTCATAACCTTAAAAATCGCGATAGGTGGGTGCGCTAAAATACCAAAACGGTTACAACACAGAATACCTCTCGTGTTAAGAAATATTGAAGTGTTTGCACTGGTATAGTCGCCCAAATTTTATGCCTGATGCCGGGGTGCGGGTCCGCCGGGAGCGGGAGGCATAATACAACCCAGTATAAGGGTTTGCGCAAAACTATTCAGTTAAATATGCTCCGCACGATGCCGAAATTGCCGTTGCCTGTGGAAAGATTTTCCGGTTGGGCGGCGCTCCTGATGCTGTTGTGGAGCATCGGGGGGTGCCGCGTACCGGAAGCCCCATCCATCCTGACCGGCCAGGCCGTACGGGCGCGGCATGGTATGGTGGTGTCGGCCCACGCCGAAGCGTCGCGGGCGGGCCTGGACATACTTCAACGGGGCGGCAACGCTGTGGATGCCGCGGCTGCCGTCGGCTTCGCGCTGGCGGTCGTGTTCCCCGAGGCTGGTAATCTGGGCGGGGGCGGATTCATGGTCATCCGGTTCCCGGAGGGCCGGACCACGACGTTCGACTATCGGGAGAAGGCGCCCCTGTCCGCCACGCGGGATATGTTCCTCGATGCGGAAGGGGCCGCCGTCCCGGAGCGAAGCCGGCGGGGGCATCTGGCCGTCGGGACGCCCGGCTCCGTAGCGGGCCTCGTGCTGGCGCACGAACGCTACGGCCGCCTGCGGCTGGCGGAGGTGCTGCGCCCGGCCATCCGGCTGGCCGAACGCGGCTACCGGCTCTCGCGGCCCCAGGCCGCCCGGTACAATGCGTATGCAGCGGCTTTTTCCGGGTATCCGGGGTCGGCCAGGTATTTCACGAAGCCCGACGGAGCGCCCTTCGCCGAAGGGGAGCGCTTCATTCAGGCCGACCTGGCCGCCGTCCTGCGCCGGATCGGCCGGTACGGCAGGGCCGGGTTCTACGAAGGGAAAACGGCGGACCTCATCGTCGCGGAGATGCAACGCGGAGGCGGCCTGATCACCCACCGTGACCTGGAAGCGTACGAAGCGGTCGAACGCCCCCCGCTCGTCGGGACGTACAGGCGGCATCGGGTCATCACCATCGGGTTGCCGTCCTCGGGCGGCGTGGCGCTGCTGCAAGCCCTCAACGCCGTCGAGCCGTTCGATCTCGCCGGGATGGGGTTCCGGTCGAGCGCTTCGGTGCACCTGATGGGCGAGGTCATGCGCCGCGTCTACGCGGACCGCGCCCACTGGCTCGGCGATCCGGATTTCGTGTCCGTACCCGTGGAGGGGCTGCTGGATAAAGCCTACATGAGGGGCCGCATGACATCGTTCGATCCCCACCGGGCTACCCCCAGCGGGGAGGTTGCCCACGGCCTGCCCCCGGGAGCCGAGTCGCCGGAGACGACGCACTACTCGGTGGTCGACGAGGACGGCCTTGCCGTATCCACGACAACCACCATCAACGGCCTGTTCGGGTCGCTCGTCGCCGTGGAAGGAGCCGGGTTTCTGCTCAACAACGAAATGGACGACTTCAGCGTAAAACCCGGCGTACCGAACATGTTCGGGCTGACGGGCTCGGAGGCCAACGCCGTAGCGGGCGGCAAGCGGATGCTCTCCTCCATGACGCCCGCCATTCTGGAAGACCCCGAAGGCCGGTTGTTCCTGGTGCTCGGCTCGCCCGGCGGCTCAAAAATCATCACGAGCGTCTTCGGCGTCATCACCCGCATCATCGATTACGACATGAATCTGCCCGAAGCCGTAGCCGCCCCGCGCATCCACCACCAGTGGTTGCCGGATTACCTGGAGTACGAACCGTACGGGCTGGCCCGGGACGTAATCCACAATCTGGAGCAGCGCGGGTGGCGGGTATCCGGGCCGACCGGCCCCTGGGGCCGTGTAGACGCCGTGATGGCAACCTACGAAACCGACGAACGCCAGGTCGATCCGTCCAGTCTGGAAACCATCCGGGTACGGGGCGCCGGGCGCACGCTCATCGGCGTAGCGGACCCCCGCGGCGAGGATGCCGCCCTGGGTTACTGACCTGGGTACGCCCCTCCGTAAATTAACCTCCTGCGGGGTGAACCCCACGGTTCTGTTTCGTAGGTTATGCGCAACATCCACAGCCGGGAACTACAGGTAAATGAATGTACGGGAGCGCAAGTCCACCGGAGTATCTGCCATCGTCGGCCTGTGCCTGTGGGTAGGCTGCTGGGGCGCGGCGCCGGCGGCGCACGCTCAGGCGGAACGGGCGGATTCGGCCGCCGCCGCCTGGAAAACCTCCCTCATCAACAAAATCAACGCCACCCAGGCCGGCTATAAAAACTGGTCGAAAGGCGGGGCCAACACGCTGGCGTTCGTCGTGAAGCTGGAAGGCGCGGCCGACCGCACCTCCGATAGCTGGCTGCAAAAGCACGAAATGCGCCTCGCCTACGGCATGGTGCGGCAGCAAGACGAGGAAGTGCGCAAAGCCGACGATCAGATCTACTTCAGTTCGTCGCTCCAGTACGACGGGGACGGGTTTTTCCGCCTTTTCAACCCCACGATAGCCAACCAGATTCGGACGCAGTGGGCGCCGGGCTTCGACTACAAACGCGATCCGCTGGGCATGGGGTATCCGCCGCCGGTGAAAATTTCCGATTTCCTTTCCCCGGCCATGATCACGCAGTCGCTGGGCCTCACCTACGACCCGGCGAAATGGTTGACCCAGCGCTTCGGGTTCGGGGCCAAGGAAACCGTGGTGCTCATCGAACGCCTCCAGCCCTACTATTTCGGCGACACCCTTTCGAGGCCGGTGCAGTACGAAGTCGGCCTGGAATCGCGCACGCAGTTCAACCGGGAGCTGTTCGAGAACGTGCGGTTGAAGTCCACGCTGAGCCTGTTTGCCTCGTTCAATCAGGACACCCCGGACGTGATCTGGGAGAACGTCCTCGCGATGAAGGTAAACTCCTGGCTCGGGGTCAACTTCGAGTTCGACGCCCTGTACGAGCGGGACTACCGGCCTCCTTCACGCCCCGGCGAACGCATGAGGGCCATCGACCAGATCCAGATGAAAGAAGTGCTGTCGCTCAGCGTTACGGTGGTCATTATCTGAGCGGGCGTCGTCAATATGCGGCCCACGCTTTCGCTCAGCCGCCCCTCACGTCATCCCCCGCAACCACCACGTCATTCTCGCAACCACCACGTCATCCTCCGCAACTACAACGTCATCCTCCGCAACTACAACGTCATCCTCCGCAACCACCACGTCATACTCCGCAACTACAACGTCATCCTCCGCAATAACCACGTCATCCCGGCCCCTCCGCCGTCTATCGACGGCGGCAGCCGGGATCTCAAAAGGTATGGTTGAAACCCTTATGAGATCCCGCATCAGACCTGTCCCGCTCCGCGGGAGCCTGTCCCGCAAGGGGGGATGCGGGATGACGTGTTTTTGCAAAGAGGATCTCAAAAGGCATTCATGAAGCCCTGAACAGATACCGCATCGAGGCTATGCCGCCCGGCGGCGTCCAGGGCAGGGTAAACAGGGCTTACCGCACCCCTTCGTAGAAACGAAAGCGCTGCGGGTGCACCGATGCGGTACGCTGGGGCTGCACCGGGCGCATCCCGACCGCCCATTCCGGAGCCGTCGAGTCCGCCATGGATCGTTCGCTGTAGAAGTGCCGGGTGTGGGCGGAGAACGGCCGGTACAGCGGCGGGGCGTGCCGCACCTCGTGCGCAATGCCGAGCGCCGTCTGCCAGCCGGCCACCTCCGATTCCGGGCGGAGCCGCCCGTACATCAGGCTGTCGCGCACCTCCGGGTTGAAGGCGCTGAACTGATACGGGTCGAGGATCACGTCGCGGTAGCTGCCTTTGCCCCGGTAGCGCGTCTCCACCCGGTTGCGGATCACCCAGGCCACCAGTTCCTGTTCTTCCGGGCGTTTCGTCTCGGAGAAGATGCCCCGGGCCAGCCACAGCGTTTCCGAGTCGATCCGGTTCCCCTCCGGAGGCCTGAGCGCGTGGAGCGGCCGGCCATCCGCGATGCCCACGCGGGCTACCAGACCGCTGATTACCGGAGAAGGTTGCAGGCCCAGTTCTTCCGTGGCTTCCGTATAATCGGCCTGAACGATGGGTACACGGTCTGACGCGGCGCTATCGGCAGGAGGGTTCGAGCCGGGCCACAGGGCCGTGGAAACGACGTTCGTAAGGGAAATGCCGTGCGATGCAAAAACGACCCAGCAGACCGCCGCGCCGAACAGCCATACCAGCGGGCGAGCGGATACCTCTTTTATCATGTAAACGGTTGGATGGTTGACAGGCAAAACAGCCGGTAGATTACGCGCCGCTCCCCCTTCGCAACCTGGAAAAAGCTGTAACACGCTGTTCGGGCTCGTTTTAGGCCGATAATTTCCGGCAAAAGCCCTTCCGAAACGGGGCCTTCCGGGATAGGCGCGGCAGACAAGGGTGGCGTGCGGCCCGGAGGGGCGCGTGAAAGCGAAAAATATTTTTCGGCCCTGTCACTGCCGGAGCGGGGCGGAGCAACGTGATACGCACGACGCCGGAATGTCGTCCTGACCGATCCATTGCCACGAACCCCACTACACGCCAGTGAAACGCATACGCCGGGCCGATTGGGAGCTGCTGGCTCGCTACGCCGCCGGGGAGTGCTCCCCTTCGGAGCGCGAGGAGCTGCTGGCGTGGGCGTCGGTAGACGCCGACCGGCAGCGCCTGCTGGACGAGGTGCAGCACGCCTGGAGCCACGCCCGCGAGAGCGAACGGCCGTTTGATGCCGGGGCGGCGTGGGATGATCTCGACGGGCGGATCAGGCGGCGCGCCCGGGTGCATCCCCTTGCCGTCCGCAGGGAGGTGCGCCCGCGCCGCCGGGCCGCCGGGTACGTACTGCGCATCGCGGCCGTACTGGCGATGATCGGGCTGACGACCCTCTTGATCCGCTCCCTTACCGACGCCGGCCGGCCGGCCCCGACCGCCGAGGCATCCCCGAGCGTACACCAGACGGGCAGAGGAGAGCGGGCCGTCATCCGCCTCTCCGACGGGACGACCGTTCGGCTCAACGCGCAGAGCGAGCTATCCGTGCCCCGGGCGTTCGAGGGCGCGGCGCGGACGGTCGGGTTGAAGGGGCAGGCTTTCTTCGAGGTGGCCCACGATGCGGCGCGGCCGTTCCGGGTCGAGACGGTCCGGGGAGAGGTGCAGGTGCTAGGCACCTCGTTCGACGTATCCGCCTATCCCGACGGCGAGCCGTTTCGGGTGGCCGTGGTAACCGGTCGCGTGGCGCTGCGGTCGGCCGGGGCCGATACCGTGATGCTGCTCGCCCGCACGCTGGCTACCGTGGTGGATACGCTGCCGCCGATCATCCGGAAAAACGCGCCGTTGGACGGCTACCTGGCCTGGCTATCGGGCCGCCTCGAGTTTCACGACGCCCCCTTCGGGGAGGTCGTGGCCCAACTATCCCGCTGGTACGACCTGGATATCGAAGTGGACGTGGCGCCCCGGGAAGTCATGAAACTGAACGCCACGTTCAAAGACGAGCCGCTGGGCGAGATCCTGAACAGTATATCGACCGTGCTGGATGTACGGTACGAACGCACCAACCGAACGATCAGGTTTTTCCGATAACGCTTCATTCACCCGTCAGATAAACGAGCCAGTCAGGTTTGCCATGATGCGAAATCTTCCCCCCGGATTGCGTTCCAGCCGCCTCATGCTGTTGTTCGCGGCGGCGGTGCTGCCCTTCCTGACGCCTCGAACGGCCCCGGCGCAGGAAGCGCTGGCCGGCAGCGCGTCGGCGCGCCTTTCCATCCTCGAGCGCAACGCGTGGCGTCTGGAAAAAGTGGTGGACGTCAACCTTACCGACGTAACGCTCGAATCGGCGCTCCGAACGGTGGCGGGCTACGGCCAGATGAAGGTCGTGTACGGCCGGATACCGTCGCTGGCCGAGCAGCGCGTATCGGTGGTCATGAAAGGGGCGACGGTGCTGGAGGCGCTGCACGAGCTGATCCGCGGCGCCGACCTGGAGCTCAAGATGGCCCCGGGCGGGTCGCTGCTGGTAGTACGCAGGCTCTCGCCGCCTACGTACATCGAGCCGCTGCCGGCCGACGAGGCTCCGGCGGCCGTAGCGGCGCATATGGTTACGGGGCGGGTCGTATCCGGCACAGACGACCAGCCTCTGCCCGGGGTGAACATCGTCGTCAGGGGAACCAGCATCGGCACGGTAACCGACGCCGACGGCGAATACGCCATCGACGCGCCCGACGCAAACGACGTGCTTGTGTTCCGGTTCATCGGTTTCGAGCCGCAGGAAATCCCCATAGACGGGCGCCGCCGCATCGATGTGACCATGCAGGAAGACGTCGGCCTGATGGACGAGGTCGTCGTGACGGGCTACGGCACACAGATCAAACGCGACGTTACCGGGGCCATCGCGACGGTAAAAGGGGAAGAACTGGCCCGGATGCCGGAAGTATCCCTGGATAAGGCGTTGCAGGGCCAAGCTACGGGCGTGCAGGTCAGCGCCAGGCTCCGTCCGATGCGGTCGCGCGCCGCCATGC
>CBDUBS010000109.1:0-11485 GCA_965365445.1 uncultured bacterium | reverse complement strand
GGCAGCAACAGGGCAGCGGCCGGGCGCCACGCGAATCGCCTGTATCTACCCGGCGCCTCCAGCAGGACGATGGCGGCCGCCGGCACGAGCAGTAGCCCGAGCACGAGCCGTTCGAGCGGGGTAAACCATGCGGAGAGCAGTACGGCGCTCAACCCGACGAGGAGGGCCGCAAGCAGCGCCGGAAGGGATGCGGTTCCCGTGAGGGACGCCCCCCTCCGCTCGCGCACCCCGATCAGTACGGCCGGGGCAAGGAGGAGCAGCGCCAGTCCGACGCCGACGAGGGCAGGCGTCGGGCGGTAGCGCAGCGTTTCTTCGAGAACGCGGAACCCCCCGTAGAGCGCCGTCGCGGCGTAGAACACGTTTCCCGGCGCACGAAACCGACGACGTAGCATCGGGAGCAAGGCGAGGAGCAGTCCTGCGATGAGCATTTCGTATACCGGCACGGGATGCACCGGCAGCGAAGCCGTCGCGTGCTCCGGGATCAACCCGGCCGCCTGCTGAGCCAGGTAGGCCGGAGCATCCGGCGCGTACCGAGCCCCCCAGGGCAGAGAGGCCGGGCCGCCGAAGCAGCACCCCCCGAGCAAACACCCGACGCGCCCGACGATGAGGGCTATCGGAACGGCGGGAATGAACGCATCGGCCACGGAATGCCGGAACCCTACGATACGGCGCACGGCCGCTACCGCGAGGACGCCCCCGAGCAGTCCGCCGACGAAGGTTTTATCGGTCGAATACGGGAGCCCTCCTCCGGAAGCGAGTTGCTCCAGCGCTTCGAGCGGCAGGGCGAAAAGACGGGAGCCGACGACGGCCCCGAGCGCGCACCCCATCACGACGGCGCCCCACGCGGAGAGGGCCCAGTCCCGGCGGATACCTTCGCGAAAGGCCAGAAGAACCCCGATGGAAAAGGCCGCCGTGTAAAACAGGGCGTAGCCCTCGGCGTGGTGCGGGAGGATCGGCGGTAGGGGCATGGGCTTACCGGGCGGGCTACTACGGTGGAAACGCCTGCGGTGCGGATACACCCGGACTCGAACCGAAAGGTACGCGCCCGGGAGAAGAACCCGCAACAACCGGAGGGGGCAATCTGCGATGCCCGGCCGGGTTCATTCCTCCGGGTCGGGGCCGTAGAGGAACGAGAGGAATTCCTCCCGGTCGAGGGTGCCGAAATAGCGGTTGAGGTCGGCCGGTTCGAGGGCGCGGCGCAGGTCGTCCAGGACGTAGCGCTGCCCGCGAAGCAACCCCTCGATGTCGCTCACGTCGCCGTGGCCCAGGAAGTCGCCGTAAATCTTGGCGTCCTCGATGACGTGTTTCTTCACGTACAGGCGCAGGTCGATCTCGCCGACGCCTTCGAAACGCCGCCGCCGCTGCACGTTGAAGGGCGGCGAAGCGCCGTAATTCCAGTCCCACGAGCGGTATCGGCTGTCGGCCAGTTCCTCCACCCGGCGCCACTCGTCCGGACTGAGGCGGTACGTGGGCATTTCCTCCTCGGCCCGCAAGCCGTCGAGCAGGCGCTCGCGGAACGCCTGCGTATCCATGGGCTCGGCGAGAAATTCGGATATGTTGGCTACGCGGCTGCGCACGGATTTATGGCCCTTGGATTGCAGCTTGGTCATCTTCACGTCGAGGGCACGGGTAACTTCGTCGAGTTCGCTATCGAAAAGCAGAGTGCCGTGGCTGAACATCCGTTTGGGCGTGGCGAATTGCGCGTTGCCGGATACCTTCCGGCCTTCTACGAGGATGTCGTTGCGGCCGCTCATCTCGGCGGGCGCCCCCAGCGACCGCAGCACTTCGATGACCGGGCCGGTGAAGTGGTGAAAGTTGTTCAGGCGGCCGGTGGCGTAATCGGTAATGAAGGAATAGTTCAGGTTGCCCAGGTCGTGGTAGACCGCTCCCCCGCCCGAAAGCCGCCGCACTACCTGAATGCCGTTCTCTTCGACGTACCCCTGGTTGATTTCTTCTAGGGTGTTCTGGTTGCGCCCGATGATGATGGAAGGCGCGTTGATGTAGAACAGGAGGTAGGTTTCGCTGAAGTCGAAATTGCGGAGAGCGAATTCTTCGAGGGCGAGGTTCAGCGAAGCGTCGGTGACGCCTTCGTTGTCGATAAATACCATCGGCGGCCGGGTCAGGAGAGTGGGAGGGGCGAAGCTTATTCCTCATAAACGGTAAAGATCCTGATTGCGGGCGGCCGATGCTGGAATTCCGGCTCCGCCGTTTGTTTTTTGCTACACTGTAGCGTTATCCCCCGTCCCCAACCTGTCCGGAAAAGCTATGTGGAACCGCAGGCAGTTCGTCAACAGCGTTTCTTCGGCCCTTATGGCGGCGATGCTGCCGAAGGCGGCCTTCGGCGCGGATGCCTTTACCCCCCTGCGCCGCAACGTAGGGACGTTTACCGGGCGGGGAGGCACCATCGGTTGGCTGGTGAACGGCGACGGGATCGCGGTGGTGGATACGCAATTCCCCGAGACGGCCGCCGCCTGCTGGACCGGCTTGCGGGAGCGCTCGAAAGGGCCGCTGGCCTGCGTGTTCAACACGCACCACCACGGCGACCATACCTCCGGCAACGGTACGTTCCGGCCCCACGCCCGGCGCATCGTGGCCCACGAGAACGTGCCCCGACTGCAAACCGAAGCGGCCCGGCGGCAGAACCGGGACGACGTTACCGTGGCCGATACGACGTTCGAGAAGGAATGGACGGGGCAGGTGGGCGACGAGACGATATCCCTGAAGTACTACGGCCCGGCGCATACGAGCGGCGATGCGGTAATCCACTTCCGTTCGGCCAATGTGGCGCACGTGGGCGACCTGGTGTTCAACCGGGTTCCGCCGTTCATCGACCTGACGGGCGGGGCTTCGTCGGCGGGGTGGATCGGGGTGGTGGAAGCCATCCACCGCGATTTCGACGACGAAACGCTGTTCATCTACGGGCACGGGCAGGAGCCCTACGGCGTCACGGGATCGAGAGCGGACTTGCTCGTGATGCGCGATTTTCTATCCGGTTTGCGGGAATACGTCGGCCGGGGCCTCCGGGAAGGCAAGACGGCCGCAGAACTGGCCGGCATCGAGGTGCTGCCCGGTTTCCCGGAGCATCGCCGGAGCGGCGGCCCTTCGCTGGAGAACGCCGTGAAGGCCGTATACGAGGAGCTTTCGCGGTAGGGGACGGCCGTTACCGACCCATTCGGCCCATGCCGCGCCCGCCGCGGCCCCGGCCGCCCGGCTCCATGCCTCCGGAGATGATCGCCTCGTACTGTGTGCCGGCCAGAAAGCGGGGCTGGTAGGAATCGCCCAGGCGCTCCAGGTTCCGCGTGAACGCCCGCAGGTGGTTCCGGGAAGCCCGCAGCAGGTTTTCGTACACGAAACGGACGTCGCTGTTGCGCACGTTGCGGTCAAGCTCCCGCTGGAGATCGAGTATGTCGATTTCCTCGATGGCCGCGGCGGCGCGGAGGGCTTCTATCCGGGACCGGCTCCCGCGCGCCGTGAGGCTGTCGTACAGGGCGGCGAGGGTCGGGTTCTGGAAACCGCCCCGGCGATCTTCATCCTCTACCGGATCGGCAAGGCCATAGCGCTCGATCAGTGATTGCACGGCGTCGGTGTGGCGCTGCTCGCTGCCGGCGATCTGGTCGAATACGGGATCGCCCCAGCGATCGGAGAACACGGTGTAGGCGTCCCGGGCCAGCTTTTCCTCCTCGCGCATGTAGCGGATGCCGGTCTTTTCGGCATCGGTGAGGGGCGGCTCCGGGAGGGCGAAAACCGGGAGGGCGGCAAACAGGGCCAGGCCGAAAAGGACGGCGGAGCGACAGTGAAGGACGTTCATGGCGCTTCGGATTTACCGGCCGGCGGCCGGATCGTGGGCGACCGGCGTTTCGGCGGGGGGTGCAAACACGATGTCCCCTCCGACGAACCGTTCCAGGTCGATGAGCCGGTAGTAGTAATCGCGCAGCGCGTCGTAGTAGCGCTGCTCTCCGGCCAGGTAGGTTCGCTGGGCGTCGAGTAGGGTCAGCAGGTCCAGCTCGCCGAGGAGGTACCCTTCCTGGGTTCGTTCCAGCAGGATCTCGGTGCGGGAACGGATGGTTTCGACGTACCGCCTGACGGCTTCGCGGCTGGTTTCGTAGCCGTGCCAGGCTTGCTCGGCTTCTTTCTTCAGATCCAGCAGGACGCCCTGACGGGCCCAGGTTTGCTCCCGGATGTCGGCGCGGGCCGCACGCATACTGCCGCGGTAGCTCGGGATGAACCAGAGCGGCAGACGCAGCCCGATCTGGAAACCGAAGCGGTTGAAGCCGCCGCCGAGGTCCTGCGGGTACACGTCGAACTGGAAGTCCGGCCAGAGAGAGGAGCGCGTCTGCCGCAGGCCCAGTCGGGCCGCTTCGAGGAAGCGGTCGGCGGATTGCCATTCGGGCTGACGGCCGATGGCGTCCATCACGAGGCCCTGGTCGATGTCGGTTTCGACGTAGGCGAGGGTGTCCGGGAACGTGATTTCATAGCGCTGATCCTCGGGATCGAGGCCGATGGCGTTGAAAAGGGTGTACCGGCTGTTCTGAAAGCGGCTTCGGGCCTCTTCGAGACCCGTCTGCGCCTCGGCGAGCTGGATTTCGGCTTTGATCTGCTCCAACTCGGAGGCTTCGCCGACCTCTACGCGCACCCGGGCGGCATCGAGCAGGTCGCGGGCGAGGCGCATTTCCTGCGCCCGCAGGTGGAGCAATTCCTGCGCGTACAACAGGTCGGTGTAGGCTTTTTTGACGGTGGATTTCAGCCGGGCCTGTTCGGCTTCGAGTTCGAGGGCGAGGCCCTGTCCTTCGGTGTCGATGCGGCGGACGCGGTAGTAGGACCGCAGGGGAAAATCGACGGTCTGGGAGAGGCCTATGCGCTGTTCCTCGAAGCCGCCGCTGCCGGTGGAGATGCCTTCGCGGAAATAGGTGAGCGACGGCGCGTTGATGCCGAAGGCGGTCCACCGCTGAGCCTGGCGGGCGCGAATGCGCTCGCGCAGGCCGTTGAGGGCGGGGCTTTGCTCGGAGGCCACCTCGATGGCCCGGTACACCCCGAGGGGTTCGCCGGCGTTTTGCCCCGCCGCCGGACGGAAGGCCGGAAGCAGTACCAGGAGGGCCGCCGTACGGAAGGTTGCGGAATAGGACATGGCCTTTGCGTAAACTAGGCGGTGACGAAGTGGTGCTCCCGGTCCTCCCGGTGGAACAGCTTTTCCTCGTCGGTACGGCCGGGGATGTGGTCGTCCCGTTCGAGCCAGTTGTACACGGTCGGGAGGACGAGCAGCGTGAGCAAGGTGGCCGTAAACAACCCGCCGATGACGACCGTAGCGAGCGGGCGCTGCACCTCGGAGCCGGGCCCGGTGTTGAAGGCCATCGGGATGAAGCCGAGGGAAGCGACGAGGGCCGTCATGAGCACCGGACGCAGGCGGTTGGCGGCTCCGCGCAGGGTGGCTTCGCGGACGGAGTACCCTTCGCGGCGCAGGTGGTTCAGGTGCTCGATGAGAACGACGCCGTTCAAGACGGCCACGCCGAACAGGGCGACGAACCCGATGCTAGCGGAGACGGAAAGGTACAGCCCGCGCAGCCAGAGGAAGAAGATCCCGCCGGACAGGGCAAACGGCAGGTTGAGGAAAATCAGCCAGGCATAGCGCATTTCGCCGAACATGAGATAAAGCAGCCCGATGATGATGAACAGCGCCAGCGGCACCACGATGAGCAGGTGGCGCATGGCGCGTTGCTGGTCCTCGAAGGCGCCGCCGTACTCGATGAAGTTGCCGGCGGGGATGTCCACGGACTCCTCGATGGCTTCCTGGAGGTTGCCCACATAGGTGCCGATATCGATGCCTTTCAGGTTTATGCCCACGATGACGCGCCGCCAGCCGTTCTCACGGGCGATTTCGCGGGGCCCCTCCTCCATCGAGATGGTCGCCACCCGGTTGAGCGGGATGTAATCGCCGGTGGGGAGATGCACCGGCACGTTCATGATGTCGCGGAAGTTGGAGCGCACGTCCGCGGGGTAGCGGACCACGATATCGAACCGCCGCTGCCCCTCGAATACTTCTCCGGCCACCGAGCCGCCGACGCCGGCCTCGATGATCTGCTGGACGTCGCTGACGTTGAGGCCGTACCCGGCAATGGCTTCGCGGTCGATCTCAACGTTCACGTAAGGCTGCCCGGACGTCTGTTCGAGGAAGTAGTTGTCGGTGCCCGGCAGGTCCGGCAGCAGGCGGAGGATGCGCTCGCCGAGCCCGGTGAGCGTTGCCAGGTCCTCCCCGTAAATCTTGACGGCGATGTCGCTTTTGACGCCGCTCGTGAGCTCGTCGACCCGCATGGCGATGGGCTGCGTGAAGTTGTACGCCAGGCCCGGTTCGGTTCCGAGGTAGGGTTCGATGAGATCGGTGATCTTTTCCTTCGTCATGCCGGGCCGCCAGGACTCCCGGGGTTCCAGAACGACCCACACGTCGGTCTGGTGGACGCCCATCCAGTCGTTGGCGAGGTCGGAGCGGCCGGTTTTGGGGACGACGGTCCTGATCTCGGGGATGTTGCGTTTCAGCTCGCCTGCGAGCCAGTCGGCGTTCCTCACGGACTCCTCCAGAGTGACGCTGGGCATACGCACCTGTTCGACCAGGATGGAACCCTCATCCAGTTCGGGAAGGAACTCCGTCCCGAGCCGGGTCATGGAGCCGATGGAGAAGAAAAACGCGGCGAACGCGAGGCCGAACACGAGCGCGCGGCGGTCCAGGGTGGCTTCCAGGAAGCGACGATACCGGGGAGAGAGCCAGTCCATGACGTAATTCCGGCGCACCTTCACGCCCCGCCGGAAAACGATGGCGGCCACGGCCGGAACGTACACCAGCGCCAGGATGAGCGAGCCGAACACGGCCGTCGCCACGGTAATCGCCATGGGCCGGAAAAGGATGCCTTCCATCCCCTGGAACGTAGCGACCGGGACGTACACCATCAGGATGATGAGCACCCCGAAGAAAATCGGGCGGGATACCTCATGGGCGGCATTGCGGATGACGAGCAGCCGCGGATGCCTGCCCCCGTCCTCCTCCAGCCGGTGCACCATGTTTTCGATCATCACGACCGAGCCGTCCACCACCATGCCGAAGTCGATGGCGCCGAGGCTCATCAGGTTGGCGGCCAGGCCGAACTCGCGCATCCCGATGAAGGCGAACAGCATCGAGAGCGGGATGACGCTGGCTACGATGAGGGCGCCCTTGATTTCGCCGAGCAACAGCAGGAGCACCGCAATGACGAAGAACCCCCCTTCGAGAAGGTTGGTCTGTACGGTGTGCGTGGTGCGGTCCACGAGATCGGACTGGTCGTAGAATTTCTCGATCCGTACCCCTTCCGGAAGCCCGTAGTTGATCCGGGCGATTTTGTCTTCGATGGCCCCGATTACTTCGCGCCCGTTGCCGCCCCGGAGCATCATCACGATGCCGGTGACGATTTCCCCTTTGCCGTCCTGCGTGACGGCGCCCTGGCGCAGCTGCCGCCCGACGGTTACATCGGCTACGTCGCGGAGGTATACCGGGCGGTCGCCGCGCTTGGCGATGACCACCTTTTCGATGTCGGCGGGCTCCCGGATGAGCCCGAAGCCGCGGATGATGTACTGCTCCCGGTTGTGCTCGAGGTAATTGCCGCCGGAAACGCTGTTGTTGCCCGCGATGGCTTCCACCACATCGCCGAGGCCGACGTCGAGGGCCCGGAGGGCTCCGGGCTCGATGACGACCTCATACTGCTTGACGTAGCCGCCGAACGAATTGATCTCGGTGACGCCGGGAACGGTTTTTAGCTGCGGCCCGATCAGCCAGTCCTGTATCTCGCGCAGATCCGAGAGGGAGTACCCCTCGCCGCGCACGGCGTACTGGTATATTTCGCCGAGGGCGGTGGATATAGGGCCGAGCTGGGGAATATCCACCCCGTCCGGCAGCTCGCCCGAGACACTCTGGATGCGCTGGCTCACCATCTGTCGGGCGAAGTAGATGTCGGTATCCTCTTCGAACTCCACCGTGACGGCGGAGAGGCCGAACTGACTGATGGAGCGCACTTCCTTTACGTCCGGAAGGCCGTTCATGGCCGTCTCGATGGGAAAGCTGACCAGGCGTTCGACGTCGTAGGGAGAATACCTTCCGGCCTTGGTGATGACCAGCACCTGCACGGGCGTAACGTCCGGCAGCGAGTTAATGGGAAGCTGGAGCAGGGCAAAAACACCCCCGAGCGCCATCAGCAATACGAGCGAGAGCGCGACGAACTTCTGCCGGAGGCTAAAATCAATCAGCTTTCTGAGCATATCCATTCACCGGAGCGCTGCGGAGCTACGATGGTTCATTCGGCGGCGTATTGTTCATAGCGGCCGAGCGCTTTGAGGCTGAACACCTGGCTGGCGGCCACTTCCTCCCCTTCCGCTACGCCCTCGGCCACCATCACCGCGTCATCGAGGACGCGGCTCACGCGGATGACCCGCTTCTCGAAGGAGAGGGGGCTTTTCTTGACGAAGACGGTGGCCTGGTCGCCCTCGTATTGCACGGCGGAGAGCGGCAGCACCAGCACCCGCAGGGGAGAGGCAACGAGCACGTCCACGCGGACGCTCTGGCCGGGAAGCGGCCGCCGGTTGGCCGTCCGGGCGAGGATGTTGACCGTCACCGACTTGTTGGCCTCGTCGAGGGCGGGGTTGATCGTGGCGACGCGAGCGCTGAGCACGTCGTCGGGGAAGTTTTTGAGGCGGATGGTTACGGCGTCTCCCGGCTCCACGAGCGAAGCGTCCTCCGGGGAGACGTAGCCCCGGACGAGCACCTGATCGAGGTTGACCAGCCCGAGCATCTTTTCGTAGGCCGTAACGGCCTGCCCGAGATCGATCAGGTGCTCGTTGATGATGCCGCTGATGGGGGCGCGGATAGGCAGCAGGGGGCGCACGTTCTCCCCTTCGAGTCCCTCGGCGGCCACGCCGAGGGCGCGCAGCCGCGAAGCGGCGGCCTGCACGGCGGCCCCGGCGCGGATCTCGTCGGCCTGGGCTTTTTCGAGGGCGCCCTCGGGGCTGATTTTCCGCTCCACGAGCCGGCGAAGCCGCTCGGCCTGCTGCTCGGCATAGCGGGCGTCGGCACGGGCCTGAAGGTAGTCGGCGGTGAGCCCGGCGAACTCCAGGCTTTCGATTTCAGCCACCACCTGCCCCTTCCTGACGAACTCCCCTTCGTGCGCCCGGATGCTCACGACGCGCCCGCTGATGGGGGCGCTTACGATGGCGACGTTCTCGGGGGCCGGATATACGGTGCCGGGCATGGAGAGCGGAAACCGGGCCTCCGTAAGCGAGGCGGTCACCGTTTCGATGTTCAGTTCGGCGGCCTGCTTCTCATCCAGCGTGACGATCTGCACCGCAGGAAGGGCAACGGCCTGTACCGTGGGCGGCGCGGAAACCTCGGCGGCGGGGGCAGCGGGGTCCCCGGAGGAACACGCCGCGAAAGAAACGGCCAGAAGGACGCCCATCCATAAAGGAAGGGCAGTCCGGGGAAAGGAATCCATGACGGGTCGGGCGGCATCTGGAGAGCGACTCCAGAACGGACGGGTGTGCGCCGGAGCGCTCGAAGGAACGTACACCCCTTTAGTGGTATTTTATCACTTAAAAGGAATACAACTAGTAACGTACCTGTTACCGATCTCCTCCTCGTCCGGAGTTGCCGTGAATATTTAATGGAAGGGATTTGAGGGGCCGCCTCGGGCGTCGGGATAAACGAGCGGCCCGGTTCAGGCCGGCTGAAGCCCGAACTCGACGCCCGCCGGGTCGATTTCCCACACGCCCACGGGCGCCGCTATGCCTTTGAAACGGCGCTCGTCGCGCCGGGCCGGACAGCCTTCGAGGCGCCTGTAAACCGCGTCGCTGACAAGGACGCGGCCGGGGGTGCAGGCGCTCTCCAGGCGGCGAGCCAGGTTGACCCCCTCCCCGATGACCGTATACTCGAACAGGTGCTCTGCCCCGAAGTTGCCGACCGTAACCACCCCCTGATGGATGCCGATACGTAGGCGCACGTCGGCCCGGATGCCCCGGCCCCGCCAGGTGCGGGCCAGCGCGTCCATACGCCGTTGCATCACCGAGGCCATTTCGACCGCGTTTCGGGCCTGCTCGGCCGGGTGCATTTCGACCGGCGCCCCGAAGAACGCCATGATGCCGTCGCCCATGAACTTGTCGAGCGTGCCCCCGTAGCGCTCGATGAGTTCCACCATTTCAGAGAAGTATCCGTTCAGAAGCGAAGCGACCTGCTCCGGCGTCGCGGTTTCGCTGAGCGCGGTGAAGCCGGTCAGGTCGGAGAAAAACACCGTCAGCAGGCGGCGCTCGCCGGTGAGGGCGGCTTCGGTTTCCGCCGAGAGGATCTGGTCCACCAGCGGCTTCGAGAAATACCGGGTAAGGCGGCGGCTGCGCAAAATGGTGTCCAGCTGCTCGCGCACCCGTTCTTCGAGCGAATCGTTGAGGCGCTTCAATTCCCGCTCCTGCTGGCGCAGCCGGATCAGGTTGCCCACGCGGGCCAGCAGTTCGCGGTCGTTGAACGGCTTGGCCATGTAATCGTCCACCCCCGACTCCAGACCCTCCACCTTGGTATCGTCGGAGGCCCTGGCCGTAAGGAGGATGAACGGGATATGGCGGGTGCGGTCGTCCTCCCGAAGCGCCCGGCAGAACGCGTACCCGTCCATGACGGGCATCATGAGGTCGCTCACGACGAGGTCCGGGTGTAACTCGACGGCGCGGTTCAGCCCTTCCCGGCCGTCGGAAGCCGTAACAACGCGATACCGTCGCCGGAGGCTGTCGCGGACGTAACGGCATACGTCCGGGTTGTCGTCCACCACGAGCACCAGCGGCCGGCCGGCCGCGTCGGCTTCGGGGGCGGCTTCGGCCAGGGAGGAATCCCGCTCCAGCACGGCCAGTTCGTTTTTTACACGGCCGGATTCGCCGTCCGGGTTGGCGGCTTCTTCAGCGGCGATCTGGTCGTCTGCAAGATGGCTTCGGCCGAGCGGCAGGTGCACGGTGAACACGCTTCCCTCCCCTACGCGGCTTTCCACCCGGATCGATCCGCCGTGCAGCTCGACCAGCTCCCGGGCCAGTGACAGGCCGATGCCGGTGCTTTCCTGCAAACCCGAGCCCGATCCGGAAGCCTGCTGGAACCGGTCGAAAATGCGCTCCAGATCGGCTTCCGGAATGCCGGAGCCGGTATCCCGCACCCGGATATCCACGCCGCCTTCCTCCGGGGGAAGCACGGCCACCTCCACCGTTCCGCCGGAGGACGTAAACTTGAACGCGTTGGAAAGCAGGTTATAAAATACCTTTTCGAGCTTGTCCGGCTCGAAATATACCGCGACGGGGGCGGGAGCGGGGATGAAATGCAGGGTCAGGTGGTGCTGCTCGGCGAGCGCCCGGAACGGCTCGACAAGGCGTTCGAGGAACGGGGTGAGGTCGCGCTCCCGGGCGGCTAGTTTCATCTTTCCCGATTCCAGCCGGGAGAGGTCCAGCAGGCTGT
>CBDUBS010000108.1:0-11606 GCA_965365445.1 uncultured bacterium | reverse complement strand
CGATGTGGAAAGCGCCTCCTTCCGGCTGGAAGCCTCCGCCAAACAACTGTTCGGTAAGGATCGGGACGACGCCGGAGACATGGAAGGAGATTACATGCGCGGCCGCGGCACGCTCGATCCGAGCCGCAACCCGAACGCCTACCCCATGACCGACGAAGAGCGCTATCCGAGCGCCGTCGTCGCCCGCATCAACGGCGAACCGGCCGGCCTATTCGAGCTGGATGACGATCCGGCGGACCACCGGGGCATCCTCTCGTGGCATTACCAGCTTCGGGATAGGAAGCTGCGTGAAGCCGGTTCCTACGGCCAGTTGTTGGAAATCCCGATCCCCCGCGCCGCACTGGAAAAAGCCGCCGCTGCCGGAGCGCTCACCGTACGCCTCGAAGTGGATGAATCGCTGCCCGGCGGCCTGGCCGTCTACGGCGCCCGCTTCGGCCGCTACCCCCTCGACCCCACCGCCGTGTTCGTCGTGAAGGAAAAAAGTCAGCGTTCTTATTAGCTAAGCAAGGTCCTATTTCAACAATACGAGGCGCCGGGACTGAGAGAAGCCACCGGAAACTAGTCGGTATACGTATATGCCGGAAGGCAGGTTGCTGGCTTCGAACCGGACCTTATGTCGTCCGGCCTGCATCCGTTCATCGGCTAAAACAGCTACTTCACGCCCGATTACGTCGTACACGGTAAGGCGCACTGATGAAGGAAAAGGCACGTCAAAGTAAATCTCAGTTGTTGGATTGAATGGGTTCGGATAATTCGCATGCAGTGCGAAAGCTGAAGGTAGATCTCCCTGATCTTCTGTCGCTACACCTGAAATATTGTTCCAGTGCACGGGGTTTAATGAAATATTGCCGTTAAAAGCCAGCGACCGGTTTTTATTCTGGTCACCATATTCCCAAACCAAGCGGCTTCCATCTTTTTTATGACGTACGAATTGGTATTGAATCGGAGTGCTTGGAAGCAAAGTGAAATCCACGTCGGCGACATAAACCCCATCACCATCAGGATCCTGTAGAGGCAAAGTGGATGTCCAGCTCAGCGGTTTCGTGTCACCTCGAATGCCCACGATTTCATCGCTAGGCACATTGCCCAAACGCTTTTCCCGGTTCATGTCTACCCGGAAAGTGATGTTGCCCTTGATTGCAGAGGCTGGCCTCACGCGTATACTTACTGGTGAAGAAACCGTCTGTGCTCCCGTTCTATCTGTTACTCTTACTTGTATGAAACGTTTTCCTTTCGAAAATTTCTGAGTGAGAATGCTAGTGGCCGATTCGGGGCGTGTATCAAATCGATCGTCGCCATCTAGATTCCACTCCACTTCTAATGGATAGTCTTTTTCAGTATCCGAAGACATTGCCGCTGATAATCGTATGGACGAGCCCTCGACTGGTAAGGGAGGATTTATTTGTATATAAGGGTAAGGGGCCCAGTTCGCCGCTAGATCAGCCTGTACATCTAAGGTGACTTCCCGCTTGTTGCCGTTTCGGTCGAAAACGGCAAGTTGATATTTACTGACACCATCACGCTTATGATATGGAGTCCGGAATGTAGCTGTAGCGGAGTATCCAGATAGATCCATCTCGGCGATTCGCTCACCGCCCAACATCAGTCGCGCATGAGCCAGGCCGTCCGCGTCGTAGGAGGTAAACTGAAAACGGAGGTGTCCACGCTCTGGGGTGCCGCCACTGGGTAGGCTCGCTTCCAGTGAAGGTGGGGTGTTGCGCACTTTACCTTCATTGAAATAAGCACTCGTTGATAAATATTGTGCTTCGGCAATTGTAAGTCGTGTATAATCATTTGGGTAATCGTCGGGATAGAAATGGCCGCGGATACCTCGAAGCCCGTTACCCATCAGGTTGCCATGAAAATTGATATCATTGCGAAAATCATGTGGTAGCCCGAGCGCATGTCCCAATTCATGAACAATCCCCCCGATAAGGGAAGAGGAGACTGAACTAAGGGTATTTCCGAGAAACCAGGCAAACGTTATATCCTGCCTTATTGGATAAGGACCTAGATAAGGCAATACCATGCCATCTATGGGCCGATTATCTGTTAAGAAATCTGGATCGAGAAGTGGCAGAGCATCAGTACCTACTACTGCTATTCCTGGGTCATTGTTGGATCCATGGCTTGCCCCGAGAGCTACCCCGCCAATAATCTTTCCGTCATTTTGCATACTGTGAGCTTCAGGTACAAGTAGCCACACTTCGCCTGGCGCCCATGTGGATATTCCATTCTTGCTAGCAGCACTTATAGTTATTCCCCAGAGATCAGCACGCAAATCACTATCGGTCTCTGGTACATGGATGATGTGAACTTTCGGCGTGATCCCATCCGCGTCTGTTTCGATCCGGAAGGTCCGCGGCTCATATCCATTTTGTTCCATTTGATCGCTGAACCACTGGCGACCTAGCATAACGGCGTTTTTTAAGGCTTTAATACCCTGCGGTTGCGGACTACGGTTCGAAGGTATAATGTATGCAATCCGTACTATGCCGGCAGTATTTATAGTTTTAGAGAAGTGCAGTGTGTGCTCCTCCGGTATGGGAGCATCACATGACGTTCCTTGAGGATGTAAGAACGTGTCGAAATGCCGATATTCTTGTGCACTGGCCGATACCGTTAACATTATTCCTATTAAGACCGGTACGCTAAGCCATGTTAAAATAAATGGTTTCATCACGAATCTCCGTTAGATTAACAGGACACGAATTGCAGAATCCTTAATAGTAAGGGCCGGTATCACTTTCGCCGAATCGGGCGTTATCGACGCGAACACAAATGGCTTGGCCTGGTGTGGCGCGCAGGGAGAATGAGCCGGGAGGAATCTGTACCATACCGGCTCTCATCGTATGACGATGGGTTGTTATGTTCGGAGGGCTGCTGATTGCTGCTCCTGCGTTGAAATAGATTTTGTCTTGATAGCGATTTCTCCAGATGACATCGTATGTCTGAAAGAAATTGCTGTAGTATACCTTGAAATCGAGACCCGAAAACGGCGTCGGAAGTGCATTCCATGTAAGGTTGTCCAATTTTGCACTCTGACTCGGGGCAGAGGCACACGCTGTCGCAGATCGGCTGGTATTACCGCTACCTCCGCCGCCTCCGTTGCCGCCGCCACCTCCCACTGGCATTTGCAGCCGCATTCGATAACATCCATTAGGGGTTACCGCAACAGTGCCGTTCCAGGTCAGTTGACCCATTGAAGCGGAATATGTGTACTGCCCAGGTGGTAATGAGAACGTGGCTGTTCCCTCCTGCCCGCAGTTAGGTGTGGCACTCGACCAGTATCTCGTAATTGACCTGGCCTGACCATTGATGGTCACTGTAAACGGGGATGAAAAGTTGTCGTCAGTATAGAATGCAACCAGGCCTGCACCATTACCTCCGCCGCCTCCACTACCTCCGCCGCCTCCACTACCTCCGCCGCCTCCACTACCTCCGCCGCTATTGCTGTCGTTACGCAATAACATAGTGGTACAGGTTGCCAGATTGAAAACTGAGCCTGTCCATGTGCTTCCATCGGCACTCGTGGCGGTATAGGAAACGCCTTCTCCAAACGGTACATCAAGGGTGAAAACACCTGAAGCTCCACACTTGGGTGCGGATTGGTGAGCAATGGTAATTTTGCCCCATGCTATGCGAGCATCAACCGAAATAGGCAAAACTGACGAATCATTCGTCCAAAACGTTATCCCTGAAGTAAGCTCTGGTTCTGGAGAGGTAACCTGCTCACATCCACATGCAATGAGTAGGAGAAAAGCCGATAGGGATTGACGTACGAGAAGATGCGACATGCACATCGGTTCAGGAATGCCGCGAGTGGTAATCATGACGACCTGGGGGTTGGGTGCATGGGTTCGTTGCCATTCGTAGCAAGCAGCGCTTTACCAGAATATTAGGTCAGCTGGTTGAGCCCGACATGGGACATATCTACCTATTTTGCTCATGCCAACTTCATGAAATATTGACAAAAACTTATCAATAGTTTAGATTTTATCAAGCCATTGGTCGTGCGGTTGGGCTTCAATCTTCAATCTTCAAACATATGTACATAATATGATATCCCTTTCTTCGCTAGATATGAAGCGCTTTCAGTCGGTTCATGAAACCGCCCATAGCCCTTTAGCCTTTGATGGGCTTACCGATTGGCGGAAGGCTCTCCACAGCCGATTAATGGATCTCGTACAGGCTGAGAGGGGTTGGTTTGTCCTTCAAGCGCCTTCAGTATTGGAACCAACATACTCAGATGTATATACGAATGCATTTTTCAATGAATATTCGACCCATTATCATATCATGGATCCTGTTTCAAAGTTGATTGAGGCGGACAGGTTGAAAGTGTATAGTACATCACTTATTGCTGAATACTCTAGTAAGCACCTAGGTATGGATATGGGCTGGTATTACCGTTCACCTATCTATAACGATTTCTATAAGCCAAATCAGATCGAAGACTGCATAGGTATCGTTGTAAGTGTAGAGTCGCCGATACGCAAGCTGGAGCAGGCTGACAGCACAAGGCTCATCATGAATGGCTGCAGGGTGGTCTGGTCAGCACACTCTGAATTATATCCTTACGAGTTATTTGGTGAGAAGGGCTCATTTTTTATGGAAATGATCCGCTCGTCAATTCGGCAAAGTTTGGAAATATATCTCGCTACAGCGTTGCCTCCGGTAGCCCTTCTTCAATCACTCGATTTATTGAGTGAGCCCGCATGGCTCTGTGGCAGGAACGGTGCCGTCTTGTATCAGAATGCTGCTGTGAACCAGGTTATGCAGAATGGTCACGTAAAGGAACGGTTTACTGCTGCGTTACGACGTGCGATTTACCTGTTCCAACGTGCCTCTACTGAAAATCGACGCGGCGAGGTGCCGGAACAGGTAAACCTTCCAGTCGTGAGGGCAGAAAATGGAGCTTATCGCTTAAGAGGCAGCTTCCTCAGTACTCTAGGGTGCGAGTCATCATCCGACCCCTGGTTACTTCTTATGGGGGTCCCCATTTCCCATGTCGAAATGGCTGAAGAATACCTTGTGGATATTATGGGTCTTACCCGTCAAGAAGTGCGCGTAGCAAAAATGCTCGCAGAGCGGAAGCGCAATAGAGAGATTGCCGAAGCGCTATCTATTAGCCCGAACACCGCGCGACGGCATACAGAGAATGTGTTTGCAAAACTCGGAATTCATTCCAGAGACGAAGTATCCAGAATACTGAATGGCTTCTAACCATACGTAGCCACTTGTCGTCGCCCTTTTGTCACACTCCGGCAGCCGACGCCCGCGTGCGGTCCTGCATGAGCTTCATACGGAGCGTGAGCAGAATCTTACCCAGCAGTTGGGATATCCGGGCTTCCGTCAGGTTAAGGAGCTGCCCGATCTCGCGGAGCGTAAGGTCTTCGATAAAGTACAGCGCCAGGATCGTCCGTTCCCGGTCGGGGAGAATGGTGATAAGGTCCTGAAGGTTGGCCAGCAGCATGTCCCGTTCGACGTGCTCGAAACCGGCTTCCGCATCCTCATTCGGGATCATCTCCAGGATGGATTCGTCTCCTTCCTGCCCTTGCGAACCGTTCAGGGAAAGGGCGAACCGGCTGTGGGCTTCCGTCAGGAGGGCATGGTACTCACTCAGCGGCAGGCCCAGATAGTCGGCAACGTCCTGGTCTTCCGGCTCCGCGCCCAGCATCTGGCGCAGATCCTCGATGGCCCGGTAAATCTCGGCCACCTTGCGCCGGTCCGACCGCGAAAGCGCGTCGATGGAACGCAGGTAGTCGATCAGTTCTCCCCGGATGCGCCGGTAAGCATGGGTCACGAATTTAGCGCCCCGAGCGGGATCGTACGAATCGAGCGCCTGCAAGAGCCCGATGATGCCCGAGTTCTCCAGATCCTCCCGGGTAGCCAGCGGGTGATTCGGTACGCTTAACCGCCCGACGATGGACCGCACCAGCCGCACCCCGCCCAGAATGACCGCCTGCCGGTTGGCCGGGCTGGGGTCGGCCAGGTACTGCTCGACGATGAGTTGTAAATCCTGAGTCATGAGCGCTTCGGGTCAAGTTCCTCTAGTATCGACGGAGGAACCGGGAAGTTTAGCCGTTGGGAAATTCAGGACGTTGCGTCTTTTTTCTGTGGTCCGGAGGATTCGTCCGGCGTCGAGGTAATGCGCCGCACGAGCACTGTCGCCGCGATCAGGATCAGATACACGCCGGCGCCGGCCGCCGTCGCCACCGCCATACCATGCTCGATCGAGGAGGTATCCAGAACCTGCCTCAAGAAAAGGAAAATCCCCGTCAAACCGCTGATGGGAAGAAAGAATGGGTGAGACGTCTGTTCGTCGAATACGGAGGAAAGTACACGCATGATGGCTTACCTGGTTATTCGTTCGACTTCTGTACGACGCTGGAAGACCTGTCGGGTGAGGCGGCGAGGACTTCTGCAAGGCGCTCGAACGCTTCTCGTTCCGCCCCCGGCGTTCGGAAAACCGGCTCCTGTACAGATACCGACTTGCGCACCGAGGCGGCGAACGGAATCCATCCCAGATAGGCGGCCTTCCTGTTCAGAAAATGCCGGGTAACCGCCCCGAACCGATTCGCGACATCCTCGGCGTTCGCCTCCGTATCCGCAAAATTGACCACGGCGCCAAGGGGATAGGCCGGGTCCAGCTGCCAGACCAGCTTGGCGAGCTGGTAGGTGTCGGCTACGGCGGTGGGCTCGTCCACCAGCACCAATATGGCTTCATCTGCGCGGTCCAGCGCCCACCGGACGGGCCCCTCTACCCCTGCCGGCGTATCGATCAGGATGACCTGATGCGTTCGGCGCAGTTGGCCCAGCACCTCGTCGAGCATATCGTAAAGAGCAACGTGTAACCCGTCGATCTGCCCGGCTTCCGCAGCCCCCACAACCAGCGTCACTCCGCCCGCTGTCCGGTGCGCTGCATCATCTATCATAGCCGTCTGCTGAACGACATCGGCTACCGTCGCTCCGGGCGACTCGTTCATCAGGACCGGACAGGCGCTCTGGCCGAAATCCACATCCAGTAAGGCAACCGTCACTCCGGATGCCGCCAGAGCCTCGGCCAGATTAACCGCTACGATGCTCTTCCCGACCCCTCCTTTCCCGCTGGTAATCGCCCATACCGTTGATGCATGGGCCCGACCGGCATACCCGCGCCGGTCGTCGGGCTGAACGTGTACGCTGTCTCCGTTGGTTGGCATGGATGTCATCCGATTACAACTCCATCACGGTTTCGACCATCGCTGTGGGAGAGAACATGGATACCCCGTCCGGCACCCGGGCGCCCGTCGAAAAAAACTGAACGGGTTGCCGGTGGGTCAGAAGCCAGTCGGCTACCCGGCCCCACCCGACGGTTTCATCGAGGTGGGTCAGGGCGACGGCATCCGGTTTCTGCGGCAGGCTCTCCAGGCGGCTCTTGCCGAATTGCTGCAAGTCGTAGGAGGCGTTGAGCACGTAATGCGTTTGCATCGGGGTAATGCCCTGTACCATCTGCCTGATTCGCGAGAGGGTCCGGCGGGTATCCGACTCGCCCGAAGGTAGCGAAGGCGTATCGATCAGCACCTGCTCGAAATGCGCTACGCGGTGCAGGGCCGCTCGCATTTCCTCTGCATTATGAACGCTCTGCACCGGAAGGCCGTAGTGCTGGTACAGGGGCACGGGGTCCTGGTAGAAAAAACCGTCCTCCTGCTCCGGCGCCACTACGATGACCGCCGGATCGCGGCGGGCGAAAAAGTGTGGATGGGTAGCCAGCTTGAGGACCAGAGAGGTTTTTCCGCTCCCTCCCGGCCCGATGAACATCAAGGTGCCGGTAGTTTGCTTCACCGAGGTCGGAACGAGGGCTTTGCGCATCTCCTGCGCCAGCGCCCAGCGTAGTTCGTCCGGGGCGCCGTCGGGGGGGTGGCCGTGTCGGATTACCGTATCGAACAGCCCGGCCACCGTGGCGGGGCGCATCCCTTTCTGGATCAACGAGGCGAAAAGCGGGTGCGAAAGCCACTGCATCGAAGCGCCGACGACCGCCGGGCTCAATCGCCGTTCGATCTGCTCCAGCCGCTGATGCAGCATCTGCAACTGCGCCTGGTAAAGCCGTTCCGGGGCCGGTCCGGGGCTCGGTACGGGAGCCTCGGCCGTTCCGGGAAACAACGTTCCTCGGACGGCAGGAGGCTGCGGTCGGGTCGCGGCATCGAGACGGGGGGGAGGAGCCGGCTGCCTGGTAGGATCGGGCTTCGGCGCTTCCTGCTTTTCCTCTACCGGCGGCCTCGCCGCCGAGTGGTAGCCGAAGCCGCCGGTCGTCGGCGGTTTGGGAGCGGCGGATTTCGGAGCCGTCGTTCCGCGAGCGACCGGCTTCGGAGCCGTTGTACCATCCACCATCACGGTTATACGGGCCGGGGCCGCACCCTGTGCGGGCGCCGACTCCAGGAGCACTACCTCGTCGCCGAACAACTCGCGCGCTTCGGCAAGGGCCGCCTGTATGCTCGTGTTCGTCAAGTTTCTTACTACCATAGGTCATCCGGCATCGGCTGTGCGTCGTCTCGAAAAAGCAAATGGAGCATTACGATAACCTGAGCTGATCCACTACCTCCACCGAGGCTTCCGGCACGAGGTCGTTGTAGGATAACACCGCGATGTCGGAAAGCATCGAGGACAGGAACGAATATAGGGTAGATCGTAATACCGGCGAGGTCAGCAGAACGGCCGGGTGCCCGGCCCCGATGAGTTTCTTCGCCAGCCGATCGGCTTCGCGGGCAAACTGTTCCGCTCGCTCCGGTTCGAGCCCGATGGTCGAAGCATTGAATTCCCCGGCCTGTGCCTTGCCCAGCAGGTGTTGTTCGAGGATCGGCTCCAGCATGACGGTATGAACCTGCCCTTTCTCGTCCGCGAACTGCCGGGTTATCGTCGGGGCCAGCGCCGACCGGACGTACTCCGTCAACACTTCGATGTGTTTGGTGGTAGGGGCGTGGTCGGCCAGCGACTCCAGAATGGTGACCAGATCCCTTATCGGGATGCGTTCCTGAAGCAGCCGCTTGAACACCTTCTGAATATTGCCCAGCGTAAGCACGTTCGGGATGAGTTCCTCCACCAGGGCCGGCGCCGACTCCTTGAGCTTGTCTACGAGCTTCTTGACCTCCTGCCGGTCCAGAAGCCGGTGGGCGTGCTTCCGGAGCACTTCCAACAGATGGGTCGTAATGACCGCAGGAGCTTCCACTACCGTCAGGCCAAGCCGCTCGGCCTCCTGAAGGTTGCGCTCGGCGATCCACACGGCCGGAAGCCCGAACGTCGGGTCGTTCACCCGGATGCCCGGCGGGGCTTCGCTTGCCTCGTCGGCCAGCAGCGCCAGGTAGTATCCCGGCATCACTTCCCCCTGCCCGATGGCGTTGCCCCGCATCTTGATGATGTACTGGTTCGAGCCCAACGCCACATTATCCCGTATCCGCACCGGAGGAATCACGATACCCAGTTCCAGCGCGAGCTGCTGTCGGAGCATCTTCACCCGCTCCAGCAAATCGCCCTGTTGCGACGGATCGACGACCGAGATGAGCGTGTAGCCGATTTCCAGTTCCAGCGGATCTACCAGCAGCAGGTCAGCCGGGGTAGCTTCCGGCGCCGGTTCGTTCGGATGTTGTTCGTCGTGTTTGGCCTGAGCCACTTCCATACGTTCCGCCGCCCCGCGCTGCCGCCCCACGAACAGGATGGTTCCGGCCAGCAGCCAGAACGGTACGAGCGGCAAACCCGGAATCAACCCCAGCGCGGCCAGAAACCCTCCCGTAATCAACAGCGGCTGCGACTTCCTGAATAACTGCCCCTTTACCTCATCTCCCAGGCTGCCCTCGCCGCTGGCCCGGCTCACGATCAGGCCCGCCGCCGTCGAAATGAGCAGCGCCGGGATTTGCGAAACCAGTCCGTCGCCTATGGACAGCAGGGTGAACGTCTCCGCCGACTCGCTCAGCGACATCCCGAGCTGGGTCGTCCCGATGATGAGCCCGCCGACGATGTTTATGGCCGTAATGATGAGCCCGGCCACGGCGTCGCCCCGTACGAATTTGCTGGCTCCATCCATCGCCCCGTAGAAGTCGGCCTCACGCGATACGTCGCTGCGTCGCTTGCGGGCGTCCTTCTCTTCGATTAGCCCCGCATTCAGATCCGCATCGATGGCCATCTGCTTGCCGGGCAGGGCGTCCAGGGTGAACCGCGCCGCTACTTCGGCAATACGCCCGGAACCCTTCGTGATGACCACGAAGTTGATGATAACCAGTACGAAAAAAATGATGCCGCCGACGACATAGTTCCCGGAAACCACGAAGTTGCCGAACGCTTCGATGAGCGCTCCCGCATCGCCGTTGCTGAGGATGAGGCGGGTCGAGGCTACGTTGAGCGAGAGCCGGAACAGCGTCGTAACCAGCAGCAGCCCCGGAAAAATGGCAAACTCCAGCGAGCGGTTGGCATAAAATGCCGTCAGCAGCACCCCCAGGCTGATCGCAATGTTGGTAGCCAGCAGCATATCCAGCATGAAACTGGGAAGCGGCACCACCATCACGAACAGAATCAGCACCACCAGCGAAGCTACGATGACCTCGCTGTTCGCCATGGTCTTGAGCGAAAAGCCGGGGTCCTGCACCGTAGTCGGGGTTAAGGTCTGGGCCACTGCGGGTATCGTGCGGATCGGTAAGGGGTGGAAACGGCCCGGAAACTAACGTCGGGCCTTGCGTCGGTAAATTTCCGCGAGTACGGCCGCAACGGCCGGATAAAGCTCTTCGGGAATCTCCTGCTCTTCTTCGACCGTGTTGTACAAAGCACGTGCCAAGGGGCGGTTTTCGATCATCGGAACCCCGTGCTCTGCCGCCAGGGCCTTCATGCGCTGGGCTCGTTTTCGTATTCCCTTCGCCAGCACCACCGGCGCCGACGACTCCGCCGGATTGTAACGCAGCGCTACGGCATAATGCGTGGGGTTCGTTACCACTACGTCGGCCTTCATCACGGCGTGGTCCAGACGGGGGCGGCTTAACATCTTCCGGGCAATCTGCCTGCGTTTCCCTTTGATGCGCGGGTCGCCCTCCTGCTGCTTGAACTCGTCCTTCATCTCCTGATGCGTCATCCGCAGATCGCGGTTGTATCGCCACCGTTCGTATGCGTAATCCATCCCCGACAGGATAGCCAGCATCGCCGCAATCTTGAAAATCAGCCCGGCCATCCACCCGGCCGTAAGCGTAAGGATGGTATCTACCGGCGAGGTATGCAGCATCAGGATCTGCGGCATCGCGTCGGCTATGATCTGGTACGACAGCGGAACGACGACCGCGAGCTTCAGGAGTGATTTCAGCAACTCTACCAGCCCCTTGCCGCCGAATATCCGCTTCAATCCCTCCAGTGGGTTGATCCGGTTGCCCTTGGGAATTATCGCTTTAGGGGCCAGGTTAAAGCCGGACTGGAATATGTTGGCGGCCAGAGCCGTCACCATCAGTCCCGTAAAAAACGGCAAGAGGACGTATCCGGTCGGCAGGCCTATGTTCAGGATGAGGCGCGGCATCGCCTCTACGGTTAGCGGCGCCTGCGCCGCATGAGCGAACGTATCGGCCGCCATGGCCTTCAGTACCGAAAATGCCGCC
>CBDUBS010000107.1:0-11691 GCA_965365445.1 uncultured bacterium | reverse complement strand
AGCCGTACAGTCCCAGCCACAGGAACCAGAGGGAGCCGATGCCGACGGCAAGGATGTACAATGGGGCAAGCAGGACGACGGCGATGTTTAACCCTCCGGATAGCATACTCAGCCGGCGCAACCCTGTGGGAAGCAAGGCTCCTTTCCTGCCCAGGACGCCTGCCACGACCTGCCACCAGCCGACGGCAAATAAGGCCAGCAACCGGGTTGCCGGAGCCACGGATTCCATAGCGGCCGTCTCGCCGTTCATCCAACCCCAGGCGGCCAATCCCATGCCGCTGAGTCCGGCGAGGGCCGAAAGGAGCGCGCCTCCGGAACCGAACAGGGCGGCCGTGCGGGCTTTCTCCCGATGTGACGTTTTCAGCACATGGTACAGCGCCATGATGACAGGCGCCGAAGCCAGGCCGAAGCCGAGGTACACTCCATAAAGTCCGAACCGGAGCAGGGGTTGCGCCGCCCCGAGCATCTCGCCGTTCGGACTGCCGGCCCGCCCAATCGATCCCGATAACGTAACAGCCAGGACGACTTCCGTTGCAAGTAGAAGAGAAGTGAAGAAAGCAGCGGGCATGAGCCGTACGAAACGAAGAAACATGGGGTACCGGCGCGGTAGAGAAAATATCGACAGCCGGTAAGTGTACCGAAACAAGCCGGCGTGTTCAACCCCCTTCCTCCGATGAGCTTCCGGAGTGCAGCGCCGAGGGCCGGGGCCATACGATGAGTAATTCAACGGCGTTGGCCCTGTCATATCCTCACCGGAGGGAGGTCCTTAGTACTCCGTATGTCCGCAAAGGTCGTACGTGGACGCACCAGACGGATAGCGAATGAGCATAACGAGCGGCTCGGGCAGACCGTGCGGACAGGGTAGGCAAAAGGAGCCGGAGACCGTATCTTGGGGCGAATCATTCCCAAAAAGCCTCAAAGACCTGCTTCCGATTATGACGACGTTTGCTGTCCTGCTCATGGGTTCTCCCACCGAACCGGCCAACCCGATCATCACCTTCCTGCCTCTCATTCTGATCTTCGTGGTGTTTTACTTTTTCATCATCCGTCCGCAGAAGAAAAAGGAGGATCAGCGCAAGCAGCTCATCGAATCCACCAAGAAGGGAGATAAAATCGTCACTATCGGCGGTCTGCATGGTACGGTGGCGCAGGTGGATGAGGCTACGATCCTGGTTCAGGTGGATACCAACACCAAACTTCGGATCGACAAGAATGCCGTGGCCAGTGTAGTAGGCAAGGAGACGCCTTGAACGTCAAGCGCTTTATTCCGCAAGAGTTCAATGAAATCCGGGCATCCGTTTCAGAACCTGCCCCCGTAAGGGATGTAGAAAGAACAGTTGCCGGAGCAGACGGCTCTCAGCCGTACCGCCCGATATATCGGATACCACCCGGTTTCCGGGAGCATCGGCTCCCCGTAGTCGCTTTCTTGTGCTTATGAATAACGGAGCAGCGGACGTAAATCCCATCCCATTCGATACCATCGAGGCGGCGGTAGAAGATATCCGGAACGGCAATCTGGTCATTGTCGTCGACGACGAAGACCGTGAAAACGAAGGGGATTTTGTAGGGGCCGCCGAAACGATTACGCCGGATCTGGTCAATTTCATGGCCAGGCACGGGCGCGGCCTCATCTGCACTCCATTGACCCAGGAACGAGCCGTCGATCTCGATCTCGACCTGATGGTAGCCTCCAATACGTCGCTCTACAGCACGCCCTTTACCGTCTCGGTCGATCTGAAAGCCGGCACGACTACCGGCGTCTCCGCCTCCGACCGTGCCCGCACCATTCGCGCCCTTGCCGATGCTTCTTCATCGGCCTCCGACTTTGCCCGCCCGGGTCACGTTTTCCCGTTGGTGGCCCAGGCGGGCGGGGTTCTACGTCGGGCCGGCCATACCGAGGCCACCGTCGATCTGGCCCGGCTGGCCGGATTCAAACCCGTTGGCGTCCTCGTGGAGATCATGAGCGAGGACGGAACCATGGCTCGCGTTCCGGAGCTGATCGGTATCGCCCGCCGGTATGGGATGCTGATCGTTACCATCAAGGACCTGATTGCCTACCGTATGCGCACCGAAAACCTGGTGCGCAAGGCCGTTGAAGTGCATATGCCCACCGTATACGGTGATTTTCGCCTCATCGCCTTCGAGGAACGGCTTACGGGCGAGGTGCATCTGGCGCTCGTAAAAGGGGAGTGGACCGAGGACGAGCCGGTGCTCGTTCGGGTGCATTCGCAATGTGTTACCGGCGACATATTCGGCTCGAAACGATGCGATTGCGGCGATCAGCTCGCGCTGGCTCTACAACGGGTCGAGCAGGAAGGGAAAGGGGTGGTGTTGTACATGAAACAGGAAGGGCGAGGCATCGGGCTGCTGAATAAATTGCGCGCGTACAAGCTGCAAGAGGAAGGGCTCGATACGGTGGAAGCCAACGAAGCGCTCGGGTTTGGAATGGACCACCGGGATTACGGCATCGGTTGCCAGATCCTCCGGGCGCTCGGGATTCGCAGCCTCCGGCTGATGACCAACAACCCGAAGAAGCGTATCGGGTTGGCCGGCTACGGACTACAGATCGTTGATCGGGTACCCGTTGAAGCCGTCCCGAATGAAAACAACACCCGATACCTGCGCACCAAGCGGGATCGGATGGGCCACTTGCTCTACGCCGAATTGGATGAGCATGATCAGGCCATGCTCGACCGTATTTCCTGAGCCCGCTCGTTCCAGTGGATAGGATGCCCTCTGAAGCGGCCCGACGCGGATAGCGTGCGCCGTCGATCCGGTCAGCCGACGGATGTTTGCCTTCCCGCGTAGCCCGAGGGATGATCCTTGAACCATCGCCAGGCGCTCTCGATGATCTCCTCTACATCGGTATGGACGGCCCGCCATCCCAATTCACGGGCAATCTTGTCGGCGTCGGCATACAGGGCCGGGGGATCTCCGGGCCGACGTGGGCCGATCTCGACAGGAATCTCCCGGCCGGTCACCCGCCACGCCGCTTCGATGATCTCCCTGACGCTCAATCCCTTCCCAATGCCGAGGTTGTAGAATCGCGCGTCGCCCGGTTCGAGTGCTTCCATGACCACAGCGTGCGCATTCACCAGATCGACCACGTGGATATAATCCCGAATACATGTTCCGTCCGGGGTGGGGTAGTCGTCTCCGAACACACTGATGCTTGCCCGCCGGCCGAGAGCCGTAAGCAGGACCAGCGGTATCAGGTGCGATTCCGGCGTATGGTCCTCGCCGATCGATCCATCCAGCGCCGATCCGGCTACATTGAAATACCGTAGCGCCGCAAAGGCAAAATCGGGGCGTGAAGCGGCATAATCGAGAAGAAGGCGCTCTACCATCCACTTGGACCAGCCGTACGGGTTGATCGGAGATTGCCTCATGTCCTCCGTTATCGGAAGCGTCTCCGGTTCGCCGTACGTCGCGCAGGTCGAGCTGAACACGAACCGCCGCACCCCTGCCGCATCCATGGCTTTCAGCAGACTCAACGAGCCGCCGGTGTTGTTCTCGTAATACCACAGCGGCTCATCAACCGACTCGCCGACGTAGGCCAGGGCGGCGAAATGCATCACGACCTCGATCCGCTCCTGCTTCAATACGGAAGTGATCTGCTCCGTATCCCTTATGTCGAGTTCGTACAGCGGCGTCCCTTCGGGCACCGCCTCCCGGTGGCCCCGGAACAGGTTATCGACCACCACGACGCGGTGTCCTCCATCCAGCAGGCGCCTGACGGCATGCGAGCCGATATAACCTGCTCCTCCGGTAACGAGTACGTTCATGGCTGTTTTTCTCCTCTTATCGGGTATATCGGCCCGAACGTACAAACGACCCGCCTGTCGTTCGTTACGGTTTCATCAACTTGTGTCGAATTTACACGGAAAAGGCTTTCCGTTTTCCCCTACAGGGGGAGCCGTAGCTTCCCTTGCTCGTGTTCCAGTAGCCTGCGTTTGCGATGCAAGCCCCCGGTATATCCGGTAAGGCGCCCTCCGGCGCCGATTACCCGATGGCAAGGTATCAATAAGGCCAATCGGTTGGCCCCTACGGCTGCGGCAACGGCGCGCACCGCCGAGGGGCAGCCTGATCGCTCGGCCAATTCTGCATAACTGAGCGTCGCGCCGTATGGAATTTCCAGCACGCTCCGCCACACGCTCGACTGAAAAGGGGTCCCCGCCAGATGCAACGGGACGCTGAAGCGTTGCAGTTCTCTCTTGAAATAGGCCCTCAGTTCGTTTTGCAGTAAAAGCAGCATCTCCCTGGCGTTGCATACGGGGATATCCTCCGGAGGCCGCCGGCATCTTTTTTCGAGCGAAGGACTGTCCGGGTAGTCCAGCAACCAGATACCCGAAGCGGTTGCCCCGGCTGCCATAATGCCGAGGGGCGTTTCCATGGGATACATTCCGGGTACGGAGATAGGCACTACCATACGGAGCCTCCTGTATTCCAAACAACTTACGGGCCTGGCCGACATTCCGGTTTCCCGCAAAATCTTTACTCCCGAAAGCACTTCCGGATAATCGTGAAACATCGTACGTTACAAAAATCATGAAGCATTCAAAAGGCAGCACCCTGAAAACCATGCGTCTACACTCCGACATATCCCGCCGCGATTTCCTGAAACGTTCTTCGCTGGCCGTGGCTGCTGCGGCTGCCGCCAAGGGTGCGCCGTTCGTGCAAACGGTCCACGCGGCCCCCGACGACCCCATCCGTATCGGCGTCATCGGGTGCGGCGGGCGCGGCACCGGAGCCATGCTGAACGCTCTTGGAGCGGCGACCAAGGTCATCTATCCGGACCGGGGATACCACACCGAGGACGTAGCATCGGATGCGGCCGTGCGGCACAATATCCAGGTTACGGCGCTGGCCGATCTTTTCCCCGACCGGCTGCAGCGCTGCCGGGAGCAATTACGGAAGATCAATCTCGATGTACCGGAGGATCTGTGCTTTACCGGATTCGACGCATACAGGCAGCTCCTCGCGGTTCCGGCGGTGAACTACGTGATCCTGGCCGAACCTCCCCACTTCCGGCCTGCACACCTGAAGGCAGCCGTTGAGGCAGGGAAGCACGTGTTCATGGAAAAGCCGGCCGCCGTGGATGGCGCGGGCGTCAGACTGGTTCTGGAGGCGGGCGAAACGGCTGCTCGCAAAAACCTCGGCATCGTAGCGGGCACGCAGCGACGGCATGAGAAACGCTACGTCGAAACCATCCGGCGTCTCCGGGACGGGGCCATCGGCGATATCCACACCGGGCGCGCCTACTGGAACGGCGGCGTTATATGGGCCGTAGAGCGGCAGCCGGACTGGACCGACATGGAATGGCAGATCCGTAATTGGAATTATTTTACCTGGCTCTCCGGCGACCACATCGTGGAGCAGCACGTCCACAATCTCGACGTCATCAACTGGGTACTCGATGCGTTTCCCGTCAAGGCCCATGCCGTAGGAGGGCGTCAGGCGCGCGAAGGCGATCTCTTCGGGCACATCTACGACCACTTCGCCGTCGAGTACGAGTACGAAAACGGAGCGCGTATGTTCAGCCAGTGCAGGCAGATGGACGGCGTTCCCTCACGCATCGAAGAAGCGGTGGAAGGATCCAACGGTTCGAGCGATTGCCGGAATTTCATCAAAAGCGGAAGCGGACAGATCTGGAAGTTTGAAGGGCAGGTACCCAACCCCTATGAACAGGAACACGTCGATCTGATTACCAGCATACGGGCCGGGCAACCTCTCAACGAGGCCAGGGATATCGCCATGAGCACCCTCACCGGCATCATGGGCCGCGAGTCCGCTTATACCGGCCGCAGCATCACCCGCGACGATGTTTTGAATGCCGGAACGACCCTAGGTCCCGCTCGATACGAGTTCGGCCCGCTGCCATTTCCGGAAGTGGCTGTACCGGGAAAGTACCAGCTCGTCTGATAAGGCGGTCGTCCGGTTTCTCCGTGTACGACCGAGCGAAACCAATAAACGGTGAATACCATGCGTACATCTTTCGTGTTGCTGGGCGTCCTTTTTCTCAGCGTGCCCGCTGCGTCGCAGGGGCAGAACTGCTCGACGTTCTACCCCATGTCGGAGGGGGCGGAGTTTGAGTTGACCAATTATAACGCCAAGGACAAGGTAACCGGAAAGGTTGTATATCAGATCGGCAATGTCGCCACGGTAGGTGGAGCAACAGAGGCAAAAGTACGCGCCACCGTATACGACGAAAAGAACAGGGCGCTGGATCCCATGGAATACACCATCCGGTGTAAGGACGGCAATCTGTACATGGACCTGAAGCGGTTCCTCAATCCGGAGCAGATGAAGGGCGACATGCAATTCTCGGGAGAAGCCTCCTACCTGGAGATACCCGCCGTCCTGTCGGTTGGAAGTGTGCTCCCGGACGGGTCGTTCGAAGGCGAAATGACTAACGGGGAAGGAAAAAGCTTCATGAAGATGTCGGTAGGAGTGTCGAACCGGAAGGTGGAGGGCCAGGAGTCCATCACGACCCCTGCCGGCACGTTCGATGCGTACAAGATTACCGGAGACGTAGAGGTAGGCACCCGCGCCATGGGCCTCAAACTACCCTCAGCCAAAGTAGGCACGGCGGAATGGTATGCCCGGGATACCGGGATCGTGCGCTCGGAAAGCTACCGGAAGGGCAAGCTCATCGCGTATAGCGTACTGACCCGCCTGGATAAGTAGGCGACGTCGGAGCCAGGGCCGCAGGGCTAACTGTGTCGCCGGCTGATATGCCATTACTTTTTTTACTCCACTTTGTGATCGATAACATGATCCGGTTCGTTTCTTTCGTGATGATTCTCGTTTCCTCCGGTTTTGCTCTTCCGGTCCCGGCGTTTCCAAAGGCCTATGAACTGGCCTCGCCGGATGGAAAATTAACCGTTTCCGTGGACGTTGGAGAGCGCATTCGCTACTCCCTTCATCGGGAGGGCGCTATACTCATCGCTCCCTCTCCGATCTCCCTGACGTTCGATAAACTCGGAACGATAGGCATAAACCCGGCCGTACAAAAAGCGGCTACCCGTTCCGTCAATAGCGCCGTCGAGACGCCGGTGTATTTCCGATCATCCGTTCCCGACCGCTTCAACGAGCTACGCATAGAATTTCGCGGGGGTTACACGCTCGTATTCCGGGCCTATGACGAAGGCGTCGGCTACCGGTTCGAGACGAGCTTTGCCGATTCCGTGCAGGTAACATCGGAGGAGGCCACCTTTACGTTGGCCGGCGACTTCCCGATGATTGCGATTCCGCTGAAGGGGTTCAACCATGCCTACGAGGATCAGTACCGCGATACGACGCTCTCCGCCTTTTCGGGTGACGAGGCGTTCGCGGCGCTGCCGGTTGTCGTAAAGGCCGCCGGAGGCGTTCGCCTGGGTATCACCGAAGCCGATCTGTACGATTATCCGGCGATGTACCTCAAGCCCGAGCCCGGCAACCGGCTGGCGGCGCTGTTCCCGCCGTATCCGCTGGCCGAAGAACCCGGCGGGCACATGAACTTCACTCTGTACGTCACGGAAGCGGCGAGTTATATAGCGCGAACCCACGGAAAACGAACCTACCCCTGGCGGGTAGTCATCGTGGCCGGGTCGGATAAAGACCTGCTTGCAAACGACCTGGTTTACCTCCTGAGCCGCGATCCGGAAGCCGGTCAGGATTTCTCGTGGGTCAAGCCGGGGAAGGTAGCCTGGGACTGGTGGCACGCCAACATGGTGCGCGGTGTGGGTTTCGAGAGCGGCGTAAATACCGATACCTACAAGCATTAC
The DNA here is from genome assembly GCA_965365445.1 of uncultured bacterium. GTDB lineage: Bacteria > Bacteroidota > Rhodothermia > Rhodothermales > DASSAV01 > CBDUBS01. The sequence continues at coordinate 3,925 of CBDUBS010000107.1, read as the reverse complement.
ATCGACTTCGCAGCGAGAAACGGGTTCGAATACGTCAACCTGGACGAGGGGTGGTCCGATCAGTTCGACTTGATGAAACTGAACCCCGAGGTCAACGTCGAGGCCGTAATTGAACACGCGAAGTCCAGAAACGTCGGGGTCATTCTGTGGGTGGTCGCCCGGACACTGGACGCTCAGTTGCAACCTGCCATGGATCTGTTCGAGCGCCTCGGCGTCAGCGGTCTCAAGGTCGATTTCATGCAGCGCGACGACCAGCCCATGGTAAACTATTACGAGCGCATCGCTCGTGAAGCGGCTCGCCGGAAGATGCTGGTCAATTTTCACGGCGCGTACAAGCCCACGGGGATGAACCGTAAATACCCCAACATCATCAATCACGAAGCCGTGCGCGGATTGGAGTACAACAAATTCGATCCGGTCGGTACGACCCCCGGCTATGCGGCCACGATCCCGTTCGTCCGTATGCTTGCCGGCTATATGGATTACACGCCCGGCGCGATGACCAACGCGCAGGCGGAGGATTACAAGACCATATTCCGCCGCCCCATGAGCCAGGGCACGCGAGCTCATCAGCTCGCTCTGTACGTCATGTTGTTTGCGCCGCTCCAGATGCTGTCGGATGCGCCGTACCGCTACGAAGCCGAGCCGGAGGTCCTGGACCTGCTCAGGCGGATTCCGGAAACGTGGGATGAAACCGTTCCCATGGCCGGAGAAATCGGCCGGTACGCGGCCCTCGCCCGCCGAAAGGGGGAGGTGTGGTACGTTGCCGCCCTCGAAGGAGGAGAAGGCCGTCGCCTCGACCTTGGCCTCTCCTTCCTCACGGAAGGTCGATACCGGGTTGAACTGTTCCGGGACGGACCGAACGCGCACCGGCTCGGAGAGGATTACGTCCGCGAAGAGCGTCTGCTCACGGCCCGGGATGTCCTTTCCGTCGATCTGGCTCCCGGAGGCGGGGCCGTCGCCGTAGTGCGCCCGGTGATGTAACCCTCCGGCAGGCATACGTTCAATCGAAGCTGATCTGCTCCCGGGGTACCCCGAGGTGATTCATCAGGGCGGCCCAGTAGTATTTGGCATTCACGACCGCCTGGCGCTGCGCGTGGCTGCCGACGACGAGGTGGTAGTTGATCCGCTTCAGCACCACCGGATCGATGGAGACGTGCTCTCCGATTACCGGGGCATCGGCCGCTGCCCACGCTTCGGCTTCTTTTTTATTCCGGGGCGGCTTCGTCTCGAAACACCGGCGCCCCGCTCCGGCTTTGCATTCCAGCAGATCGCTGACGAAGTATACGTTCCCCCTGCCGGCCGTCGTATCCGCCCGAAAGGTTTCCGTGACGAGTTCGAGCGCCCCCCAGAGATCGGTGCCCGATCGGGTTGATGGTTTAAGGGTTGCACTGCTGATCGCTTTCAGGCTGCTATCCAGCGCTTGACGTCTGATTCGGACCACTTCGTTCACATACGTGGCGCAAGAACTATTTATGTCTGTATCGTACTCTTGCCCTTGATCGAGTATGGCATTCTGCGACCATTCGATCAAACCGGCCTTGCCCGTGGTAAAGTTGTGAATGAGAGCCAATGTTACCCGGCTTCCCGGGCCGAGCAGGTTTTCCTCGATGTTGTGACGGATGACCTTTTCGGCCGCTTCGACGGATGCGCTATCGGCGCTCGAACTCAGATCTACCAGAAGCAGACTTCGGACGGTGGGTTTATTTAACACATACACGGCATCCGGAACTCCTCCGCAGTAACCTGTTTCACCGGTGGCTTCCGTACATCCCGGCAGCAGGAAGAAAGAAGTAATGGCAACGGTAAAGGGAAAGATGTATTTCATATGCTGTCCAGTTTGCTATTGTAAATAATTTCATCGCGCACCCATAGGAACGGGCGCCGTTCGCCTTTTCCACCTGTAGAGGGGCGTCCGTTGGATCGGGCAGGCCGCAAATTCCCGGGTTTATGAGAGAAATTGGGCAAGTCGGACAGGTTTTCTTTTGCGAGATGGTACCCACTGCGGTAGCTAAGCGTGTGTAGCGCCGTTCGGGCAGCCGTAAGGCGTTCGTAGTTGTCAGCCTGTTCGGTTTCGAGCCGATTTAGCGTTTCCAGAAGCGCGGGAATGGTAGGTAAGGACCTGCGCTCGTTCTCGTTGCGGGAAATTTCTCCTGTCAATCGGATTACTTCAGCCTGCTCGGTTTCCTGGTGCTTACGGTGGTATCGGATCGCGATGGGGATAGGGGTATGGGGGCTTATGTTCTCGCCGGGTTTCCCGTCTTTGATGCCGATCAGTCTATTGAGCGGTCTTCGCACGTGTCGGTAACCTTCCCAGTGCTGCGTGGCAATGCCGAACGCCATGGCTCCCGTGATCGGGAAGAGGACCGTGGTCAGAATAAAGCCGATGGGTAAAATCCAGCGCTCTACGACCCCATTTTCTTCCGTCTGTTGAAGGGCGGTTTGATTGGCGGGGATATCTAATGAGAGGGTAAAATCCGTCTTTTTCGATTGCTCTACGGCGTTGGTCTGATAGGCTCGCAAATACCCGAGCAACCCGAGTGTGAGCAAGACACCCACGGTCATGATGAAGATAAAGCGCTTGAAATAGACCTGTTTGTCTTGCCAGTACGGCTTTTCGATGAGCCGGTCGTACATCGCCTTGTAGGCGATGGTAATGAAGGCAATCGCAAATGCAAACACCCAACGTTCGAGTTGAGCTGAGGCCCCTTCTCCTAATCGGAGCACCTGTGCAACGACCTGATACGATACGATGATGTCGCCGGCGAAGAAAAACACGCCGGCCAGTGTATACACCCATATGTGAAGCAAGCTGCCCTTGCCTCTGGTCTCTTTTTCCTGTGCTTCAAGCTCTTTCAGGCGTTCAATGGCTTGCTTCTCGTTCTTGCGGGCTTCGTCCAGCCGTTCCTGCTTTTGATCGAGTTCGCACCGGCGCCCGGCGATTTCCGCCTCTAGTTCGATCACGCGTTCAAGATTCCGCCGGGTTTCCACCTTTTTGTTTTCGGCTTCAGCGATCCGGCGCTGCAACTCTTGTAGTTCCACCTGCCGGGGGATGATCTCCTGGTACACCTCGGGGTCGCCGGAGAATGCGCCGTCGATGTGGCCGTGGCAGTAGGGGTGGGCCGGGTCAGGCTCGCCGTATATCGTCACGTAGTAGTCCGTGAATAGCGGCATACGCTCTCCTGTGGGTGCGGAAGTTTGCAGTTCAGGCAGCAGTCCCGACCGGCCATCCCCGGTAAAGCCGGAGGGCAGGGGAGTGGGAGAGCCGGGCGAAGAGTTCACGATGGGCGGCTCGACCAAAGGGTTCTGGGGCGGGCGTCGGCGGAATCGGTCGAAGAATCCGGAAAGGGTATCGGTAAGTGACATGTTCAAACGGGTTGATTCCTGTGGATGTTACGGATGCATCGAGCGGCTGCTACGGGCAAGCTCGACTTCCGAGAGAAAGAGTGCGACTTTCCCTTCGGTAACGTGTTCAAGACGGGCGATTTCCTGGAGGGCGACCAACCGCCTCTGTATTAGCTTCTCCCGTTCTTGCTGCCACACGTCCTCCCGGTATTCTTCATGGCGGTTCTGCTTAGCTGCGCGCTTTTCCGCCCCCGATGTTTTCAGGACGATTAATAGCCGGGTGAGGTTGGCCAGTAACAACCGGCCGCTGACGATGAATACCGTAAGGAATACCAGGAACGCGAGTGACGCATACCCCCAATCTTTCCCTTCGAAGGAGAACACGGCGATCATGGCGGCAACGGCCGGCGCGATGATCCATTCGTGCAGGTGGAGTTTCCAGAATTCGGGTTGTTCGTTCTGATTTTTCAACCGCTCCTTGCCGGCGAAGAGCAACGAAAGCGGCTGAAAAACGGAGAACAGGGCGAGCGTTACCAGTCCAACGGCGACCGGAAGGGGATAGTCGAGGCGGCTGTGTTCC
>CBDUBS010000106.1:0-11753 GCA_965365445.1 uncultured bacterium | reverse complement strand
CCGGACCCTGAGGAGCAGGCCCGAGCCGGAATCTGTTCTTCGCCGTGGAGATTACCTTTGCTCAACCGTTTCTTGTAGTCGGGTCGATCCAGCATAGCGGCCAGAGGAGTATGTTGGCGGTATATTTGCCTGCACCGCCATAAACCGCCGGTTCGATGCATCGCTCCGCCTATCCTCCCGACAAGCTCCCCGACGTCCTGAACCGGGTGCTCGCCCTATCCCTGGTATGCTTCATCCTGGCGGGGCTTACGGGCTTTCTGTTTCGGTTGGGGCCGGCCTACGGGTATACGGCCGGCTTTGCGCTCGACAACATCCGACACGCCCATTCTCACCTGATGTATTTCGGATGGACCACACCGCTCTTGATGGGGTTCATCGGCGTCAGGGTACCCGGCCTCGCCGGCCGGCCGGCGAGCCGCTCGTTGAACCTCATTCTTGCGGTGCTTTTCGGAACGGCGCTGCTCTCCTACCCGCTTTTCTTGCAGTTCGGATACGCGCCGCTCATCATGGGAGCGAGGCGAATCCCGCTTTCCGTCATTTCCGCAGGAGTCAACATCCTCGTATGGTATGCCTTTGTCGCCTATTACATCCGGGTTACCCGGGGAGTAGTTCGTCAGGGCGCGGTAGTCATCTGGGACCTGGCTATGGTGTTCCTGGTGCTTTCCACCCTCGGAGCCTGGGGGCTCGCTCTGTCCGGGCCCTTGCGCATCCACAATGTCGGCGTTACGGTAGGGCTTACGCATGTTTTTCTCGACCTGTTCTCCGAGGGGTGGATGGTCGTGGGGACGCTGGGGGTCATTCGGTCGATGGTTCGACCCGACGCTCCACTCGAGCCGGAGTGGATGCTGATAGGGCTCGGTATTCCGACGACGTTTGTGCTGGGAATGCCTTCTTCCACGATAACCCCGATTCTCGGGGTTATGGGCCGGGTCGGGAGCGCGGCGGTAGGCGTCGGGCTCTTTCTTCAGGCGGTGCGTTTGTTGATCGTACCGGGCGTGTTCGTGCCCTTCCGGTGGTCGCTTCCGATAAGCCTTCTGGCGCTGAAGGCGATGGGTCAGATCGGGGCTGCGGTCGCGCCCGGTTTCTACCCGGCCGATATGCCGGGCTTGCGCCTGCTTTACTTGCATACCATGCTCCTCGGTTTCGTTTCGCTAGGCTTGCTCTCCGCCGCTTCCGAGGTGTCCGCCGGCCCCTCCCGAAAAGGTTCGCTCTTGCTGTTTCAGGGAGCCGTTCTAGCCGTTCTTTTCTCCCTGGCGCTTTCCTCCGGCGCGGCGCCGGCCGCGTGGATGGGCCGGTGGGTACCCGTGCTGCAAGCCTGGTTAGCCCTGGGACCTGTTGCCGCCGCGCTATGTTTGTTGCCCTGTATGCGGCAGGGACGGAGCCGCAAAATTGTCCACTAAAATAGACGTTAGCGCGCAGATCGAGCGCTCCATTCCGCGCGTCTTGCCGGCTATCTGCAGGTTTTTCCGGTTCTGTCTTGCCGGTAATGCGCCGGTTTTGTCCACCGCAGGTAACGCGCGTAAGGTCGATTGTGAGGGGGCGGTAATGAATGCGAGGGCCGGTACACTCCTTGTATTCCCGAGCGTATGGAGTCGGGATCGGCCCGGTGCCGGTGCTGGGTGTAAAGCAAAACACAGGGAGGAATATGACTACATCGATTCTGCGCTATCGAGGCGCCGCCGTCGGAACGGTGGTCCTCTCGATGATGCTTCTGGCCGGTTGCGCTACAACCGGAGTCAATTCCGGCGACGTCAATCTGGTGTCGTTGGAGGAAGAGTGGCAACTGGGCCGCCAACTGGAAAGCCAGTTATCCAGTCAGGTGAAACTGGTCAACGATGCCGCCATGGTGAACTATGTCAATCAGATCGGGCAGCGAATCGTGCGGCAAACCGAACTGGCGAACGTTCCCTGGGAGTTTCACGTCGTTAACGACCCCTCGATCAACGCGTTCAATGTGCCTGGCGGGCACGTCTATGTCAATACCGGACTCATTGCACAGGCTGCCAATGCGTCCGAACTGGCCGGCGTGATGGCGCATGAAATCGCGCACGGGGTTTCGCGGCACGGGACGGAACGGATCTCCAAAACCTACGGCCTCAACCTGGGTGCGGGGCTGTTGCTTGGTCAGAATCCGTCGGCGTTGCAACAGATTGCGGCGCAGCTCATCGGGACGGGGGCCGTTGCCAAATTCTCCCGGTCCGACGAGCGGGAGGCCGACCGGCTCGGTGTGCGGTATATGTATCAGGCCGGCTACGATCCGAAAGGCATGAGCACCATGTTCCAGAAGTTGCTCAGCCAGCGCAAAAGCCGCCCGAGCAGTGTCGCCCAGTTCTTCAGCACGCACCCGCTTACCGAGAACCGTATTCAGGATGTCGAGATAGCGGCGAGCGCGTTGCCCCGGAAACCGAGCCTGATTACGAATGAAGCCGGATTTACGCGGGCGAAACAAAGCGCGCTGAAGTACACGCGGTAATTCGTTTTGCTGCGCTTAGGACGCCGCCTCCCGGATAGAGAGGCGGCGTTTTACATTTGGTTGGTTCCGGCAGGGCTCCGGTACGAAGCGTATCGTGCGCCTGCCCCTGGATGTGCGGAATGCGCCCTCGGGAGATGGAGCGGGCGGGCCGGTATATATCGGGCGCGCTCCGGCATGACGTATTAAACATTGGCGCGCAGTAGCCGATACTCCATCCGTTAACCGGGTTTCCGAGCCATTACGTTTTTCGGGGGAGTGTATCGTGAGTCAACATGCTTCTTCAACCGCGTCTGCCTTGCAGGAGGATCTTCCTGGTTGCCCCGAAGAAAGCGAAGACCTTGCACCGGCGCGGTTTCGTGAGATCACGGAACTGGCCCGGCGTACGCTCGATGTTCCGCTCGCGTTTGTGACCATCCACGATGCCGGGGCATTCGAGTTGCATACGTCCGCCGACAGCCTGAGCGAAGAGGAACTGGGGTCGGCTCTGAGCCCTGCCGTCGCAGGCGGCGGCTCTACGATAGCCGAGTTTATGAATAGCCTGGAACGTAGTGGATACCGGCCCTGCGGCAATGAAACGCTTCGGCTGCCGTCGGGAGCCATTGCGGGCCGCCTGTGGGTTGCCGACCGCTCAAGCCGAAAACTCTCTGAAAAGGAACGGGCCGCCCTCGGCTTGCTGGCCGCCGATGCGGCGCACGAAATCGAGGCCGTCCGAAAACGCAGAGAAGCATCTCGGGACCCTGAACCGGGACCCGATGCGCCCTCCGGCGACGGATCGGTCGGCGAAGCGGAGCTTCCCGACGTCGGCGCGCCCGGTATTTCGCTGGATTGGGAACCGTCCGAGCCGCCCGAGGACGCAAATCCGTGGCTCGCGATCATCGAGAGCCATCCGGAGGGCCTGTTCGTCACGATCGATGGCTGCATCGAATATGCCAACCCGGCGGCGGTGCGGCTTCTCGGCGCCGGGTCCCCCTCCGATCTCCGGAGCCGTCTTCTGAAGGAATTCGCGGCCGATGATTTGTCTGCCGAATCTCTCCATCGGATGACAGCCGGAGAAGGTTCCTTCAGGATCCGTGTTCGCAGCCTCGATGGTAAGGTTCGGCTCGTGGAGGCGCAGACGGCCTCCGTGGTGTGGAACGGCCGCCCGGCGGTGCAGATGGCCGCTCGGGACGTTACGGAAAACCATCGTGCCGAGGAAATCATCCGGAAACGGGCGCTGCTTTTCGACGCCACATCCGATAGTGTGCTATTGTCGGATGAACAGGGTATCCTCGCCTGGAATGCGGCTTCGGAGCGTCTTTTCGGGTACGCTCCGGAAGAAATCCTCGGCAAAAGCCCTGAATTGCTCAACCGTCCCGGCGAGGGAGAGGCCTACCTGCGGCGCATCCGGGCCGCTATCGGGGCGGAGGGCAGATGGCAGGGCGAAAGCACGCTGATGCATCGGGACGGATCGGAAGTGTGGTGCGAAACGACCGTCGTACCGATTCATGACCCGGAGGGTGAAACGATAGCCTGGATGAGCAGGCACCGGGACGTTACCGGACCCAAACGGACGGAAGATACCATCCGGCAGGGGCTTACGTTTCTGGACTCGATCATCGAGAACATGCCGGTATCGGTGCTGGTCAAGGATGCCGAGCACCTGTGTTACGTACGATGCAACCGCGCCGCCGAGGCCCTGTTCGACGTGCGGCGGGACGACCTGCTCGGGCAGAACGCCGGTAAACTGGTTGCGGCTGAAGAAGCAAAGCGAACCGTGCAGAAAGACCGGGAGGTCCTCTCGACCGGCGTTCCGCTCGACGAAGAAGAAACCCTGCTGATACAAGGAAAAGCCCCCCGTACCCTTCGCACCCGGCGCGTCCCGTTGTTCGATGACGACGGCCGGCCCGCCTACGTCCTCGTCATTTCAGAAGACGTTACGGAACAGAAACAGACCGAGATCGAACTCGTAGGGGCGCGAAACCGCGCCGAGGAGGCCAGCCGGCTGAAATCGGCCTTCCTGGCAAACATGAGCCATGAGATTCGAACCCCCCTGACAACGATCATCGGGTTTGCCGACGTACTTTCCGACGAACTGGATGGCCGGGACGGCGAGTTCGTTTCGTTTATCCGAAAGGGCGCTCAGCGCCTGATGCAAACGCTCGACTCGGTCATCGATCTGGCGCAACTCGAAAGCGGTGCCTTCACGCTGCAACCTGAACGCATCGACGTATCGGAGCTGGTTGCGGAGAACGTGCGCCTGTTTCACTTGCCCGCCTCCGAGAAAGGGCTCGACTTACGGTTCGGGTGGCGCCCGGAGCCCGCCTGTCTCCACGCCGATGCCGCCGCCCTGAATCGGATCGTAGGAAATCTGCTGTCGAATGCCGTGAAGTTCACCCCGAGCGGCACGATTCTGGTTGATGTAGAATCCGATCGGGATCAGGTCCGGATCACCGTTGAAGACACCGGAATCGGCATAAGTCAATCTTATCTACCCTTCGTATTCGACGCATTCCAGCAGGAATCGAATGGTATGAACCGGGAGTTTGAAGGCAGCGGCATCGGGCTCCGGCTCACCAGGTCCCTGGTTGATCTGATGGGAGGGCGCATCGAAGTCGTCAGCCGCAAGGGAAGCGGGACAAAATTTACCGTCTGTCTGCCCAGATCGCGTTCAAAAACAGCGGACCCAACGGAATCGGACATGGAAATGGAAAAGGATAAGCGGCATGCGCTGCTCATTGTGGATGACGACGCCAATACACGCGCCCTGCTTCTGCATCTACTCGGAAAAAAATACGACATTCGCATGGCGCACGGAGCCGAGGATGCGCTCCAGGCCGCCGGAACGAACGTATTCGACCTTGTCATCATGGACATCCACCTCGGCTCGGGCCCCAGTGGAGATGTCGTGCTGAAAGACCTGAGACAGGTTCCAGGCTATGAAGCCATCCCCGTTATCGCTCTGACGGCGTATGCGTTGCCCGGCGATAAAAAAAGATTTCTCGATGCGGGCTTCGATGCCTACCTTAGCAAGCCGTTTACGCGCAACCTCATCGAGGGAATGCTCGAGCAGTTTTTACCCCGCAAAAACCCCTGAAAAAACTACGGCCGGTAGAAAACCGCCCGCCGTAAAAGCGTTTTGTCAGGACTGTCACGGCACTTCCGGGAAAAGAAGTCGTTCGCGGTTCTTGTTCTGCATCGGAAGGGACGTATTTTACCAGTCCATACCTCCTACCGCTAACAAGGGCCCTGATCCTGCCGCCCCCGGCAGACCTGCCCGACGTTCATGCACCTCGCCGATTCGCACGACCGCATTTACATTGCCGGACATCGGGGCCTGGTCGGGTCCGCCGTGGCGAGGCGCCTGACGTCCGCCGGGTACGATGCCCAGCTCCTTCGCACGTCAAAGGAGCTGGATCTTCGGGTTCAGGCCGACGTGGATCGTTTCTTCGAATCGGAACGCCCCGACTTTGTCGTACTGGCGGCGGCAAAGGTCGGCGGGATCCTGGCTAACAGCACCTATCCGGCCGATTTCATTGCCGATAACCTGGCCATCCAGAACAATGTCATCACGGCGGCGCACCGGACCGGTGTGAAGCGGCTGCTCTTTCTGGGCAGTTCCTGCATTTACCCCAGGCTGGCTCCACAGCCGCTGAAGGAGGAATATTTGCTGACCGGGCCGCTCGAGCCCACGAATGAATGGTATGCCGTCGCCAAGATTGCCGGCATCAAACTCTGCCAGGCCTACCGCCGCCAGCATGGGGATGATTTCGTCAGCCTCATGCCTACCAACCTGTACGGGCCGGGCGACCAGTTCGACCTTCGGAACAGCCACGTACTACCGGCCCTCATCCGCAAGTTTCATGAAGCAAAGCGAGCCGACGGGGCGGACGAACCCGTTTCCCTGTGGGGTTCCGGAACGCCCCGGCGGGAGTTTCTGTACGTAGACGACCTCGCCGATGCGTGCCTGTTCGTCCTCCGGCAGCCGACCGACCGAATCGAAGCGGTCGCCCCTGACGCTCTGCTCAACGTCGGCGTCGGAGAGGACCTGGAAATTCGGGAACTGGCCGACCTCATCCGGCAGGTGCTGCGTTCCGAAAGTCCGGTACGGTACGATACGTCCAGGCCGGACGGCACCCCGCGCAAGCTGATGGATGTTTCCCGGATGAAAACGCTGGGGTGGCAGGCGCAGGTTCCGCTCCCGGAAGGCATCCGGCAGACCTACGCCTGGTACACCAACCAGGAAGCGGCTGACCAGAGCATTCCCACCCGTATTCCGGATTAACTCTTCTTTGTATGAATAAAAAGCGCGCATTGATTACCGGAGTGACCGGCCAGGACGGCGCTTATCTGGCCGAGTTGCTTCTGGATAAAGGATACGAGGTTCACGGCATCAAGCGCCGCGCGAGCCTGTTCAACACCCAGCGAATCGACCACCTTTACGAGGACCCGCACGAGGCCGATGCTAACTTTTTCCTGCATTACGGCGACCTGACGGACTCGACCAACCTGATCCGGATCGTACAGGAAGTGCAGCCGGACGAGATTTACAACCTGGCGGCCCAGAGCCACGTTCAGGTCAGTTTTGAAACGCCGGAGTACACCGCCAACGCCGACGCCGTGGGCACGCTACGGCTTCTGGAAGCCATACGAATCCTCCGGTTGCAGGAAAAAACACGGTTTTATCAGGCTTCCACCAGCGAGTTGTACGGCAAGGTCCAGGAAACGCCACAGAACGAACGCACGCCGTTTTACCCCCGCAGTCCGTACGGCGTAGCGAAACTGTACGCCTACTGGATAACGGTGAATTACCGCGAGGCGTATGGCATGTTCGCCGCCAACGGCATCCTGTTTAACCACGAAAGCCCCATCCGGGGAGAAACGTTCGTAACACGGAAAATTACCCGCGCCGCCGCCCGGATCCGGCACGGACTCGAACACAAGCTGTTTCTGGGCAACCTGGATGCCCGTCGTGACTGGGGGCACGCCCGCGATTATGTGGAAGGGATGTACCTCATGATGCAGCAGCCCGCCCCGGATGACTACGTGCTGGCAACCGGCGAAACGCATTCGGTACGGTCGTTTTGCGAAAAAGCGTTTGCGTGCGCGGGTTTCACGCTCGTATGGGAGGGAGAAGGCGTCGAAGAGCGCGCCCTCGATCGGGATACCGGCGCCGTGCTCATCCAGATCGACCCTCGGTATTTCCGACCGACCGAAGTAGACCTCCTGCTGGGGGATTCCACCCGCGCCCGGGAACGGTTGGGATGGGCGCCCCGGCATACACTGGATCAAATGATCGAGGAAATGGTTGCCGCTGACCTGAGGGATGCCCGGGACGAACAAACCCTGGCCTCCGGCCGGGTCGATTTACCGAATCAGCGGTAAGAGCCTCGAAGGATGAGCCTGTACGGTAGCACGAATCAGTATAAAATAATGAAGATTGGGATTATAGGAACCGGATACGTCGGTCTCGTCACCGGAACGTGTTTCGCGGAGATGGGAAACGATGTCATCTGTGTCGATATAGACGAGGGCAAGATCGAGCGCTTGCGTTCCGGCACGCTTACCATTTACGAACCGGGCCTGGAAGTATATTTCGAGCGAAACCTTCGGGAGGCCCGTCTCCGGTTCACTACGAGCCTCGAAGAAGCGGTCCGCCAGGCTCAGGTTCTCTTTCTGGCCCTGCCCACCCCGCCGAACGAAGACGGATCGGCGGACCTGTCGTACGTACTCGGCGTGGCCGGTCGGATTGCAGGCCTGCTTGCCGAATTGCCCGGCTCCTACCGGATCATCGTGAACAAGAGCACCGTGCCGGTAGGCACCGCCGACCACGTACGTACGTTGATGGCCGAAGAGGGGCTGCGGCCCGGGCTTGATTTCGATGTCGTATCAAACCCCGAGTTCCTGCGCGAAGGAGTGGCCGTGGAGGATTTCATGAAGCCGGAACGCGTCGTTATCGGCGCCTCCAGCGACCGCGCCGCCCGGATCATGACGCAGCTCTACGAACCGTTCGTCCGCCAGGGGAACCCGATTCTCGTTATGGACGAGCGCTCGGCCGAAGTGACCAAGTATGCGGCCAATGCCTTTCTGGCTACGAAAATCTCGTTCATGAACGAAATGGCCAACTTGTGCGAGCGCGTCGGAGCCAATGTGGACCGGGTGCGGGTAGCCATCGGGCACGACAGCCGGATCGGGAGGCAGTTCCTTTACCCCGGCATCGGGTTTGGCGGAAGCTGTTTCCCGAAGGACGTGCAGGCCCTGGCGCGTACGGCGGACCAGAACGAGTATGATTTCGAAATCCTCAAGGCAGTCCTCCGGGTGAATACCCGGCAGCGATCTTTGCTGGCCGAACGGGTAAGCCGCCACTTCGGCGGTTCGCTGGCCGGAAAGCGGATAGCCGTCTGGGGACTGGCCTTCAAGCCCAACACCGACGACGTTCGGGAGGCGCCGGCACACGTCGTGATCCGCGCATTGCTCGAAAAAGGGGCGGAGGTTATCGCCTTCGACCCCGAGGCCATGGATACCACCCGCGCCGTTCTGGGCGATCGCATTGTTTATGCCGCCGGTGCTTATGAAGCGCTCGAAGGAGCCGATACCCTCGTAATCTGCACCGAATGGAACGAATTTCGCCGGCCGGACTTCATCAGAATGCAGTCTCTGTTGAAACAACCGCTGATATTCGACGGGCGCAACCTGTACGATCCGCACCGGATGGCGGAGCTGGGCTTCGCGTACTACAGCATCGGACGACCGCATCGGTTGCCTACCTCCTCCGCGGGCGGTGACGGGGAAGAATTCATTGAAAGAAATACGGTCCGCTCCACCGATTGAACGCCGTGACCCAAACAGGGAACCTGCATCATGTCGGCGGGGCCGGCGGGTTAAGCCCCATGCGCAGAGGCGAAAAGAGGAGAGCATATGCTCCGGAAACCCCCTGCGATGGGGCGAACGGAGGGAGTCGCTTTGTATCCGGTTCAGTATCGTTCGCACATTGACGACCGATTGGGTTCTTTGCCGGGAGGCCGCCGGTCGATCTGAACCAGTCGGGTTTTTCCAGACCAGTACACCAAAAGGGACCGGGATTCTTCCCGGAATTTCAACGTGTCAGAAACACCGCCGGCGGATATAGACGTCACGATTCTGATCACTACGCACAACAGGCCGGATGATTTACGCAAAACGGTAGCCAATCTGCTCCCGCTTGCAGGCGGACGCACCGAAATCGTAATCGTGGATGACAAATCCACGGATCCGAACCAGCTCGCGCTGCTGGACGAATTGGAAGCCCGGGCCAACCCCCGGCTCAGGGTGGAGCGGCTGCAAGAGAATCTGAACTGCGTCCTGGCTCGCAAAAAAGCCGTTTTCGATTATGGAAGCCGCTACATCATCATCGTAGATGACGATGCCTATTTCCGTGATGCGAACCCGGCCATTCTCGACCTCATAGTGGATCGGTTCGAGAAAGAGCCCCGGCTGGCCGTCCAGACGATGATCGATTACGTACCTGGCGCCGGTATCGATCTGGAAAAGTGGAAGGCCCGGTTTCCGGACGGCAGCCTGTCTAAAGATTTCTGCAATACGGCTTGCGCTATAAGAAAAGCGGCTTTTGTCGATGTAGGGGGCTTCCGGAACGAGATGTATCTGGGCTACGGAGAGGAGCAGGATCTCTCCATTCGCCTACTGGATAAAGAGTGGTATATCCGGTTCTATCATGAACCCCTCGTCATCCACGACAAGACGACCGTTTCGAGGAGCAACGAACGGATGTACCGGGGGACGACGCTCAACCGGCTTCGTTTTCTCTGGTGGTACCATCCCGTGTGGTTTGCCGCCTTGCAGACGTTCATATCGCTGAAAAACATTCATGCGGTCGCCCGGAAGAACACCTCCGTCGGAGGGTTCTGGGCGGGCCTGAACGATTTCATTCGAGAAATACCGGAAGTTGCGAAAGCACGAAAGCCGTTGCGGAAAGCTACGTTCAAGAAGTACTATACCATGAGGCGGCACCGAATCATGGATCTGGATACGTTGGAGCGAATGGCTGGTAGATCGTGGCCGACCGTGCTGACCCGCTAGGCCGCGAGGAGGGTAGGGATCACTTTTTTCATGCCTTGGCTGATCCGGCAGAGGAGTTTAGAGGGTCCGACGTGAAGGGACGCATCGATAAGGAGCAAGAAGAAACCGTTCTCGCAGTCGAACGCGAGGGGGCTCGCTCCGAGGAATCGCCCGCTATGGATATGGCCGGCGGCCAGCTCGACATCACGCATCTGCGAGCCGATCTCGGCAGGCGGGCCGCTCGCGGCGGCGCTCTGACGCTGGGCGTTCAGGCAGGGATCTTTGTTACCGGTATTCTCTCCAACATGGCGCTGGCGCGGCTGCTGACGCCTGCCGACTATGGCCTCGTAGCGATGGTGGCGCCCATCGTTACGTTCATCGGGATGTTCCAGGATATGGGCCTTTCGATGGCCACTATTCAGAAGGAGCAGATTTCGCACGAGCAGGTAAGCACGCTTTTCTGGATCAATGCCTTGCTTGGAACGTCGCTCGCCGTTCTTATCGCCCTGCTGGCGCCGGTCCTCGGGTGGGTTTTCGACCGACAGGAAGTGGCCTGGATCACGACGGGCTATGCCGTAAGCTACGTGTTCAGCGGGTTGAGCGTTCAGCATCACGCCATTATGCGGCGGCAGATGCGTTTTCAGGCGCTGGCGCTCACCCAGCTTGCCGCGTTCCTCACGGGGATAGGCGTGGCTATCCTGGCGGCCTGGTACGGGTGGGGGTACTGGTCGCTCGTCATGATGACGGTAACCAACGTGCTGGTGTTTTCGGGGCTGCTCTGGCTGCTGTGCAAGTGGAGGCCGGGCCTGCCCCGGCGCGGAGTAGGCACCCGCTCGCTGCTGGCTTTCGGGGGGAACGTGACTGGTTCGGACGCACTCAACCATGCCGCCAACAGCCTGGATAAAGTGCTCCTGGGGAAGTTCTGGGGATCGGCCCCGCTGGGCATTTACGACCGGTCGTACCAGCTCCTGATGGCGCCGCTCCGGCAGCTCGATAGCCCGATGAGCGGGGTGCTGGTTCCCTCACTCAGCCGCGCTCAGGATGACGACGAACGGTACCGGTCTCTTTTTCTTCAGGCCCTGACGGTGCTGCTTCTCATTACGGGATTCGGAATGACCATCCTCATCGTCGCCTCCGGTTGGATCGTTGATATCCTCCTCGGCGACGGGTGGGAAGAAGCGGCGGTTACGGTAGCCGTTTTCGGATTCGCCGGGTACGTCATCCCGGCGGTCGAGTCGAACCGGTGGCT
>CBDUBS010000105.1:0-11793 GCA_965365445.1 uncultured bacterium | reverse complement strand
ACGGCCGCTCCTGTCGGTTTTGACGGCCGGGGCCCAGTGGGCCAGCGGGCGAAAGTCGCGGCGCATGAGGTCGCTGCGGTCGCCGCCGCCGCCGGCCATAGCCTCCTCTTTCTGGCCGAAACTGCGCTGCTCGATCAGGGCCGACCGGCTTTCGCTCGTGCCGACCCCCAGAGGGCGGAGCCCGTAGAACGTCTCGAATGGATCCGGCAGGGCATACCCGATCAGGTTGAGCACGCCGGCATCTGCCGCGCTGAATGCAATCTCGCCGGGTACGCCCTTGCCGGCCGCATCGCGAAGCACGAACCGCACGGTTACCTCCTCACCCGGCCGATACTCCTTCCGGTCGGCGGCCACCTCGACCTGAAGCCGCCTGACTCCGGGATCGACTTTCAGCGTGGCATACCCGATTTTGAAGCCGGGCGCCCCTACATCTCCCACGGTTCCCGGCGCGGCGCTACGTCCGTTCAGCAATACCACACTGACGAACACGTTCGGCAGGTGCTTTTCTTCCAGCGGGATGACGATCTGTGGGGCGCTTCCCGTAAGGGTCATGACCTGACTGGAGATGATCCCTTCCCGCTCGAGGGTTACGAGCGCCGTAGCCGACTCATACGGGGATTGCACCATGATCCGGGCGGTTTCGCCGGGCCGATAGGTGGAACGTTCCGGGATGAGATCGATGCGGTCGTCATCGGTGCGCTCCCACGCGACATACCCTTCTCCGGCTGCAAAAAAATAAGCGTCCGAACGAATCGTGTTGCCCCGGATATCCCGGGCCGTCGCCCGCAGCAGATAGCTTCCTCCCTCTTTTATCGGCATTGTGATCCGGGTGGCCCTGTCCTCCCGAGAGCGTATCTGCTGCCTACCGACAGGCTCCTCGATCCGTTCACTGCGCCAGTTGAGGCGGCCGTCCGCCCCGACTTCGCGCACGCTGTTCCATTGCTGCCTGATCAACTCGACCTCCACGACCTGGCTTCCGACCGGTTTTCCGGCCGGATCGACCGTGATCACGTCCACAGCCATCGTGGATCGGCGGCTGAGGTCGATAAACGTAGACTGAGGTTTGAGCCCGACGTAAAACAGGCCGGGATGCAGGGTTACTTCCGTCCGGTCCGCCGCTTCCTGCCGGGCGGGATCGGTGACGCTTCCATTCCAGACGAGCGTTACGGACGACCCGAGATCGTTTCCGGGGAGTTGCACCCTCGTCGCAACCGCGCCGTCTTCCCCGAGCACCGTGTCGGCCTGAGCCAGCGTGCGGTAGAGCACCCCTCCATACTCCGCCGCACCGAAACGATATGCGTCGTACCCGGGAGGAGCGTAGTAACCGGGGCGTTGCGTGAGGCTGTACTGCACCGGTTGGCCGGCCATCTCGGCGCCGAAGAGGTAACGACCGGAGACGGCCCCTTCGAAGAAATCACCTGCTACGTACTGCGGCGAGCCGGCTGCTGCCGTAACGGCAAACGTAGACGTCCGGAATGCATCTACCCGGAACTCACCCCGGGCGAGATCCCCCCGCTCCCAGAGGTTTCGCGCAAGGGCGCCTGCATCGTCCGTCTTGACGACCCGAACCGTAAACGGTCCCTGCGCCGCCGTCGGCGGTACGTCCCAGTCGAAATCGAAGGTACCCAACGCACTCGAAGTAATCGTACGATCGAGCACGATCTGGTCGCGCGGGCTGCTGACGAGGACCCGCACCGGGCCGGTCACCGGCTTCCAGTCCCCGGTGTCTTTACGGCGCAAAATCCCTTTGACATGCACCGTCTCCCCGGTGCGGTACAGCCCCCGGTCGGTAAATATGCTGCCCGTTTCCGTCACGGGCTCCGGCCACCACTGGTATTCGACGTCGAAACGGTACGGTTCGAGTCCATCCCGATAGACACTGCTGGTAAAAGCGAGGTCGCCGTCTTTTTCTGCAAACACGAACTGCGTCGGCGTATCCCATACATTCGGCTGAGGAAGGCCCAGCTTCGCCCAACCCGGTGATACGGCCCGCCCTTTGGCATCCGTTCTCCCGCGCCAACGCAGCCGGTTGGCCGCATCGCGCACGCTCACAGATACCCCCTCCAGAGGCAAAGCCGTCGCCAGGTCCGTTACGAAAATCAGGTTCTGGTGGGCGCTGAACTTAGCGGTGAGGCCCAGCCGGGTAACCTGTGCAATCGCCACGGCTTCGTTTCGGCCCTTTTTTGCCCCGATTTCCGGCGCCACGGCGTGAATGGCTACGATGCCCGTTCTGTTCTTCAAGAACGCGTCGAGCGGCAGCGACGCCACGGAGGGTTTATTTCGAGGTATCTTCAACGGCACTTTCCGATCCGCCGCTATCGGCCGGGGACCGGAGCCTCCGGCTTCGGGGAAGTAATGGTAAGGATCATACGCCCGGATTGAGGGGATAATCTCCTCGGCACGCAGACGTTTCATGCCGAGGTTCAGAGTTGACAGGTTGACGGCGCGAACCGGAACGGCTGTATTCTGATCGGCTTCCAGCACCAGGATGCCATCGTGCATCTTGAAGGAGGGGTCGTACGCTCGCGTTTCGAACGTCTGTTGCGCCGATGCAAGAGGCTGTCCAAACTGATCGGTCAGGTTCTCGATGCGAAGCGTATACCGGGTTTCCGGCGCCCAGGGCAGAGCCAGATCGTGTATGGGACTGACGACATCGTCGCGCGCCTCGATGCCCGCCGGAAAGGTTACGGCCGGAGAGAAGGAAAGGGAGCGCCGCAAGTCGCCGAAACGCACCGGCGTAGAAAATACAACGTATAGGCGCCGCCCCGGATCGAAGCGGCGCGTGGTGTTCTGATTTTCATACTCGGATTGCCGGATATCAACCAGACGCAGCGCATCGTAGGTGGTAAACCGGATGGTTGTCGTATCGGCCTTGCCGAGCCTTCCCTCCGCGGAAGGCAATCCGGGCAGAACGAGCAACGAATAAACCTGCCCCTGTTTGAGCGGGTGCTTCGGCCTGGCAACGAGCGTGCTATCGCCGTCTGCCCGCACGTCCAGATCGACCGAGGGGTGCAACCGGATGAACCGTCGTGCGGCATCAACCGGTATGCGCTGGTTAAACCTGAGCACGAATGCCTGCCGCGGATCGACGTAGGATGCATCGTTGCCCGGCTCCGAGGACATGATTAACGGGCGGGGCGTCTCGAATTTCCATGTAAACGGCTCCGCTAACTTTTCCCCATTCAGCGCGGGGATACTGGCCGCAACGGTCACTTCGTAAGCGGTCGCCGGAGGCAGCGCCGCCGCAGGCTCAAGTACGAGCGTCTGAGATCCCTCCCAGTGCAGCCTACCTTCCACGGCCGGCCGGACGCTCACCCATTCCGCAGCCGCTTCGACCTCCTCTCCCAGCGGCGCCATGGGGCGACTGAACATTACGGTAATCCGCTGGCCGGGCAGCATCCCCACCATTGAACCATTCGGTGTAGCCGCCATGATCCGTAAGGGTCCGTCCAATTCCGGGATGTACGCTTCAGACCCATCGTACTCCAGTGCAACGTATTCAGTCGAGAAATCGCCTGCCATATCCGGATGCCCCCCGGTGCAACCTTGAAAAAGCACCATCCCAATGATTGCGAAACGGAATACAACCTCGGTCAGGCCGTTCCGAGTGTTGAACGATGTCGGTTGAGGCATACGATTCGGCGGAAACGGACGTGGGGAATGTAGCCGAAGAATGAACGGATAAGTACGCCCGAATATTTCGTCACCGAATCTCCAACCAACAGTCCCTTCAGGAAATACCCGGCGTCTTTTCCCCAATCAGGATCGGCATGATTAAGATCAGCATGCGAAAGACGACTGTAAAGGGCCCGGCCAAATATCTCTGCCCGCCCTTATCGTTCTTAACTGCCCACTTATCTACGCAGTCGGTTTTCCCTTTTCATCCAGTAAGTGCTACCTTTGACATACCTTCCAGGCAGCCGACCGGCCTGCCTTGTTCCGGAAACACTATCACTCTTTCATCAGGGTTGAGCCATGACCACACCCATTACACGCCGCACGTTTCTGGCCGCCTCGACCGGGGCGTTTACCGCACTTTCGGCCGGAAGAGTGTGGGGGGCGAACGACGCCGCCAGGCTGGGCATCATCGGAACAGGCGACCGGGGGAAGTACCTCATGGGCACCGTAAAAAAAGTAGCGGATAGCGTCGGCGGCATCCGATGGGTCGCCCTGGCCGACATATGGGATGCGCGCAGGGAAGAAGGTAAGGCGGCGGCCGGAACCCCTGTGGAAGGTTATTCGGATTACCGGGAGTTGCTCGACCGGGCGGATATCGACGGGGTCATCATTGCCACGCCCGATCATCATCATGCCACCATGACCATAGACGCCTGCCGGGCAGGCAAGGACGTGTACGTCGAGAAACCGATGACCTCTCACCCCATGCAGGGCAGGGACGTATTGAACGCCGTCGGCGACCGCATCGTACAGGTGGGGATGCAGCAGCGCAGCATGAAGCACTTCATCGAGGCAAAACAGCGATTCTTCGACAGCGGCCTCATCGGGCAGGTCCATCTGGTCCGAACCGTCTGGAACGGCAACGGCGGCTACCTCACGAAACCCCCGCCGGGATCGGAGACAAAGCCGGAAGGGCTCGACTGGGAGGCATGGCTCGGTCCGCTCCCGCGTATCCCCTGGGACCCCAAGCGGTACTTCAACCGATTTGCCTACTGGGACGTATCCACCGGCGGGCAGACGGGAGGCCTGTTCGTCCACATGATCGACGTAGCCCACTGGTTCCTCGACAACCACAGGCCCCTGGCCGCCGTCGCGGGCGGAGGCATATACCAGTACAACGACGGACGCGACACACCCGACACAGTGAACCTGATTCTCGAGTACCCGGCCGGGCTCAACGTTACCTTCGAAGCCACCCTGACCGACCGGATCCGGGAAAACCTGGAGGATATGGTTTTCATGGGCGCCGGAGGGCGCCTGCGCATTTTCCGATGGGGATACGACTTCCTACCCGCCCGAGAAAACGAATCGGTCGGCCGTATTACGGGAAACTGGTCCACCGATCTCGACCATACTCGTAACTGGCTCGAATGCCTCAGGACCAGAAAGACACCGAATGCCGACGTGAGGGCCGGGCACTACTCGTCTATGGCGTGCCACATCGGCAACATAGCCTACCGGGAAAAAGCGCGGGTAACGTGGAACGACGAATGGGACATCTCCTGATTCCGTCAGGCGGTCGCATCAATACCGTACCTGAATACCGGTAAAGATCATCGCACCCGGCATGGGATAGGCGAAGTTGATTTCGTACTCCCTGTCGAGCAGGTTCTCCCCCCGCACAAATACGTCGAGGAACCGCGTCGGCCGCAGGGTCAGGCCCGCATCGAGCAAGGTATACGAGTTCTTCACCGGCTCGGGAATTACCCTGGAGTAGAGCTCGCGGATATGCCGGGCCTGCACCCCGAGAGAAACCATTCCACGTGTGTATACGACCTCGGCAAACCCTTGATGAGCCGGCGCCGCCGTAACCGGCCGATCCATATGCAGATAGCTGTAGCTCGAAGCCAGCCGCAGCGAAGGCGACACCCTATATCCTCCTTCCCATTCGATTCCCCGGTGTGCAAACGATCCGGAATTGCGGGTCGAAAGGGAGGGGAAGCGCCCTTCCACCTGAATCAGGTTCGACCCTTCGCTGATGAAACCGGTCAACTCCATGTTCCACGTCGGGCGCAGGATCAGCAGTCCCGTTTCGTAATTCCACATCCTCTCCGGTTCGAGGTCCCTATTGGGGGCCGGAAACAGGTATAATTCCCGGATCGTTGGGCTCCGAAAGCCGCGCGCAACCGATCCTTTCACCGTAACGGCTTCGGTTACGTGGAGGGATAAGCCGACCTGCGGCGCCGCCTCCGTCCCATAGAGCGAGTGATCTTCGAGCCGCACCCCTGCATGGATGACGATGCGGTCCAGAAGCGATTGCTGGAGCAGGGCATATGCGGCGGTTTCGGCGATATGGTGCTCGCCCCAGTCTATGCCGGAAATCTCATTCATCGCCTTGCCGCCGTACCACTTGTAATCTGCGCCGAGGGTAACCACTGTGCCCTCCCGGAGATGCACTCCTTGATACAGCATGAGGCCCACGTTCATGTCGTCCGAGAGGAAGCCGTCGAAAATTTCGTGGTCGCCGAAGCTGTAAAAAAGGCGCAGGGCTCCCTCCGATCGCTTCCAGTCGTTTTCCAGAGAGACGGACGCTCGCCCCCGAACGATGTCCACCCAGTGATCGCCGTCCGGAAAGGGATTCGTTACCGGCCCGGGGTCTACCGATTTGTAAGACGACAACCCGGCATCCGCCGTCAACTCCAGACCGGGATGGAGCCCCACCCCGGCTTTCAGGTACCCATTGGTTACGTCGAAGTCGGATGCCGGCCGGTGGCCGTCGGTGCGGTCGTGACCAAGCGAACCGATTACGTATCCGGAGCCCTGACGGTATCCAGCCCCGGCGCTGTATTTATACGTACCGTATGACCCATAGGAGAGCCGCCCCGAAGCAGAAGCTCCCTCGCGGTGCTGGGTCCGCGTAATCACATTGATAACCCCGCCCATCGCGCCGGTGCCGTACAGAATGGAGGCCGGGCCGCGCACCACCTCGACCCGCGCGGCTTCGGAGGCCACATACGTATCAGCCAGGGGATGCCCCATCAAGCCCATGAACTGAGGGTGGCCGTCGATGAGCACGAGCACCTGCGTGTTCGGGCTCGACCCGACGCCCCGGATGCTGATCTGACCGGCGGCTCCGTTGGCGACACCGAAGCCGGTGACGCCGCGTTCCGTCACGAACACCCCGGGCACGCGCCCGCTAAGGATAGGCAACAGGTTGGACTCACTGCTTCTCCGTATTTCCGACTCCTCAACGGTAGAAATGGTAAGGGGGAGGTTTTTTCGGGCTACCTCAACCCCCGTACCGGTGACCACCACGGGGCCCAGTTCATAAACTCGGCTCGTATCCAGCGCGGCATCCTGCGCCATGCCGGAAAGCGTTAGCATACAACAAAGAATGAAACCTGGAAGGCTTCTAAGTACAGGATACATGGACGATCCGATCTGGTTAAGAAAGCGCACGCGGGGCCTTCTCTAACGTCGAAACCGGTAATGGGCTCCTCAGGTACAGATATCTTGCGATCTATTGATCTCCACCTGCGCATGTCAACCTTTCACCGATCCCAGAGTAAGCCCGGAAATCAGGTAACGGCTCAGCGCGAGAAACAGCACTACGACCGGCACAGACACGATCAGGGCGCCTGCGGCATATAAACCCCATTGTGTAGCCAGGCTGGCCTGGAAGAGCTTCAGGCCCAGGGGAAGCGTGAACATGTCCGCTTCCTGAAGCACCACGTTCGCCACCACGTACTCATTCCACGCCGTCATAAAGGAAAACAGGGCGGTTATCACCAGGGCCGGGGCGGCCAGGGGAAACACGACGAGATAAAACGCCTGCCACGGACCGCAACCATCTATACGGGCGGCCTCTTCCAGAGCCATCGGAATGGTATCGTAGTAGCCCTTCATTTGCCAGACGCAGAACGGCAGGGCCGTGGCCGTGTAGATAATGACGATGCCCAGGTACGAGTTCAGCAAGCCCAGGTTGATGAGCACGACGTACAGAGGAAGAAGCAGCATGGTCGCCGGAAACATCTGTGTAATGAGCAGCCCGCTCAACATGGACCCGCGCCCCCGAAAGGAATAGCGCGATAGCGCATAACCGGCGGTAGAGGCAAGGGCTACCCCCGTGATCGTCACCACGAGCGAGACCAGGACGGAGTTGAGCATCCAGCGAAGAAAGGGCGTTTCCGTGAGCAGTACGCGGAAGTTGTCCAGTGTGGCGTTTTCCGGGATCAGATTTAACGTGGTCGAAAGCAATCGATCTCCGGGGCGCAGCGAAACGGTAAAGATGCGCGTTACGGGAAAAACAGATACGGCGACAAAAAGCAAAAGCACGGCGTAGGCGCCAACCATCCCAAGGACCCGGCCAATCCTGTTTTTTTCCATGGCTAATAGGCCGCCTCCGTCGCTTTTGTGCTCCTGAGAAACGTTTGCGTAAAAACAAAAAGGATAAAAAAGATGATCATCGAAAGGGCGGCGGCCCATCCGAAGCGGTACATCGAAAATGCGGCCTCGTAGACGTACGATACCAGTATGTGAGTCTGGTCGTTGGGCTCGCCGCCATTGGAAACCAGCCACACGACGTTGATATTGTTGAACGTCCATACCACGCCCAGGGTTATTGCCGGTATCATGACCGGCCGCAGCAACGGGGCGGTTATCGTCCAGAATTTCCGCCAGGCCGAGGCGCCGTCCACGTCGGCCGCTTCATACAGTTCGGTCGGGATCGACTGGAGGCCGCCCAGCGCAATCACCATCATGAAGGGGAAACCGAGCCAGATGTTCGTCAGGACGGCCGCCATGAAGGCTTCAAAGGGAGACGTCAGCCATTCTACAGGCGGCAGGGATAGATACCGCGTAAGCAGGATATTGATTTCGCCATACTCGAAGTTGAACATACTGCGCCACGTTAGCGCGGTAATGTATTGCGGCAACGCCCAGGGCAGGATGAGCAACACGCGCCAGGCGGGCTTCCCTACGACGAACTTCTGATGGAGAACGACGGCGAGAAACACTCCTAAACCTACGTGGAAAACCACATTAACCAGTGTCCACAATATGGTTTTGAGAAAAATGGACCAGAAGGTCGGCTCTACCAGCACGGCCAGGTACTGTTCGAACCCGATGATGCGCCAGTCACGGATGTGATAAATGTTCATGTTGGAGAGTGACAGCGCCACGTTGTACAAAAACGGATACGCTACCACCGCCAGCACGATGAGTACGGTAGGGCCGAGCAGAACCAGAAGAAAAAGATTGGTGCGGATGGCTCCATGCCTGGATACCGCAGCCGGTGATTCGGGCGATCCTGTTTTCCCAGTGGCCGAATCCACCTTCGCCTTCCGCCCGGCCTCCAGACCGGCCACTTCCTGCGCTGGTTCCAGCATGTCTTTTCCGCCCTCGCCTGAGACTATAAAAACGTATCCCTGATGCGTTTTTCGACTTCACGTTGCATGAGCCGGGCTCCTTCTTCCGCACTGACGGCGCCATTCATGACAAGCTGGTAGGGTCCGCGCATCCCGTCCCATACCTGACGCATTTCCGGTGCAAGCGGCATTGGCCGTCCAACTTCGATCTGCCTCAGGGAAGCTTGCAAGATAGGGTTGTTTCGCACCTCAGGCGCTACCCTGACCGAATCGATCACTGGAATCGTAGCGAGTTGTACGGCCATGCGGGTCTGCATCTCCGCACCCGTCAGATATTCCAGCAGGTCGCGAACGTAGGGGAAACGTTCGGCCGGGACATTCGCGTTGATGGAGTACCCCTTGGCTGAAATATAGGGGGCAGCCCAGAGGCCGGTTTCGGAGATGCGGGGAATGGGAGCCAGGAAATAATCTACGCCGGCGGTAGCGTACCCGTCCCATGCCCATGGTCCGTTAATTATGCTGGCGGCCCGCTTTTCCTTGAACAGCGTCTCGGCTACGTTGTAATCACTTTCTTTCGGAATGACGCCGTATTTATCCCGCAAATCCAGAACGAATTGAATGGCTTTTACGGTGGCTTCCGTATCGAGCGTCGGGCGTCCCTGGTCGTCCATGACGCTGCCCCCGTACCCGGACAAAAAGGGGATGAAAAAGAACGGCTCGGTGTAGTTCCAGGTCAGGCCATACCGATCAATCCGACCGTCCCTGTTATCATCCGCCGTGAGACTCCGAAGTACGTCGATGAGCTCGTCCGTCGTCTCCGGGGGATCGGGGATGAGTTCCGTATTGTACACGAAGGCGAGATGATTACCTACCTGATCCGCCAGCATCCAGGGCTCACCTTTCCACTCGATGATCCCCTCGTTGCTGAACTGCGAAAGGAATTCCGGACGCATTACCCGATCAATCGGCAGGATCGATTCCGTGAGCACGAACAGGGATACATTATCGGAGGGACCAAAAACGACATCCGGCCCCTGTCCGCCGACGGACGCTACGATAAACAGGTTGCGCATCTCCTCCGTTTCGCGATACAACACTTCAACCACACGATCGTCGTGCCTGGCGTTGTATTCGCGCACGGCTTCCTCGAAAAACGCCCGTTCGGCGCCTATTTTTTGATGCCATATTTTGATGTGTATGCGCCGGTCATCGGAAGCACATGCCGACAGAACAAGTGCAACGAGCAGGATCAGGTCAGGCAGCCGGCCATGCATCAGGTATCTCATTTCCTAATCAGTACGACCCCTGTGAGGGGGGGCGCCTCGAATACGATCTCATCGGATGATTCGGTCACCTCCACGGGGTTCGCTTCCGTCGCGTACAAAAACCGATACGCCCCTTTGTAGGCATTATCCAGACGAAAACGGACCGGCTGAATGTGCTCGCTCCGGTTGAGTACAACGATGAGGGCGTCCCGGCCATACCTTCGACCAAAGCCAAACAAGCCGGCCTCGTCATCCGTATGCAACACCTCGAAAGCGCCCCGGCGGAATGCGGTATATTCTTTCCGCAGTCCGATGATTTCCTGGTAAAAGCGCAATAGCGAAGAATCGAAGGTTACGGGATCGACCGGCCTGGATAGACCGCGTGGATGCCCGGCCTGTGGCTGATAGGTCATATCGGGCCAGAGCATCGGCATCCGGTCATCCGGATCATCGCCGCCCCACATGCCTGCTTCCGTTCCGTAATAAATCATGGGGGCGCCTACGCCCGTCATCTGGAACAGGGCGACGAGGCGCTGGATCCGTCGCTCCCGACCGTTGGGCCTCCGCACGTCGTAGGCATCGGTATGGCGCGGCGATACAAGGCCAACATCATAATCATACCGGGCAGGCTGCTCGTAATCGCCCGTCGGTGCGTTGACGATCATGGAGGCCAGCCGAGGTGTATCGTGCGAGTCGATCAAGTTCTGGTTGGCATAACGGACAGCTTCCGGATATCCTTCCTGCCTTCCGGTGATCTCTTCCGCAAAGCGGCCCGGGGTCATTCTCCGATCTATCAGAAAACCTTTTACGGGAAAAGCGAAACCGTGGTAGTTCATCGTTGCCGAGAAACCACCTTCCTCGATAAAACCGGCGGCGTCATCCCAGATTTCCGTGACGGTATAAGCTTCCGGATTGAGTTCGCGTACGTGCCGGTTCCAGTCCGCCCAGAAACGGATGGGCACTTCGTTAGCGACATCCAGGCGCCAGCCGTCGATCCCGTCGGAGGGATCGCCGTCGCCGTTCGGGTCCATCCATCGGGCCGTTGCATCCATTACGTACTTTTTGGGACCGGGATGCAGGTCCGTTCCGTCCTCCGTATCGGCAAACACGGGAAGCGATTCGACGCCCCACCATCCTTTGTATTTGAACTCGTTAGCCGCCGTGGAGGGGTCATCGAGGTCCTCAACGATGTACCAGTCCCGGTACGCCGATGCCGACTGTTTTTCCCGCAAATCCTGGAAAGCGAAGAAATCCCTACCGGTATGATTGAAAACCCCGTCTATAATGACCCGCAGACCGCGTCTGTGCGCCTTATCGATCAACTCGAAAAATAATCGGTCCGCCGCCGTCATATGCCACGTGGCGGGATTGCTGGTTTCCTCTGCCATCAGCCTGAAATCCCCTTCAGGGTCCGGCCCAAAGTACGGGTCGACATGATGGAACGTATTACCGTCGTACTTGTGCAGAGACCGGGCGTAGAATACCGGATTGAGGTACAGTGTATTGACTCCCAGCCTTTCGAGATAGTCCAGCCGATCGATCAC
>CBDUBS010000104.1:0-11822 GCA_965365445.1 uncultured bacterium | reverse complement strand
AGAGGCTGCATCCTGAGGGGTAGCTTACGGCAGAGTCCGTGGGGTTCGACTTCTACCCGGGGAGCACATATGAGGCCTCTAAGCTGTTTATACATGCAGCTTAGAGGCTTTTGCTTTTTTATACCGGCACGGGAATAGGTGCGATTTTTATCGTGCCGTCTGTACTCTGGAATGCAGCACATTCCGCCTATGCACGTAGAGCGCTCGGTAGATTGCCGTGGAGCAGATGTGCAGCATCGTATCGCCGGGAGAAGTCGGAGCCAGACGGCAAGCGATCCACCCCTGATTGTACTCCCCGCCCGAGTCCAGCGTCATGCTTCTGCCACCCGTGTCGGCGCCTCAGTTACCGGATATGGTGAGGTTAATTCCGAGTTGAACCGCCCCGGGTTTGCCGGTGACTCCAACATTTGAGATCTTGGGGGCATGAACAACAGAACCAGGTATTCTCCGGAGGTCCGCGAGCGGGCCGTCCGCATGGTGCTCTAACACGAGCACTCATCCCAGTGGGCCACCGTCTGCTCCATTGCTGAGAAAATCGGCTGCTCGACGCAGACCCTGCGCAACCGGATCAGCCAGGCCGAACAGAACCGAGGCGGCATCGGATCGGTCATGAGCGACCGGGCGCGTCTGAAGGAGCTCGAACGCGAGAACCGGGAGCTTCGCCGGGCCAATGAGATCCTACGAAAGGCATCCGCGTATTTCGCACAGGCGGAGTTCGACCGCCGACCGAGATGATGGTGACCTTCATAGACGATCGCCGCTTGGAGTATGGAGTCGAACCGATGTGCAAGATGTTGCCGATTGCTCCATCGACCTATTACGCGCACAAGGCTCAAGCAGCGAATCCGGCGCTCAAATGCAGACGAGAATGTCACGACGAGGAGTTTCGCGGAGAGATCAGACGCGTTTGGGAGGCGAACTTCAGGGTTTACGGCGTGTGAAAGCTCTGGCGTCAGCTTCAGCGGGCGGGCTTCACGATTGCCCGCTGCACGGTCGAGCGTCTGATGCATGGAATGGGGCTTCGTGGCGCCGTGCGGGGTCGTCGCATCACGACCACCATTGCGGCAGAAATGGCTGAACGTCCGCAAGATCTGGTGCAGCGCGACTTCACGGCCGAGCGTCCGAACAGGCTCTGGGTGTCGGACCTGACGTACGTGGCTATGTGGCGAGGCTTCGTCTACGTGGCCTTCGTCATTGACGTCTTCTCACGCCGGATCGTGGGCTGGCGGGTGTCGAACTCACTCAGAAGTGATCTGGCGCTCGATGCGCTGGAGCAGGCCCTCTGGGAGCGGGACGAGGCCGAGCGGGAGCATCTAGGCCACCATAGCGACTGCGGCGTGCAAAGGAGATTCAAACGGTCATCGCAACACCTTGACGGAGGGCGTTGCGATGAGTACTCGGAAGCGAAGTTCGGCGAAGGCAGGGCGAGGTACACTGGGATCGGTGGGCAGCCGCGGCGACAGCTACGACAACGCGCCGGCGGAATCGGTGATTGGGCTCTTCAAGACCGTGGCGATCCGGCAGCAATCGCCGTGGCGCGGGCTGGGAGAAGTGGAGATCGCCGTTCTGAAGTGGGTCTGGTGGTTCAACCACTATCGTCTCATGGAACCGCTGGGTTATCATCCTCCATCTGTGTTTGAAGCGAATTGCCACCGCCGTCAGCAAAATGCACCGCTGGCTGCGACTCTCCAATAAACCTGTCTCCGATATTTCCGGGGCGATACATCCATTCAATAAGCGCTCATTGCTTCAAGGCTATACGGACAGACGGCCAGACGAAAAAAGTTTTCCTAAGAATGGTGGTACGCGGCTCGCGAGGGATCGGTGTAATGTAGTGGCTCGAAACCGTCATATCGGGATGAGAGAATGAACCGGGGAGTTGCTTATCCACATAGATTGCAGGGTGCGAAACTCTTGTTGGAGGACGAGCAGTGGGCCGAGCAGATTCGCAATGGGGATCATGAAGCGTTTGAGGCCCTTTTTCTTGCCTACCACAGCGAACTGGTGCGATTTGCCCTGATCCATGTCCGTTCCTCGGAAGTGGCGGAGGACATAGTTCAGAACCTCTTTTTCCATATCTGGCAAGGCAGAACCGAATGGAAACCGCGCGGAAGTCTCCGGGCCTATCTCTTCGGGGCGGTCCGTAACGAGTCCCTGAAGATACTCAGGCACGAACGAGTGATCGACCGATGGAGGGCCGGATTTATCCCTCGGACGGATACATCGACGCCGGAAGACGATATCCGCTACCAGCAGTTGATAGAGGCGGCCCGAAAAGCGGTTGAGGGGCTTCCCGAGAGGCGAAAACTCATTTTCAAGCTTTCACGGCATCAGGAGATGACATATGCGGAGATCGCCGCGGTTCTTGGCCTGAGCATCAAAACAGTGGAGAACCAGATGGTGCGTGCGCTGGAGTACATGCGGGGCCGGCTTGCGCCACTGATCAGAGATTTACCCTAGAACACAACCCGTAACGGCTCGGAAGGGCCAGGGAATCTTCCGGATATGAGATGCACGTGTGCGAAATGGGGACGCGATAGTACAAAATCATGGGGTAGAAATGCCTGCCCAGGTAAGCGCGCCTTTCCATTGGATCGCTTCTTTAACAATCGAAGTCATCATTACGGATTCCGATACGTGGATGCCAGTAACAAACAGAAATAACGGGATCGACCGAAAGCTGCTCGCTCGCTATGTGGCAGGTGAGTGTAGTGCGTCGGAAAAAGCACAGGTAAGAGCCTGGATCGCTGTCGATGACAGGGCCGGTCGATTACTCGACGAACTCGAGGTGGTATGGAAGGTGACGGCCGAGCAGGAAAATCCGGTGGATGATCTGGATGCACTCAAAAGGCTGAATGAACGTATCCGGCAGCATGCCGAGACGCCGCGGGAACAGCGGTTGAGGCCTGTCGGCCGTCCGCCGGTGGCCCGGAGCAGGAGGCTGATCTACCAGGCAGCGAGGGTTGCGGCAGTTGTCGTGCTGGCTGTAGCGCTGGCCTTTTTATTCGTTCGCCCCCGGGCCGAAGCGCCGGCCGAAGGAAAGGTATTCGCTACCGGGAGGGGGCAGCGAGCTACGATCCGGCTGGCGGACGGCACCAGCATCCAACTCAATGTCGAGAGCAGAATCACCCTGGCACCCGATTTTGGAGAATCGGAACGAGCCCTCACCCTGGAAGGGGAGGCTTTTTTCGAGGTGTCTCCCGATTCCAGCCGCCCCTTTCTGGTGCATGGCGGCGATGCGCTTGTGAAGGTTCTCGGCACCTCGTTCGATGTGGCGGCGTTTCCCGACGACCAAATTACCAGAGTGGTGGTAAAGGAGGGAGCAGTTTCCGTTTCGACGCCGCGAAGCATGAGGCGCGATACCGTAATTCTCCGGCCGCGGGATGCGGTGATCTTTCAGGGAAAGGACGCCCCACTGATACACCGAGGCGTTGACCTGGATAACTACCTTGCCTGGACCGAGGGCCGGCTCGTCTTCGAACATGCTTCCTTTAACGAGGTCGCGACGCAGCTCGAACGCTGGTACGATCTCGATGTCCACCTGACCATTCCCAGCAACGAGGTGGACCGGCTGAATGCCGTGTTTACGAACGAGCAAATGAGCGAAATCCTGAACGCCATTGCGCTTGCACTGGATTTGCAGTATGAGCGGGACAGCAGACGGGTGGTTTTTTCCCCCCACGAGCGCGCAGAGAGAAGTGCTAAACCGTAGAGCCCTATTGGTACGAGTAGCTGATTCTTAAAAACTAATCGTGATCGTCATGGCATTATCTCGAAGGGACGCCGCGTCGCGAACCTGTAGGAGTAAAACAAACCAGCCTGGAGGGTATTCCGAAATGGTAGAGCGAATGGATCATGTGTCGTACGGCGGAAAAGCCAACCTCGGGGGCGTCGACGTCGTGCCTGTGTGGCTGCTTACCGTGGCCCTGGCGCCGTTATGGCTTTTGCCTCTCCAGGTAGAGGCTCAGGAAGCGGCCGTATCTCAGAATCCTGCAATACTCCAGGATTCCCACATGCAGAAGCTTTCCCCCCTCGAACGTAACCTGCCGCGGCTCAATACCGTTATTTCGTTGACCCTGGAAGACGTTCCCATTATAGAAGCCCTGCGAAGCATTTCGGAAGCCGGTGGGTTGAAGCTCGTGTATGGCGACAACAAGATAGTCGCCGACGAGCACATTACGGCTGCGTTCAGTGAAACAACCGTCCTTCAGGCCATACATGAAATCCTCCGCGATAAACCTCTGGCCCTGAAAATTACGGCCGGTGGGCAGCTCATTTTGACGGAACGGGAGATCCCCGTCATTCACATCACCGAGCCGCAGCCGGCGCCGTTGATGGCGCCGGGGTCGATCACGGGGCGCGTCTTCGATCAGGTGACGAACGAAACGTTACCCGGCGTCAATGTGGTCATTGTCGGCACGACGCAGGGCGCTGCGACGGACGCCGACGGGCGCTACCTGATCGAGGATGTCGAGCCGGGAGTGTACCGCCTCCAGGCCAGCATCATCGGCTACCAATCCCAGATCGTTTCGGACGTTTCGGTTTCGGACAACCAGCCTACCGAGGTCAACTTTACCCTGCGTGAAGACGTGGCGGGCCTGGAAGAAGTCGTCGTCATCGGATACGGGACCGTCCAGAGGGCCGACCTTACGGGTTCCATTGCTTCGGTCAAAGGCGAGGATATATCCATACTGCCGACCACCAGCCTCCTGCACGCCCTTGCCGGTCGGGCTCCCGGCGTTCAGGTCATCCAATCGACCGGGGCTCCGGGAACGGGTCCCAGCGTGCGCATCCGGGGCTCCAACTCCATTCAGGGTGGAAACGAGCCGCTCTATGTGATCGATGGGTTCCCCCTATCCGGAAGCCCTACGCACCTCAACACGACGGATATCCAGAGCATGGAGATTCTGAAGGATGCCTCGGCAACTGCCATCTACGGCTCGCGCGGCGCTAACGGCGTCGTGGTAATAACCACTAAACAGGGAGCCGCGGGCCGTACACGGGTCGATTTTGAATCGAGTTACGGAGTGCAATCGCTGAGGAAGAAACTGGAATTGATGAACGCTCAGGAGTACGCCCAGTTGATGAACCTTCAGGCGAAGAATGACAAGCTGCAACCCTACTTCACCGAAGACCAGATTGCGAGCTTCGGTGAGGGATTCGACTGGCAGGACTTCATTTTCCGTCAGGCTCCCATGCTTACTTCGGCGCTGAACATAAGCGGGGGCAATACGAATACCCGGTTTTCCGTTTCGGGAAGTGTGGCCGCACAGGAAGGAATCATCCCCGGTAGCGACTATAACCGGTATGCCCTGCGCACCAATTTCGACCATACCATTAGCAGCAAGTTTTCCGTCAACCTCGCGAGCACGTTCAGCAATCTCCAGACGGAAAGGAAAGATAATGGGGGCGGTCAGCGTGGCAATTCCATGATTAATGCGGCATTGTCGGCTTCTCCGCTTTCGGAGCCCTACAATCCGGACGGTACGTATACGGTATTGTCTCAGGCATTTCCCTTCGTAGCCGTTGATCTGAGGAATCCGCTCAATCAGATCAACGAGCAATTTGCAGAGATTAAGGCTAACGTATTGCTCGCTAACGCCGCCCTGGTGTACAAACCGATTCCGGAAGTAGCCATCAAAGTATCCGGAGGTATGGAAAACAGGGACGACCGCAACGATTCCTACACGACGCGGCAGTATATCAATTCGTCCGGCAATGCCAGTGTGTCTACATCCAACAGCCGCAGCCTGCTGAGCGAAAACACGATCTCGTACAACGATACGTTCAGCGAACGCCACAAAATCTCTGCGGTGGCAGGGTTCACCTACCAGGAGTTCCTCACGACGTTTCTTTCCGGCAGCGGTTCCGGGTTTCTCAGCGATGCGTTCCGGACGTATGATCT
This sequence comes from uncultured bacterium, assembly GCA_965365445.1. GTDB lineage: Bacteria > Bacteroidota > Rhodothermia > Rhodothermales > DASSAV01 > CBDUBS01. Next base: position 5,917 of record CBDUBS010000104.1, on the reverse strand, counting down.
CAATGCGGCGGCTACTCCCGGCATTCCGGGCTCCGGGTATGCCAGATCCGTAATCCTGTCTTATCTGGGACGCGTCAATTACAACTTCAACGACAGATACCTCATCACGGCTTCGATTCGGGCGGACGGCTCCTCCAGGTACAGCCCGGGAAACAAGTGGGGGTATTTCCCCTCGGGTGCTTTTGCCTGGCGAGTTTCCGAGGAGGCGTTTTTTCCCGAGAACAAATGGATAGGCGATCTGAAACTGAGGACGAGTTGGGGCCTGACCGGCAGCCAGGCCATCAGTCCGTACACGACACTCAACCAACTATCGAGCGGGAATACGGTGTTCGGCGATGAACTGTACACTGCGTTTTCACCCAGCACGAGGTTGCCCGGCACGCTGAAGTGGGAAACCACGGAACAGATCGACTTCGGTATGGATGCCGCGTTGCTGAACGAGCGCATCTTCCTGACGCTCGATTACTATGTAAAGAATACCCGCGACCTGCTCAATACGGTGAGGCTGCCCACATCGACAGGCTTTTCTACAACCATTCAGAATGTAGGCAAGGTCCGAAACAGAGGCTTCGAGCTGGGAATCAACGCCGACCTCATCTCAACGAAAGATTTCATGTGGGACGTTGAGACCAATGTCGGTATCAACCGCAACAAGGTGGTGAACCTTTATAACGGAGAAGACATCCTGACCGGATCGGTGAACGTGTTGGTGATGCAGGATAACGTCGGGATACTCAGGGAAGGACGGCCCATAGGTCAGTTCTGGGGGTACGAAGTCGATGGGTATACCGATGCCGGCCAGTTCAAGTACAAAGACCTCAACGGAGACGGCACGGTCGATGCGAATGACAAAACCTATATTGGAAATCCCAATCCGGATTTCATCTACGGTTTTGGTTCGGCGGCTTCGTACAAGAATTTCGAACTTTCCGTTTTCGTACAGGGTGTGTATGGGAACGACATCTTCAATGTAAGCTCGGTCGCCAGCACCATTGACTACGGGCAGGGGCTCAACATGCCCCGGGAAGTGTTCCTCGATAACTGGTCGCCCGAGAATACGGATGCCCGATTCCCTATCGTCAGCCGGCGCACCACGACCAATCCCTCGGACCGATGGGTTGAGGACGGTTCGTTCTTGAGGCTGAAAAATATCCAGTTGGCCTACAGCGTCCCCGTTCACCTGATGAAAGCAAACTGGATGCGAAACCTCCAGGTGTATGTGAGCGGCCAGAACCTGCTGACGCTCACCAATTACTCCTGGTGGGATCCGGAAATCAGTTCCAGAGGCGGCGGTATCGATCTGGGCATCGATCACTACTCCTATCCCGTGGCGAAATCCATCACGTTCGGCATTCGCGCCGGCTTGTAGCAGCGGACCTTCCCTGGCTTACTCCGTTATCATACCCTGGAACATATCCGATGAAAAACACCCATAAAGCATCACAGGCCGGGCCGCTTCGCTCCTCGGCAGGTATTCTCTCTATAGTCCTTATCACGTGGCTGGCGGCCTCGGGTTGCGACGACCTCCTGACGGAAGAACCCCGGTCAGTAGCCGTCGAGACCTTCTACAACACGGCAGAAGAAGTGGAAACCGCCGTTAATGCGATTTATTTGCCCTACCACACAATAAACTATCCCGATTACATCGCCGTGCTCGACAGCCACGCCGACTGGGGATACGGCCGCGGCAGTCGGGCTCAGTATAACGACTTCCAGGGCCTGAACACGACCAACATCAACCGGGGCGTGGCCTACTGGAACATGTTCTACCTGAGCATTCGCGATGCCAACCTCGTCATCTCGAACGCACCGAACGGCAAATCCATCAGCCAGGCCGATATCGACCGATACGTTGCCGAAGCGAAGTTCATGCGCGCGTTGGGCTATTTTCATCTCGTTAAGAACTGGGGAGGAATCCCTCTCCGCACGGAGGCCAATATGTCCCTTCTGGCCTTGCCCAAAAGTTCAGAAAGCGAAGTATATGACCTGATCGTCGCGGATCTACTGGTTGCCGAAGCCGTCCTCCCGGAGTCCCAGTCGCAAATCGGCAGGCCAACCCGGTACGCCGCCAAGACCATGCTGGCTGATGTATACCTGCATCTTGGCCGGTACGCCGATGCGCGCAACAAGGCCGCGGAAGTCATCCAGTCCGGCAAATACGCTCTGGTGCCAATCCAGACCATCTCCGACATCCAGCTCAAGATTTTTGGACCGGAACTACTCACCTCGACGGAGGAGATCTTTTACATCAAGTATGCTCGCCAGCCCGGTCTGGGCAACTACATGCTCTGGGTGCTGAATCATCCGAATACCAAGTTGTACAATTTTGGGGGGGCCTACGCGCATTACACCGTGAAAACCGACCCCTTTTTCAAAAACTGGAACGACGCGGACCTCCGAAAACAACTGTTCGACAACATCAATTTCGGGCTGGGTCCGAATACGATGGTAAGCAAGAAGTACATCGATCAGAACGCAGCCACCGGGCATAATGCTGGTAACGATATGCCTATCTACCGCTACGCAGAGGTATTACTATTCTACGCCGAAGCGGCTGCGCGAGCAGCCGGAGCGCCAACCCCCGAAGCCATCGAGGCGTTGAATAAGGTGCACCGGAGAGCCTACGGAAAAAATCCCGCCGCCCCTTCCGAGGTCGACTTTCAGCCGGGCGACTTCAACTCTCTGGACAGTTTCATCGATACGGTCCTCATGGAGCACGCCTACGAGTTCATCTTCGAGGGCAAACGCTGGCATGTACTCAAACGGACGGGTACGGCAGCCGAGAGGATTCTCGAGAACCGGGGAATTCAAATCGCTGAAAAGCATTACCTCTGGCCTATCCCGCTCGGAGAGCTGAACTTCAACGACGCGCTCGATCCGGCGACGGACCAGAACCCTGGCTATTGATAACCGTGCCTCGCACCGATTCCGATTCGCCGCACCCGGTTTCTTCCCCTGTATCGGAATCGCGGCGTTCCTTGTTTCCACTCCAGGCAATTACATGGTTGCCTCGCCGGGGATCGGACGTTGATTCCGGTTAAACCCCGCTTTTCTCCAAACACATCGCGTGTTCCTTATGCGACTGACACTGACGCTCTCGTTCCTCGCTTTGCTTGCCGCCGGATGCATCGGCGCGAACACCTCCAGACATACCCCGAATAACTCCTATGACGTGATCGTTTACGGCGCTACGCCGGGGGGCGTGCTTGCGGCCGTAGCGGCGGCTCGCGAAGGGCAATCGGTGCTGCTGGTTGAGCCGCTTCCACTCGTAGGAGGCATAATAAGCGGTGGAATGGGGTTCAGCGACTCGAACCAGATGTATCGCGAGAGCATGGGAGGGCTGTTCAAGGAATTTTACCGGCGCATCGAAAAGGACTACGAAGATAGAGGTGTCGAGCTGCCCTACAAGGTAGACGACACCAACGGGGTTCCCTGGACCTGGGAGCCGCACGTTGCCGAAAGGGTATTCGAGGCTATGCTCGATGAAGTCGGTGTAGATGTAGTCCTGCAAGAGCACCTCACCGGCGCCGATATGGACGGCGTATCCATCAGAAGCATTCGCACCCACACCGGAAAAACGTATTCCGGGCGCATGTTCATCGACGGGACATACGAAGGCGACTTGCTTGCTGCGGCCAGGGTTCCTTACCGAGTCGGCCGCGAAGGCCGCGATGAATTTGGTGAATCGCTGGCCGGCGCAAGGTATCCCAAGGATGCCGTGGACAACGTCTCCGCTCTGGATGCGCAGGGCAGGTTGCTGCCGTTGATGTCGGGCCGGGCGTTGACTCCCGAAGGCCAGGGAGATCGCGGGGTCATGGTGTACAGCTTCCGCCTCATGCTTTCGGATCAGCCGGATAACCGCGTGCCGTTTACCCGGCCGGCGGATTATGACCCCGCCCGGTACGAGTTGCTACGCCGTTTCTACCAGGCGAATCCGGATTACCGCATTGCATTCGATATGTATCCCGTTCCCGGCAACAAGCTCGATGGAAACAACAGCATCGGCGGACAGATTTCCCTCGGTCTGGTAGGCGAGAACTGGGACTATCCGGAAGCGGACTACAGGAGACGGCAGGCCATGTGGGAGGATCACAAAAGCTATACGGAAGGCTTTCTTTACTTTCTGACGACCGATCCGGCAGTACCGGAAAAGATCAGGGACCGGATGCAACAACTGGGGTACGCTAAGGATGAATTCGCGGAGTACGGTCACTTCCCGCCCGTACTCTATGTTCGCGAAGGACGTCGCATGGAAGGAGCATATATGATAACCCAGGCCGACGTATTGGAAAAACGCGAAAAGCCTGACCCGGTGGGAGTAGCGTCTTTCCCGATTGACTCGCACGACGTGCAACGCATCCTCACGAGAAACGGCGGCTTCATCAACGAGGGCACGATCTTTCCGGACGAGACGCGGGTAAACAAGCTCGGAATCGCTTATCATGTACCTTATCGGAGTATCATACCCGCCGCCGGATCGTGCGACAACCTGCTCGTGCCGGTAGCGATGTCCTCGTCCCATGTCGCCATGTCCTCGATACGCGTGGAGCCTACCTGGATGGTTCTGGGCGAAAGCGCCGGCATAGCCGCTGCCGTGGCGCTGGAGGAGGGCGTGCCGGTGCAGAACGTGGATCAACGCCTCCTGCGGGAGCGCCTGGAAGCGCGAGGGCAGATCCTGAAATTACCGAACTGACCTGAGCAACCTTCAACCTGAGCCATGCCGGTCCTGTTTTTCCTATTCGCCTTCCTGGCCGTGCCTTCCCTTTCGGCCCAGCCCTCCGTCAACCCGGCGCTGAAGGCCGGCGACTGGCCCGCCCGTTGGATTGCTCCCCCCGACGCGGAGCCGAACGGCTTCGGCGTTTATCACTTCCGGAAAACGTTCGACCTGCCGGCCGTTCCGGAGCGCTTTGTCGTTCACGTTTCCGCCGATAACCGCTACCGGCTGTTCGTCAACGGTACGCCGGTTGTCAGCGGTCCGGCTCGCGGCGACCTGGAGTACTGGCACTACGAAACCATCGACCTGGCCCGGCACCTCCGGCCGGGGAAAAACGTCCTTGCCGCCGTTGTGTGGAACTATGCCGAATACCGCCCGGTAGCCCAGATCACCTTTCGCACCGCCTTCCTGATGCAGGGCGACACGGAGGCTGAATCCGTTGTGAATACCGGGGAAGGGTGGAAGGTGCTTCCCGATCCGGCTTACGCGCCCATCCCGGTTGATCGTAAAGCCCTCGGGAACGTGTACATTGTTGTCGGCCCGGGCGAACGGCTCGACGCGAGCAGCTACCCCTGGGGCTGGGAAACCCTCGAATACTCCGATGCCGACTGGAAACCGGCGCAGCCCCTCCGGCAGGCGGTCCCGAAGTGGGGCCACAACCACGACATTTACCTCGGTTGGAAACTCGTGCCCCGCGACATCCCGCTCATGGAGGAACGGGTCATCCGGATACCCGAAATCGAGCGGCAGACCGGCCTCGAGGCGGACGGCGGCTTCCTGGCGGGAGAAAAAGACCTCGTCATTCCGGCCGGCTCGCGGGCAACCTTGCTGCTGGACCAATCCCATCTCGTTACGGCCTACCCCGAACTGACCGCTTCCGGCGGTCGGGGCGCTTCGCTTCGCCTTACCTATGCCGAAGCCCTGTTCGATGCCGAAGGGCGCAAAGGCCACCGCGACTCCACCGAAGGGAAAACCATCCGGGGCTATCACGACGAGATCCTGTTCGACGGGGGAGAGCGCCGCCATTTCCGCCCGCTCTGGTGGCGCACTTACCGGTATCTCCAGCTCGACATCGAAACCGCCGACCAGCCGCTGGTGCTTCACGATCTCTACAGTACCTTCACGGCCTATCCTTTCGAGGAACGGGCTTCCTTCTCCGGCAGCGACCCTTCCCTTACGGACATCTGGAACGTCGGCTGGCGC
>CBDUBS010000103.1:0-12014 GCA_965365445.1 uncultured bacterium | reverse complement strand
GCGGACCTACTGGCTCAGACGAAACGACTCGAAAAAGAACTCGATCAGATCCGTCGCGACCGGCTCGCCGCCCGACTCGACCAGTTCATTCGGGACAAAATAGCCGTCGGGAATGTGCACCTCATCACCGGCACGTTCGAGGAGGTAGACATGGAAACGCTCCGTATGCTCGGAGAGGACTTGCGCGGTCGGCTTCCGGAACGATCCGTCGGGGTGCTCGGTGGTATTGACCCCGCCGGAGACAAAGTATACCTCGTTGCCAGTGTAACGGACGATCTGATCCAAACCACGTCGATAAAGGCGGGCGCTCTGGTGGGGGCGCTTGCCAGAAAGGTCGGCGGCGGGGGCGGCGGGCGGCCGGCCCTCGCGACGGCGGGCGGAAAGCAGCCGGAGCGTCTTGGCGAAGCAATGGCCGATTTGCCGCAGTTGATATCCGATATGGTGTAACGATTGAGGCGAACCATGGATACGGATTTCCACGATTCATCCAGAGACTACCGTGTTCTTTCCGTGGGAGAGTGGATGGTTACCTTCCTCCTCCTTGCCATTCCGCTGCTGAACATCGTACTGCTGTTCGTGTGGGCATTTGGAGGCAATGCCCATCCGACCAAAAGAAATTTTTCCAGGGCCTACCTGATCACCATCCTCATCGTGATCGTGTTCGCGGTAGCGCTCGCTTTGCTGGTCGGACTGGCAGGCTCAAGTAACTCCGGCGGCTTTCCGGTGTAGGCTGGCAAATGGAAGCGCAGGCTTCATAATAACTCCGTCGTCCCTGCGGATCCGCCAGGTCCGCCTTGCGTGTAACCGGGCTGTTGGAGTATTTTGCCCGCTCGTCGTATGTTGGCGTTGCTCCGACAGACGATCCGGGCGAGGGAGGGGTGCCAGAGCGGTTGAATGGGACGGTCTCGAAAACCGTTGTACCCTTTCGGGTACCGTGGGTTCGAATCCCACCCCCTCCGCACGACGATCATTTGGCCGGAGATTGACGCTGTGCGTTCACTCTCCGGCCATTTTATGGGCGTAGGGAGTCATGACGGCGCGAACTCCGGAAGGGTCCGCCGGTACAGGTGGAGTGGTATCGGAAGATGCATTCGGACAGTCCGGATACGCATTGACTCGATCAGACAGCACGGTTTGCATGGCAAAAAAACTGTCCTCCCGTCCGTCGCAAGCACCGGTAAAGCCGGTTACCCGCTTTCGTCACAAAATACCGCTTCACACCAGCCGGTTCCGATTCGCCGACCGCTTTTCCTTGCTGGGCAAAGCCCGCTTCTTTCCGGATCGGATCGAGTTGTCCGCCTGGAGCCTTTGTGGCCGCCTCGCTCGTACGCTGGCCCTCGTCCGCATCGTTCACTTCGAGTACCATCCTCTGGAGGAGGGAAGCAACATCACGGTATACCTGGATAGTGGAGAGGTTGTCCGGCTGTATGTGGATGAAGCCCATCTCTGGCGTGAAACGTTCGAGAACTGGTTGAGCTATCACGTGCTGGCCAGCGCCAAAGTGATGGATGGGTACGAAAAGGCCTGCTCCATGGCCGGGTAATAAGGGCTGTCGAACGGCCCTTGAAGAACCCCACCCGGTTTGGGGGGTACAAGGCATCGGACGTATCCTGCAAGCAACTGGTTCTGGAGTGACTATGGAACGTTTAAAATGCAAGGCCTGCGGCTGCTTCAGTATGATGCCTCTGGAAATCACCGTGGAGTCGGAGGAGGAAGCCGCGCCGGGTGGAGAACAGGAGTCGCGTTTTTATACATGCCACGTTTGCGGTGATAACTGGCTCTCGGTCAAGGAGACCGACATGACGGGGGATTGCAAAATCACCTTCGTCCACCAGATGGGTATCGAGCCGGCCCTCAAACGTATCGCCCACATGCAGACGCAAGTCATCCTGAAAGAAGACACCGTAAATGAATGGGCTTACTTCATGGGCGAGGACGAAGTGGATGCCGAAGCCTGGCAGGAAAAACTTACCGACCGGCGCAAGGTGCTGAAGTCGATATGCTGTAACTGATTCGGTCGGAATCGATCAACGAGGGAACGCCGTACCAAGCGTTCCCTTTTTTGTATATCAATTCTCTGAGGCTTCGAGCAGTCGGGCCGTTTCCTCCAGCACTTCTTCAGCCGTCCACTGGTTGCCACGCCAGATTTCGGCTACCCTGCCGTTCCCGTCTATCAGGGCCGTCGCGAGATTGTGGTCGATCCACCGGCCGTTTCGTTCATACAGCACGCCAAACAACCGGGAAACCCGCTCGATCTCGCCTTTCGATCCCGTAGCGAACCCCCAGTGGGCCAAATCGTCGGTGTGCCGGAGGGCATACGCTTTCAGGATGGCCGGGGTATCATAGTCGGTATCGAAGCTGATGCTCAGCAGATGCACCCGTTCCCCGAAGCGTTGCTTCAATTGCGGTTGCAAGGCCTGGAACCGGCTCGTCATGAGTGGGCAATAGTCGGGAAGCGGGCACCGCGTATATATGAACGTGAGAATGAGCGCCTGCCCTCCGGACGGCGGAAGGAGGAAAGTGTCGCCGTTGTGGTCGATCAGTTCGACCGGGGGGACCGTATCGCCGGGCTGTAATATTTCAACGGCCGATGTGGAGTCCGGTGCACTGGCGCCGGAAACGGGCAGCGCATCATAGGGGAGGCGTTCTATCCGGTCGATGTACGACTGCCGCCGGGCAACGACGAGCCGGAAACGAATGGCATCGCCGACATCATATTTGCTCAGGCCCGTAGTATCCCTGACCGAAAAGGGCATGGTCATAGCCGGCATATATCCGGGGATTTCCTCGTGTTCGATGAACAGCGTGGCGGCATCGTCGCTGAACCCTACGATGCGGCCTCTTACGTCGTAGGTTCTGGAGGGAGAGCAGCCGGTAAGGGAAGCCGACATCAAAAGAATGCCGGCCGAAACCATGAAATATAACAAAAGCGAAAACAGACGGACGAAAGCGGACATGGTTGAGAATGGGAATGAGGAGTACCAATACAATGAGTCAAGCGGCTCGGCGCCGGTGGTAGGGCAGCCTGAAACGGCTCACAGCCTGATCCGAACCTGTCCACGGCATTCCCGGGATACGGTCTGCTCGGGGCTTGCCGATGCCCCGGCATTCCACCGCATAACCGATGCCTTGAACTCGAGCTGTACCCGGCTGCCGGGCCAAACCTTTATGAGAAGGTACGACCGATAGCCGGTACCGTACAGAGCGGGAAGCGATAACGCATAGGTAAGGTCGCTTTCGAGCATGTATAACCGTGACGTGTACGAGCCAGTATCGAACAATGCCCATCGACCCGATACGGCCAACCGTTTCGTAGGGATATACTGTACATCCTGGTAGAACAACAACCCTTTTTCCGTTCTGAAATCAGGCCGTTCGATGCGGGCGGCCTCGATGCGAGACCGGAAGCGGAGAGCGCTCCGATACCTGTATTCCACTCCCAGTCGCAGGGATTGCCGGCTCTGGTTGACCGTGGCGGAAACCCGACGCCCGTTGCGATCTGTAATTTCTCCCGGTATCTCTTTCACCTCCGAGCGCCCTCGCGCATGAAAGCGCAGCCGAGGCATCGGCGCGAAATCCAGAGAAAGCGAGGTTTCGTTGCCCTGCGAGGGTAGTGTATGGCGGTAGCGAGGCATTCCAAACCTGTACTGGTCGAAAAACCCGGAAAGGAGCCACTGCTTTCCGGCGTAGAGTTCGATGCCCAGGTAGAACCCGGTTTCGTTGCCTGGCGGGCCGGATTGTTGCGCCAGTGGATACCCGTATGGCGCATCCATTCCGGCAGGGTAGGATCGCCACAGCCCGACAAAGCGCAATCGGTTGCGAACCAGTGTGTTCGCACCGAGAATCCAGGCAGGTGTATGGCCGGCCCGACCCCCCGCCTCAAGGAAGAGCGAAACGAACCCTAGCGACAGGTCGCCGTAGGTGGATAGGGCGCTGGTGGCACGGTTGAGATTGGGCCGCGAGCCCGCGCCGGCAGGCGAAAAGGCCGTGCCGGTGCGGGCGATATAGCCGGTAATGCCGATACGGGCCCCCGAGCGCTGCCATTCAAACGCCGCGCCGGCGGTGTGGTCGTTTATGGCGTCTTTTCCCAGCCGTTCATTCGTGCTTCGGTGATAGCCCGTCGTGACAAGAAAGTCGCGCGGATCGATCCGGGTCGAATCGGTCCGAAACAAATAATCACTGCCGTCAAGACTTCGAAACGACAGGAAACCCGAGAGGGCGCCGTTTTCGGTAATCCGGATGGAGCCGGCTACCCCTCGGAAAAATCGGTTTTCATCGGAGGAACGGTGTGGGACAAAGCCCGTCGCCGCACGGCGTATGGAAGACGATTCGAGAGCGCGGTTACTCATCCCGGAGGGCCATAGCAGGAGTCCCTGGCCGAATCTGGCATCAAAATCCCCAACGACTACCTCGCGCACCCGCGAGCGACCTCGGTAGGACAGGCCGAACGAGTAAAAGTCGTATCCATATTCTTTGGCTCGGCCGTTCCAGCGAAATGCCTCGCCGGGGTCTTTTTCAACGGTGAGATGAGCGCTAAACGACTTTCCGGCCTGCACGACGATGCGGTGGTATAAGCGCGCCGCCGTGACCGATTGAAGGAAGGTTGCTTCGCGTTCTGCGCCGGCCCGAGTAGACAGGAGATTGGAAGCCCGGTTGATCATCTCGACGCGCATGGGCGTACCTCCAATGGATGGAGGGGTGCGGAATCCTTCCTCCGGACGGCATCCCAGGGACTGGTCCACCGAATCGGCCAATACGTACGCTGCCATCCGATCGAGCAGTTGAGGCGACATACCCGGCACGTCGAGCAGGTCGGTGATTCGCTTGAAGGGGCCCATTTCGCATCGGTAGCGGGCGATCGCACGAGCGAGATCAGGCGAGAGAAAGGGAACCTCAATCAACTGGTCCAGGGCGGCCGTATTGAGTTGCGCCGGATTGGATGCCTTTTCGGCCAGTTGTTCCTGAAGGCGCTCCGGATTGGCGTCGGCTGCCTCCTCGAGAACGGCATCGGTTGCAAAAGAAGGAAGCAGGAAGAAAGCTTCCTGTGCCAAGGCAGGGCTCACCATCCCGGGCGCCCCGATCAGCAGGATGACCAGAGCGCGCACGACGGCAAGTTCACTCGAAACAACCCGTGCAGCGGCATTTGGACCGGCCATCGGAGCTACGCTACCATGTGATTCCCAGGGAGGCAGAGGGGCTCCAGCCCAGCCATTCATGGCGTTGGGAGCCCACATCGACCAGCAAGTTGCCCGTTTCCAGCCCGACGCCAACCGTAAAACGGACGGGCGCCGTAGCCATCCCCGCTCTCAAGGAAAGCAGGGAGGCGGGCCTGATTTCGAGACCGCTTCTGAACTCAACGGGATAGTTTGCCGCTTTACGCAGATCCACCAGCAATACGGCCCGGTCCTGGACGTGGTAGGAGAGGCCGACCGAGGCAGTCCGCTCAAGTTGCCCCCCGTTGACGTAGGCAGGGTTGTTTATGTTTGTGAAATTAACACCGGCCCACAGGCCCGGCCAGACAGGAGCCAGGCCGCCGAGCGAGATACCGAAAGCTGAAGCCGAACCGTAGTCCGGGATGGAAACGGCAGAAAGCGCAGTTTTAACCCCGAGGAAAACGTTGCTGAACAAGTTGGTTGCAAAAGAAAGGCTGAACGTGTTTTCCCGGTAGCTCTCGAATCCGAAGGTAGAAGCGCCGGCGTGCATGTGGCCGAACTTTCCGGGGTAAACGACCGAGAAGGACGCACGCCACAGTTCGGATAGTCCGTAAGGATGTTCCGAGTGGAGCGAAACGAGAGGTGCGTTGATCGTAGCCGGAGAAGCCGCGTTGCCTGAAGTCCAGGGGTTTCGAGGTAGGGCGGTGGTCGCACCTGCAAGGGACAGCGCTCTTGCTCCCTCGGTAAACGACTGAGCGCCGCCGGGTAGAGTCGGGATGCCGAACATGACCAATAGGAGAAGGCCGCGAACAAAAGACATGGTGGTTTCGACGGATTCCAGCCGGCCCAAACGAGACGATCCTCTCACTGGCTTGATCTACCAAATTTATGGGCAAAAATCAAGAAGAAGCTTCGGCAGGGAAGGGATCGGAAACCCGGCAGGTTACGCCGTAGTAACAATCTCCCCGTTCGCTATACCAACATGTAGCCCCCGACCGAAGAATGAATAAAGGCCTTGCCGTTGCCCTGTGTATGCTCGCATGGTTTGTCGGCCCCGGCGTCCGGTCAGCGGTGCTGGCGCAGGAGTTCGACTGTCGCGTTTCGGTAGACTATGCCATGCTTACCGGAAATGACTATACGTTTCTGAACGACCTTACGGATCGGATCGACGAGTACATCAACCGCAGGGTTTGGACGCAGCATCGGTTCGAGGATGTGGAACGGATCGACTGCACGATACAGGTGACGATAGAGGAAGCACCTACGCTGACGAGCTTCAAGGGGAGGCTGGTAGTGGCTACCCGCAGGCCCATTTACGGTACCATGCAATCCAGTACGGTCGTCCAGTTCAACGATGCCGATTGGGAATTCAACTATGCTCAGGGCATGCCGCTCAACTTCGACCTGGAGCGATATGATCCGCTCACGTCGGTTCTCGACTTTTATGCGTTCGTCATGCTCGGGTACGATTTCGACACGTTCAGTGAGTTGGGCGGCACACCTTATTTCGAGCAGGCCAGGCGTATAGCGCAGCGAGCCGTCGAGCGGAATGCGGCCGGTTGGACGCAGTTGGGAAACGAACAGACACGCTACCAGCTGATTACGCAATTGCTCGACCCTCGCTTCAAGCCCCTGCGAGAAGCCTACTTTACCTATCATTTCAGCGGGCTCGACCGATTCGTCCGCGAAACGGAATCGGCCCGGCAGAGCGTGCTTCAGGTACTTACCAATCTGGCCTCACTGCGAGAAGAGCTTTCCCGAACCTATGCAGGCGATGTGTTTTTTTCGTCAAAATACCAGGAGATCACAGGTATATTCATGGACGCACCCGATAAATCGATAGCGTATTCGATTCTCAGCCAGGCCGACCCCGCGCACATGACCGAATACAACCGGCTCACGCAGTAACCTGTCATCATCTGGCGATGACCCTTGCACGGAGGATACGATCTCCCTCCAGGATGGAATCGACCGTTTGTTGACCTGCGGTTACCCTCCCGAAGGCGGTATACCGCCCGTCGAGGTGCGGTTGCATACTGTGCGTGACGAACCATTGCGACCCTTCCGTATCCTTGCCGGCGCTCGCCATTCCGGCAATGTATGCCCCAAATTTCTGTCGCGTAAACTCGCTGCGAATCGCATAGCCCGGGCCGCCGAATCCGTCGCCGCGCTCGAAATCTCCTCCCTGCATTACGAACCCTGGAACAACACGATGGAATGGAACCCCGTCGTACCGCCCGCTTCCGATGAACCGGAGCAACGTTTCGCAGGTAAGGGGCGCCTGTTCCACCAGGCACTCCAACAGGATGTCGCCTTTTTCCGTCTCGAAGGAGAGGGCCGGTCGCTCCCCGTATTTTCGCAGGTAATCCCAGTCCACTGCGCGGTCAAACGGGGTGGATGGCGGCGCGTGCGTCGGTACGTCGGGTTCTCCCAGGTACTTTGCGACCGTTGCGCGCAACACCTCCTGATCGCTGGATAAAACCGATACGAACAGGCTGTCTATGCCCGGACCTCCAATGCGACCAAGAGATTCGAGGACGGCTACCATGGATTCCAGATCAACGGGAGGCTGTAGTTGGCGGTAGACGGATTCCAGCTCCTCTGCGGAACCCATGGCGACAAAGATGGAATCGGAGAGGATGGGAGCGGCAGCCGTGGTAACGGCCAGGTCCCGCGATTGCAGGGCTGAAAGGAAGGCGGCATAGTACACATCGGTGCGGTCCGTCGTATTCCGTACCTGCTTCCATCGGTTCGCCAGGGCTTCTACGGCCGCCGAGGCGCTGATCGGTATGTCGTTCCGGATATGATACATCAGTGTATCTTCAGCCGCCTGGCCGGAAAGATGGGACAAGGCGGGTAATGCCAGTGCAAGTGCATACGGATTATCCGAAAACCGGGTGAGCCGAGGCAATACGGTAGTGGCGTCGTCCTGCCTGGCCGGTACAACAAGCAACCGGGCGGCGATTTGCCACGTTGTCGCCCGGTCGTCAATCCAGGCCGTTAACTCCCGGAGCCGGGCAGCATCGAACCTGAAGCCGCTCCCCAGCGCTTCCGCCGCCGCTACGGCTACGTGGATAGAGGGGTCTCCCAGCGCCCGGAGAAGGGCCTGGCCTGCGGCGTCTTGCCCGGTTCGCTCGGTCATGACACGGGCCGCGGCAACCCGAACCCGCCAGTCGTCCGGTTCGAGAAGCATCCGAACGATCCACGCCGTATCCTCCGCTTCGTTCGACCGCGCCAGAGCCGGAAGTAAATACAGCAGGGCCGGCTCGTTTACGGGGGAGCGGCGAATGAAGGAGCGAAGCTCCCCGGCGTGTATTCGCCACGCATCTATGTCCCTTGCCCTTCCAAAATAGTAGGCTGCGGCGGTGCGTTCTTCCTCCGACTCTCCCTTCAGGAGATCGAGAAGGAAGGCGACAGCCTCCGGAGCATGAATGCCGCGCAAACCGAATCGGGCAATGGCCAGGGCGGCTTCCGGGTTCAGGGAATCCGGTACGGTGTGTATCAGGGAAAGGAGAGCCGGCTTCGCACCCGTTTTTCCGATGGCGTCGATGAGTTCTTCAGCGGCCGCCCGATCGGTTTCGGACCGCAGGCGAGCCGATAAGGCGCCTTCCGGGATTGCCCCGGCGGTTTGCCCGAGAGCAAAGGCCGCATCGGCGCGCGCAGCGGCGGAAGGGTCGTCGAGCCGGGCCAGCAGGAGCGGCAAGGCTCGCGGATCCTGCACAGATGCCAGGGCGAATGCCGCACGCGCCCTGTACCGTGGATCGGGGTGCCCGAGATAGGCCATCAGAGCCGGAACGTCCCGCTGCAAGCCGAGATGCACGATGAACTGCAACCCTTTGTCGTGCAACAACCCGTCGGAGGAGCGAGTCGGCTGGCCTGCCGCAGGTGCGCTTGCACCCGATCCCGCCATCAGCAGCAGAACCGCGAGACGCGGAAACCAGGCCGGGATAGTGATGTCAACCCAATGATCCATCACAGGCAAAGACGAGCCCCGTCGCATCGTAAGGGTAGCAAAAATTATGGAAAATATTGGAGTCATTCGGTATGCAATCCCCTCCTCCGGGCCAGTTGCATCGTTCCGGACTACATCGGCTCATCGAACCCTTGAAAAACCTCGGGCACAATGTGGAGAAATTAACGTAGTAATTGGTACGATCAAAAAGCACCTAAGGAGGAGCCCCATGTACTCGACTGAAGGTATAGATGCTATCGCCACGATAACCGAATTGCGCTCGAACACGTCTGAATTGTTGGAACATGTTCGTGAGCATAAAACCAGTGTTCTCATCCAGAAAAACAACGAGGCCTATGCCGTCCTCATCGATTGGGAGACGTACAAGGCGCTCATGCAGGAGGCCGGCGAGCACCAGAAGGCCCCGGATAGGCCCATCAAGCGAAGGGGGCGAAAGCGCGCCGCACCAGATGAGGAAACGACGGAACCGGAATGATCCGTCGGTATCTTACTTTTTACACGTAAGCGCCCCGACCCGTTCGTTACTTGTGCACAAAAAAAAGATGCAGACCTGTACAGGATACCTCGTATGTTTTCCTGTATGAACTAGGGGAGAGAGGCCGGACATCGAGAAATCCTGATAAAACGTCGCTTCGACTGTGTACGGGGGTCCGTCGAGATCCTCGGGGAAGTATTGTTAGGGGCATTAATGCCTTCCGGCCGGAGGTGCGCTTGCCTGAGACCGATCGCTTGATAGGAAGTTGTACGAAAGGGGGGACTCGAACCCCCACGGGTTTAACCCCACCAGGTCCTAAGCCTGGCGCGTCTACCATTCCGCCACTTTCGCATGGGCTTACCGCTCGTCTTCGAGGCCATTACAATATACTTCGTCCGGTACCCTAGATACAATCCCGCCGTGTGCCGGGAACCATCGTCCGGTATGACGCCTTAACCCGTCGGTAGGCGACCCCATCGGCAATTTTTACTCTGCTGAATATGTCTTAATTTAGTCGCTGCATTCTTTGGCTCGGCAAGTATGCCGGGGCGGGACAGGGTCTTCCGTCTTTTTCCTCTGATCAGATCGGTTTGTACGCTAGCATGAAAGGCAGAACGTTGCATCTCATTGAAACCTCGCTGTTCCTCGTATTGGTGCTCGTGACGGGCGCCTGTTCATCCACGAAGCAGCAGGCGAAGGTTGCCGCACCCGGCGACACGATATCGACCGTCCGCAGTGTGCCCGCAGTCATACCGACTACCGTTCCGCTGGTGACGCGCGCGCCGAAGCAGGCTGCCTCTGCGGACACGGCGCTGGCAGGGGAATTTGATAACGGCCGGATGTGGACGTTCGACAACCCCCCTGTGGAGTATCTGCGGCGGACGTACAATTTCACGCCGGATGCCCGATGGTTCGAGCGAGCCCACCTGAACGCGCTCCGCATTCCCGGTTGCACGGCGTCGTTCGTTTCGCCCAATGGGCTTGTCATGACGAACCACCACTGCGCCCGGGGCAGCATTGCCCAGGTTACCCGTCCCGGCGAGCAACTGCTCGATAACGGCTTTTACGCCGAAACGCTCGATCAGGAGCGCCCTATCCCCGGTATGTATGCCGATCAGTTGATCCGGATAGAGGACGTGACGGATGAAATCTACCAATCGATGGAGAGCGGACAGACGGATGCCGAGCGTGTTCAGGCAAGGCAGGATGCCATTGCGGGCGTAACCGACCGGCTTTCGCGCGAGGCCGGCGGAGTGGAGCAAGGCATCAATGTACAGGTTATTTCGCTGTACAACGGCGGGCAGTATTCGGCGTACATCTTCCGGCGGTACAATGATGTTCGTCTGGTAATGGCGCCGGAGTTCCATATGGCGCACTTCGGCGGAGAGTCGGATAATTTTACCTATCCCCGGTACTCTCTGGACATGTCGTTCCTGCGAGTATACGAGAATGACAAACCCCTGCAGACGGAGCACTTCTTTCCCTGGAGCCCGAATGGAGCCAGCCCGGGCGAGCTGGTATTCGTAATTGGCAATCCGGGATCGACGAACCGCCTCGAAACGGTATCGCAGCTCGAATTCCGGCGGGACGTTCAGGAAAAGAACCTGCTGGCGCTGCTCGAAAGCCGGGTATCCGTTCTGGAGGACATATACCGCCGGGAGCCCTCCGACCGGCTTCGTACGCAAATTCTCAGCCTGCAAAACGGGCTCAAGTTATACCGCGGACGCGTAAAAGGCCTCAATGACGAGGTATTGCTGGCGCGCCGCCGCGATGCGGAGCGGCGTTTCATCCAGTCCATTCATAATAACCCCGACTTTCGCCGGGAGTACGGCACGCTCATCAGTCAGTTGGATTCTCTGCAACAGGCGAAACGTGAACTGGCTTCGGAATATGGTGCATTCCTGGCCCTGTCGCCTGCCGGCAACTTCGATTCCGCTACCTTGCGGCGAGCGATGGTGGCGGCAATGTACCTGGCGCAGCAGCCTTCCGGTGCGGCGGCAGACCCCTTCATCCAACAGATGAACGCCGTAACCTTGCAGCCTGCGTCGGCCGAGGCGTCTTTTCTGGCGGCCCGCCTTCGCGACATCCAGGCGCATCTGGGTCCGGATAGTGATATCGTGCAATCCATCTTGAAAGGCAGGTCGCCGGAAGAAGCCGCTTCCCAGATCGTCGCTACTTCGGTGCTGGCGGATTCGGCTCGCGCCGTGGCTGCACTGAGGAGCGGCTCCGTGGATCCAAACGATCCGGCGGTCGCGGTGGCGCGCGCCATCATGCCGCGCTACCAGGAATACCAGAGCGGCATGGCAGGGCTTGGCGCGGCGCAGGACAGGCTGGGAAGCCAGCTCGGACGCGCCCGGTTTGCCGTATACGGTACGGCGGTCCCTCCCGATCCCACGTTCTCGCTGCGGCTCGC
>CBDUBS010000102.1:0-12239 GCA_965365445.1 uncultured bacterium | reverse complement strand
CGAACCTCCCGCTACCACCGGTACTATACCTGGGCCCAGCATCCACCGCCTCTACCCCTCGATCAACAGACCATCTTTCCGGGGGAGGAGGATACCGTCTGGACCTACGACGAGAAGAACCGCCTGTACTACTTCCACCGGTTTTACCACTTCGAGCCGAGCCTGAACGTGGCCAACCCGGACGTCCGGGAGGAGATCATGCGGGTTATGGACTACTGGCTTTCGTTCGGGATTTCCGGGTTTCGCATCGACGCCGCCGCCCCGCTCATTCAGGGGCGAGGAACCGAGGCCAGCCGCCCCGAAAACCCGCACGGCGTGCTGAAGGAGTTCCGCGAGGTCGCCCGGCAGCGCAATCCGAACGCCCTGCTCATCGGCGAGGCCGACGTGGAGCCGGCAAAGCTCTCCCGGTTTTTCGGCAGCGGCGACGAGTTGAACATGCTGTTCAACTTCCTGCTGAACAACTACCTGTATCTGGCGCTTGCCCGGGAGGACTGCGGCCCGATCATGCAGGCCCTCAATCTGCTGCCGCAGCCCCCGGAAGGAGCGCAGTGGGGCAACTTCCTCCGCAACCTGGATGAGCTGGACCTGGAGCGCCTGACCGACGAGGACCGCCGGGAGGTATTCCAGGCGTTCGCCCCCGAGGAGAACATGCGCATTTTCGGCCGGGGCATCCGCCGCCGCGCGGCGCCAATGCTGGGCAGCCGGCCGCGCCTGGAAATGGCATTCAGCCTGCTCCTGACGCTGCCGGGGGCGCCGGCCATCATGTACGGCGACGAAATCGGGATGGGCGAGGATCTGGACCAACCCGGCAGGCAGGCTGTCCGCCCGCCGATGCAGTGGACGAAAAAACGCAACGCCGGCTTTTCGACCGCCGCGAAAAGCAAGCTCATCCAGCCGGTGGTCCACGAGGGGCCTTTCGGGTACCCGGAGGTAAACGTCGAGGATCAGCGCAACGACCCCGGCTCGTTGTTCCACGCGGTGAAAAAGATGATTTACGCCCGCCGGGCCTACCCGGCCTTCGGCAGCGGCGCATGGCGTCATTTCGACCTGGAGGATCGGGCGGTCATGGCGCACCGGAGCGTGTGGAAGGATCAGACCGTGATAGCGGTGCACAACCTCTCCGGCAAGGAAAAAACGGTCGAGCTGAAACTCGAAGCCGAGCGCAACCGACGTCTCCACAACGTACTTACCGACAAGGCCGAAGAAATACTCACCGAGGGCATCGCCCGTATGAAACTCGGGCCGTACGGATATGCCTGGTTTCATATCGTCGGCGAACACGCCTCCTCATCCTGAACAGGTTTACGCGTATGCCTCCCTCCGACGCCCGCCCGTGGTGGCAAACGGCCGTCTTTTACGAAATCTATCCGCAGTCCTTCGCCGACTCCAACGGCGACGGCTTCGGCGACCTGCCGGGTATCCAAAACCGGCTGGACTACCTCCAGTGGCTCGGTGTGGACGCCGTGTGGATCACCCCCTTCTACCCCTCGCCTATGGCCGACTTCGGCTACGACGTGGCGGGGCTAACGGAGGTCCACGAACGCTACGGGTCGATGGAGGATTTCACCGGACTGCTCGGCGATTTCCACGAACGCGGCATCCGGGTAATCGTGGACCTCGTGCCGAACCACACCTCCAGCCGGCACCCGTGGTTTCTCGAAGCCCGGTCCGCCCGCGATCATCCCCGGCGGAACTGGTACATCTGGAAGGACCCCGGTTACGGCGGCGGCCCGCCCAATAACTGGATCAGCGTGTTCGGTATGGACGCCTGGACGCTGGATGAGGCTACTGGGCAGTACTATTACCACACCTTCAGCCCGGAGGAGCCGGACCTCGACTGGCGAAACCCGGAGGTGCCGAACGCTTTCCGGGAGGTGATGAGGTTCTGGCTCGACCTCGGGGTCGACGGCTTCCGCATCGATGCCCTCTGGATGCTCATCAAGGATCGGCATTTCCGGGACAACCCGAAGAACCCCGCCTATAAACCGGGCATGATGCGCTACGACCGCCTGGCCCCGGCCTTCTCGAACGATCAGCCGGAGACGTTCGACTTCATCGCGGCCATGCGAGAGACCGCCGATGCCTACCCCGACCGGGTGCTGGTGGGTGAGCTGTACCTGCCTGTCGAGGACCTGATGAACTACTACGGCGGCGGGCGCGGCGTCCACATGCCGACCAACTACTCGCTCATCCTCGCCGAGTGGGAGGCCCGCACCGTAGCCAAAACCATCGACACCTACGAGGGCGCCCTGCCGACCGACGCGTGGCCCACGTGGGCCCTGGGCAACCACGACCAGCCGCGCCTGGCTTCCCGTCTGGGTCCGGCGCAGGCCCGCGTCGCCGCGATGCTGCTGCTTACCCTGCGCGGAACGCCCATGCTGTACTACGGGGACGAAATCGGCATCACCGACGCCCCTCTGCCTCCGGGAAAAAGCCGCGACCCGCAGACGATGGACCCCCACGGCCGGCCCAGGGAGCCGTTCCGATCGCCGATGGCCTGGGACGCCGACCCATCCGGCGGCTTCACGACCGGCGAGCCCTGGGTGGAGCTGCACCGGAATTACGACCGGCTCAACGTGGCGGCGCAACAGGACGATCCGGATGCGCTGCTCGGGCTGTACCGCCGCCTGATCCGGCTCCGGAAACAGGAACCCGCTCTCCACCAGGGGTGCTACGTTCCGATCCCTGCCGAGGGCGGCGTCATAGCTTACCTCCGCGTACACGCCGACGACCGGCTCCTCATCGTGCTGAACCTGAGCGGCGAGCCGGCCACGTTCACGACGGATCGGCTGTGGCCCGCCGGAGAGATCGTGCTCGGCACGAACCGCCGGCGCGAATCCGGGCGCGTGGACGGCTCCGTCCGCCTGGATGGGAATGAAGCCGTAATCGTGCGGCTGGAAGGGGAGTGAGCCGGGGTATGGAGGACATATTTATTCTTCCGGCATTCGGAATAGCTCGAAGGCGCCCAGTTCATGGTCCTTCCGGAACGCTTTGTAGTCCTTACGGATGCGGCGAGCGGCGGCCTCCGCGAAACGCGTCACATCGTCCACGAACAGGCGGCGGTTCACCGATTCGAGGATACGCTTTTCCGCTTCATCTTCGCCCGTTCCGGTATCTTCATCCGAGCGGGCGTGCGTCTGCGCGAGCACTTGCCCGCAGATGCCGGCATAGTCAGCCATATCGTCCTCATCCAGATCATCCGGGTCGATGTCGTCCTTGAACGGACTGCGCTCGCGTACCAGAAAACTCTGTCCGTCGATCTCGGCGGAGCCGTAAAACGGGTCCCCTCCGGCCAGCTGCACCCTGTGCGCCCGAACGACGCCCTTCGCCGGTTGATCCGCATCCGGTTCGTCGGCGGGGCGGTCGAACGGGGGCGCCAGGCCCCGGAGGGCCGAACGGCGTTCCGCCTTGAACTCCAGAATCACGTCGTCGGTGGGGTGTTCGGAGGGGCCGTCGATGAGCACGTAATAGCGGTCCAACCCCAGGCTGGCGGTCCCGCTTTCCTTCTTGATCGCCACGTCGTGTACCCGGAAAAACCGATCCGGATCGGTGCGCAGGGCCGCATTTACCTGATCCCGGTAGGCGGTAACGACCTTCTGAAACGTATCGATGTGGGTGGAGTACGGCACGATCTCCTCACCCGCCCGGAAGCGTTGTTTGTCGGTATCCACCATTTTTTCGAGGAAACGGGCGCGGTCTTTCTGCACCGATTCGAGCAATGTGCGGATCATCGGGGGGCTGCTGTCCATCCGGTACTGGAACCAGCGCTCGCGGTCGTCGCGGGCGAACGCCGCGAGGCCCTCCAGGTAGCCTTCGGTCCAGCACCGGACGATGCGCCGCCGGGCCGATTTTTTGAATCCGTTGGCTCGGGCGGCCAGGTAAAAGCCGACGGCTCCCCGTTTGACGTCATAGGAGAACGGAGCGAGGTGGGCTTCGTCGAAATCGTTGACGCCGAAGAACGGTGCTCCGTTTTCGTTCGGCATCACCCCGAAGTTTTCGGGATGTACGTCGCCCACGCAGAACACCACCGGGAGGTGCGCGTCGGCGCCCGCGTAGTCGCGGTAGTAGAGCAGCGCCGTACCCCGGAAGAAATCGCAGGCCGACCGGCCCAGCTTGTCGAATTTGGCCTGAGCTCCTTCGGGGCGGTTCTTTACCCGGTGCCGATTGTCTTCCAGAAGCGTCCGGCGCACGTACCGGCGCCGTTCTTCCTTACCGAGCCGGAGCGGATCGACGACGACCTCGCCCCCGGCGCGGCGGCGGGCGTACCGGGTAAATGCCTCCGAGCGATCCTCGATGCCGGCGTGACGGGTTTCCATGAAGGTAGGGGGCGTATGTGATGTCGGTGCTGAAGTGTACGCCGCCCGTCGATCATGTGCCGCCGCGCTTCCCGTATCGTTACAGGGTTCAGGCTGCGCTCTCGGCGCTGTAGCGGGCCAGCAATCCGGTTCGCACGGCATACCGGAAGGTGGCCCCGAACACGGCCACGGCCGCCAGAAGGTATCCGCACGCCAGGGTAACGCTCCAGACGAGCGCCTCCACCGGAAAGCTTCCTTCGATGACGATGCCGCGCATGGCCTCGAAAACATACGAAGGGGGCAGGGCGTACCCGATCCATTGCATCGGGGCCGGGAGCACCGCCAGCGGGTAAAACACCCCCACGAAGGGCGACAACATCCCGGGCACCGGCCAGATGAACCATTCGGCGGCCGGACCCAGGCGCAGCACCACGGAAATGGCGAATATCCCGAGAGCTACCCCGAAAAGCAGCAGCACGAGTAGAAACGGCGCCAGCATGATCCCGTAAACGGCGTAGGATAGGCCGAAGATGCCCATGGCGAGCGGAAACATGATGCCCAGGGCCAGTGCGCCCGTAGCCATGCTCGTTACGATGAGGCCGGTGATGTATTCGGCGGTCGAGAGCGGAGTAGCGAAAAAGTTCAGGAAGTTGCGGGACCACACATCCTCGAAGAACGCCGTGCTGATGCCGTACATGATCCGCCCGAAAAAGCTCCAGAGCAGCACCGCGCCCAGGAGCACCGTTCCGAGATCGAAGGAGGTGTCGCTGATGGAGGAGAAATACATCGTGATGAATCCCCACAACACGATGTCGATGGTGACCCACATGACCAGCGGAGCCAGCCGGGTGAGGCTGCCCCGGAACAGGTACACCTGCCGTAATACGACGGCCGCCACCCGGTGCGCTTTCATGCTTCCACGCCCTGCCCGAGGGTGAGCGGTTCCCGCGCTACCGTGATGAACAATTCTTCGAGCGTGCTTTTCCCATGGCGAGCGGGCAACGTTTTCGGATCGCCTTCGAGCAGGATTTTCCCCCGGGAGAGGAACAGCACCCGGTCGCATACGGCCTCCACTTCGTACATGTTGTGCGATGTCCAGAGCACGCCTACGCCGCTTTCAGTGGCATACCGGCGGATCTCCGCCCGGATGTCGCGGGCGGTGGCGGGGTCGAGCGAGGCGGTCGGCTCGTCCAGCAGAAGCAGCCGCGGGCGGTTGAGCAGGGCCTTCGCCAGCGCCACGCGGGTCTGCTCGCCGGAAGAAAGCACCCCGCACCGGGTGTTTCGGAAGGGCTCGAGGTCCAGTTCCTCCATCACTTCCCCTATACGCCGGGCCGCCCGCTCGACGCCGTAAACGAGGCTGAATACCCGCAGATTTTCGTACACCGTCAGGTTGCCCGGCAGCGGCGCGTACACGGCGGCGAAATTGGTGCGCTCCAGCGCCCGGGATCGGTCGGCGGCCAGATCGACGCCCTGAATCCGGATGGAGCCGGACGACGGCGCCAGCACCCCGAGCAGCATGTTGATCGTGGTGGTTTTTCCGGCCCCGTTCGGACCGAGCAGGCCAACCAGTTCATTCTGCCGAACCCCAAACGTTAGTTCATCGACGGCGCGGAGGCCCTGGTAATGCTTGCTCAGCGATTGCACCTCCAGCACGAGCGGGGAGGGACGCCGCGACGTTGTAACGTTCATGCATTTAGAAGGCCGACGCCGGGTTTCGTATCAAGCTCTTCAAGAAAGAGGGGCACAAGGTTTCGGTGCGACGGGTTTGCTCCCTGTAGTTTGCGAAACGACCTTCATTCTGTCTTTTTAATCTATCCGGAGAACACGCTATGACCATTCTACTCATCATCCTTATCGGTGGCATCCTCGGGTGGCTTGCCAGCAAGATCATGCATACGGACGCGCAGCAGGGGTTGCTGCTCAACGTCGTCGTGGGCATCGTCGGGGCGCTTCTGGCCGGTTGGCTGCTGTCGCCCATTTTCGATACGGGCAGCATCACCGGCGGCGACTTCAGCATCGGGGCGCTTCTTGTTTCGCTTCTCGGCGCCATCGTGCTGCTGGCCATCGTGAACCTGTTCACGCGCGGCGCCATGCGATAACCGGTTCTCAACCGGAATGATCCATACGCCCTGCCGGGTTCCTGCTTCCGATCTCCGCCGCCCATTCCGACTTACAAGGCGGGGCCGGAGGCAGGGGGCGCGATCCGGCGGGGCGTTTTTTTATGGCCCTTCCACTTCGTGTATCCATCCTCCCCCGATCACGTCCTCACCCTCGTACAGCACCACTGACTGGCCGGGCGTGATCGCCCGGCGGGGCGATGAGAACGTCACCCTGAGTTCGTCGTCATCGGTCTGGATGACCCGGCAGGGGGCTCCTTCGTCCTTGTACCGGATTCTGCCCCCGGCTTCCAGTGGGCCGTCGAGCCGCCCGTACTTGATGAGATTGATTTGCCGGGCGACGAGCTCCCGCCCATGCAGCTCGCTCTCCGGGCCTACCGTAATGGTGTTCGTCTCCGCATCGATGTGGGTGACGTACGCCGGATACCCGAGGGCCAGACCGAGCCCGTGGCGCTGCCCGATGGTGTAAAACGGATACCCGTCGTGCCGCCCGATGACGGCGCCGTCGCTCAGGACGAACGGCCCTCCCTGCACGGTCCGGGTGCGTTCCGGCTCCCGGTCCCTCAGAAACCGGCGGTAGTCGTTATCCGGCACGAAACAGATTTCGTAAGAGTCCGGTTTGTCGGCTACCCGATCCAGACCCATCTCGGCGGCCATGCGCCGGATTTCCGGCTTCGTGAAGCGGCCGAGGGGGAACAGAGACCGGGCGAGGTGTTCCTGCGGCAACCCCCACAGGGCATAGCTCTGGTCTTTTGCCCTGTCCAGACCCTGCATGAGCACATGCCGCCCGAGCATTTCGTCGTAGCGCACGCGGGCGTAGTGCCCCGTCGCGATGTACCGGCAGCCCAGGTCGTCGGCGCGGCGCAGCAGGGCATCCCATTTGATGTGCGTGTTGCACAGCACGCACGGGTTCGGGGTGCGTCCCGCGAGGTACTCGTCGGTGAACCGGCGGATCACCCAGTCGCCGAACTCTTCCCGGATGTCCACCGTGAAGTGCGGAAAGTCGAAGGCGTGGGCTACGCCGCGGGCGTCGTTCATCGAATCGACCGAGCAACACCCGATCTGCTTGCCGCCGCGCACCCCGCATGCCGCGTAATCCCACGTTTTCATGGTGATTCCGATGACCTCGTACCCCTGCCGGTGCAGGAGTGCGGCCGCCACCGACGAATCCACGCCGCCGCTCATCGCTACGAGCACTTTTCCGTTTTCGCTCATATTCTTTCTTTTCGATGAATTGGCCGCTTCTACGGCAGGGCCCACCGGACGTTCCGGAAACCCGCTGAGCCGTCCTGTCGTTCCGGGGTTTTACCTTTCCGATCCCGAGGGCGCCTGCATGGTCCGCCGTTTCGTTCTACTCATATGGGTGCTTCTGCCGCTTCTTGCCGGGGCGCAGCCCGGCCCCCCGGATGCCCCGCGTCCGACGACCAACCTGTGGGACCCGCTCCCCCTTCCGGAGCCGAACGCCGTGCGCACCGCCTCGGGCGAGCCGGGGCCGGCGTACTGGCAGCAGCGCGTCGATTACCACATACGCGCCGCCCTTGACGCGCGCGCCGGCCGCATCGAAGGGTCGGAGACGGTTACCTACGTCAACCACTCCCCGGATACCCTGCGGGTGTTGTGGTTCCAGCTCGACCAGAACCTGTTCGCCTCCCGCAGCCGGGGGGCCGCCCTGCAACCCTCCGGAAGCCGGTACAGCGGGTCGTTCGATGACGGCGGGTTCCACCTCTCCCGTATCGAGTTGCAAAGCCCGACGGGCCCCATCCGGCTCAAACCTCACATCGAGGATACGCGGATGCGGCTGGATCTGCCCCGCCCGCTGCTGCCCTACGGCGACTCGCTTCGGCTCGAAATCGACTTCCGCTTTCGCATTCCCGAATACGGGGCCGACCGCATGGGTATATACGACGCCGAGCAGGGACCCGTATTCCAGATCGCCCAGTGGCATCCCCGCCTGTTCGTGTACGACGACGTGCACGGGTGGGACACGCTGCCGTACCTGGGTCAGGGCGAATTCTACCTGGAGTACGGCCGCTACGACGTCGAGCTGACCGTCCCGCACGATATGATCGTGTCGGCTACCGGCGACCTCCGGAACGCCGGGGAGGTGCTCACGCCGGAGCAGAACCGCCGCCTCGAGGCGGCCCGCACGAGCGAGGATCCGGTGCTCATCATCGGGCCGAAAGAAGTGGGCCGGAGAGAAACGCGGCCGGCGGGCCGGGAACCCCTGACCTGGAAGTTTCGGGCCGAAAACGTACGCGACTTTGCCTGGGCCGCATCGAAGGCGTTCATCTGGGATGCCGCCGGATGGAACGGCGTGCTCGTACAATCGGTCTACCCCCGGGAAGGGCTCGGCTACAGGGAGCCGGGCTGGGAGGAATCCACCCGGTACGCCCGCCATGCCATTCGCTACTACTCGGAGAAATGGTTTCCGTATCCGTACCCCACGGCCGTAAACGTGGCCGGCGTGGTAGGGGGCATGGAGTACCCGATGATCGTATTCTGCTCGGTGCACGCGCGCGGCGAGGACCTGTTTGGCGTCACCGACCACGAATTCGGCCACAGCTGGTTTCCGATGATCGTAGGAAGCAACGAACGCCGCCATGCGTGGATGGATGAAGGATTCGATTCCTTCATGAACTATTACTCCGCGCTGGCCTTCCTGGGGGAACATGCCCGGTTGGACCCTACGTACTCCGCCGGATTCGTATCCAGTCAGATGGCGGCGCTCGAAGACGCCGAACCCATTGCCACCGCCCCGGACGACATGCGCGGCGGGCTGATCGGATTCCTGGCCTACCGCAAACCGGCCGTCGGGCTCATCCTGCTCCGGGAGTACGTGCTCGGCCCGGAGCGCTTCGACCGGGCCTTTCGGGAATACACCCACCGCTGGGCGTTCAAACATCCACAGCCGGCCGATTTCTTCCGCACCATGGAGCACGTAACGGGCGAAGACCTGGACTGGTTCTGGCGGGGCTGGTTTTATACCAGTTACACGCTCGATCAGGCGGTGACCGAGGTGGAAACCTCCGGTCCCGAAACCGTGGTTACCCTTACGAATCAGGAACCGCTCGTTTTGCCCCTGGAACTGCTCGTAACCTATACGAACGGTTCATCGGAAACGCTGCGCTTCCCGGCCGACTCGTGGCGTTACTCCGATACGTTTGAAGCGCGCCTCCCCGGCGAGGCGGCCGAGGTGCGCCTCGACCCGCGAAGCCTCCTGCCGGATATCAACCGGGCCAACAACGTCTGGAAACGCCGCTCCGCTCCCTGACCGCCCGGTTCATTTGTGCACGACGGCGTGCAACGGGGCCGACCCGTTGCCGGAGTGCGGCTGCACCCTGCGCATTACCTTTTCCATCGCCACGACAATGGCGGCAATCTGCCGGGTCGTCGTGTCCAGACGGACGGACAGGTGTTCGATGTCTCGCTCCAGATCGGCATCGATTACGGCAAGAGGGGCGCTATCCAGGTTGTTGCACGCCTCGACGGCATGTCGCATCTCTGCGGCTGCCCGGGCGACGCACTCCCGGAAATGCTCCAGCGGACGATTGGGAGTTACAGGCAACATGACCGACCACCTCGGGTGCAGTAGTTGAATCAGCAGCGGACTATCCTAAATACCGCCTGTTTCAGTCGAAGTGCTGTGAGGGAATGCCGCAACCCGATGTAGGCAAAATCCGGGTAGGTGAAATAAACTTCCACCGGCTGAAACAGCGGGGTAAAACGTTCGTTAACCGTGTTATGAACGTTTACAGATTCCTGCTACCGGTATTATTGGCCGCGCCCCTCTCGGTGCAGGCACAGAACGGCGTCCTGCGCGGCCGCGTCGTGGATGCGGTCACCCAGGCGTCCCTGCCCGGCGTGAACGTCTCTCTGGTAGGCTATACGAAAGGAGCGGCGACCGATGCGGAGGGGGAGTACGTCGTTGAGCAAATCCCACCCGGGGTATACACGGTGCAGGCCTCGTTCCTGGGCTTCGAAACGGTCACCAGATCCGACATCGTCATTCAGCCCAGCCGCCCTACGCTTCTGGTTTTCGAGATGCGGGAGTCGGCGGTGGAGCTGGAAGGCGTAACGGTTGTCGGCAACCTGTTCGCCCGCCCTCCGGACGCGCCAAACTCCGTACAGACCCTCGGAGCGGAGGAAATCCGCCGAACCCCCGGCGGGCAGAACGACATATCCCGGTCGCTGCTCTCTCTGCCGGGTGTGACGGGCGGTGTGGATAACCGGAACGACCTGCTCGTGCGCGGGGGCGGCCCCTCTGAAAACGCCTATTTCGTAGACGGCGTCCCGATCCCGCAGATCAACCACTTCGCCACGCAGGGGGCCTCGGGAGGCGCCATCGGGCTGCTCAACATCGACTTCATCCGGGAGGTGGAGTTCTTTACGGGCGGGTTCCCCGTGCGTTACGGAGACGCCCTTTCCTCGGTGCTCGTCGTCAGCAACCGCCCCGGCTCCCCGGATCGGGTAGCCGGAGATTTCACCCTCGGGGCGGCGGAGGCCGGCCTCACCCTCGATGGGCCCCTCGGCCGCTCCGGCAACTGGTTGTTTTCGGCGCGCCGATCCTACCTCCAGTATCTGTTCAGCCTGCTGGGCCTGCCCATTCGGCCCGACTACTGGGATTTCCAGACGCGCATCGAGTACGACCTCGATCCGAGGAACCGGCTTTCGTTCGTAGGCGTGGGCTCTATCGACCAGTTCGATTTCTACACCCCCGAAAACCCGACCTTCGAGGAGCAGGAGATCCTCGACCGGGTGCTCGAGAACGAACAGTGGAGTTACACGAACGGGCTGGTGTGGCGTCGCCTGATGCCGCGCGGATTCGTCACCACCGTGCTCAGCCGGTCCATGACTTCGTTCTCCTTCCTCGATAACGACTCCGACGGCCTGCCCGTATTACGCAGCGACGCCCGCGAAGCGGAAAACCACCTCCGGGTGGACGGCGACTATCGCCTCCGGCGGAACCTGATCGCCGGGTACGGCGGCGGCCTCACCCTTGCGAGCCTCGGCAACCGGTTTTTCGAGCGGGCTCGCCCCGGAACGACCTTCCCGACTTCCATCGCCTTCGATGACGCCTTCGCCGTGTGGCAGGGCCACGGCTACGGACAGCTAACCTGGCGCTCCCTGAACGACCGGCTCATCACGAATGCGGGGCTGCGCTTCGATGCTACCTCCTTCCTCGACGACAACCTGTACCTCTCCCCCCGGGTCAGTCTGTCGTACATGCTTACCTCCGCCTGGATGCTCAACGTGTCCACGGGGGTATTCCGCCAGCACCCCGAATACGCCTGGCTCGGCGTGCGCGATGCCGACGGCGAATACGTAAACAGCGGCCTTCCTTTCATCCGGGCCGATCACGGCGTGGCAGGCGTCTCCTGGCAGCCGCGCTCCAGTCTCCGGGTGGCCCTGGAAGGGTATTACAAGCGCTACAGGAACTACCCTGTCTCCGCAAGCGACCCCCGCATCTCGGTAGCCAACCTCGGCGGCGATTACGGCTTCGTCGGCATCGAACCGCTGGTGGGAACGGGCCGCGGCCGCGCATACGGCATCGAGCTTTCCGGTCAGCAAAAACGCACCGGGCG
Source organism: uncultured bacterium (assembly GCA_965365445.1). Lineage (GTDB taxonomy): Bacteria > Bacteroidota > Rhodothermia > Rhodothermales > DASSAV01 > CBDUBS01. Next base: position 245 of record CBDUBS010000102.1, on the reverse strand, counting down.
TCTGTATGCTCAGGGGGCGTATGCCCTTTCCCGCAGCGAGTTCGCCGGACTGGACGATGTGCTCAAACCCTCCAGTTGGGACGTTCGCCACAGCCTCTCGGCCAACGCCGGGTACCGGCTCGGAACGTCGTGGGAAATCGGACTCCGCTGGCGCTACCTCTCCGGGCGGCCCTACACCCCGTTCGATCTCGGCCTGTCGGCCCAGGAGTACCGCCTTACCGGTCGCGGCGTACCGGATTACGACC
>CBDUBS010000101.1:0-12485 GCA_965365445.1 uncultured bacterium | reverse complement strand
TCGAAATTCGGCTTTCCGGAAAACAGATCGCCGTCTACCCACACATCGCCCGCTTCGATGGCCGTTTGTTCGGTTTGCGAGATAGTGGGAAGCACACCCATACGCTTCATGAGGCGCATCAGGTTCTTCGAAACGAGGGTGCGGCGTACGGCCGGCACGCCGAGAACCACGGCGAGCGCGCCGGCTCCGATCAGAGGTACTCTGGAATGCATAGAGCTTACCGTTTCAATGGCCAGGGGAGGTTCAGATGGCCGCATTTTCGAAGATTCCTGCCGCACCCATGCCACCCCCGACGCACATGGTACACAATCCATACTTCACACCCCGTCGCCTCATCTCATGGAGCAGCGAGGCGGTGAGTTTGGCTCCGGTGGCCCCGAGGGGATGCCCGAGAGCAATGGCGCCGCCGTTCACGTTTACGACGCCCTCATCCAGACCCAGCTCCCGAATGACGGCCAGAGCCTGTGCGGCGAATGCCTCGTTGAGTTCCACCAGGCCCACGTCGGACAGGCTGAGGCCGGTTTGCCGGAGCACCTTGCGCACGGCTTCGATGGGGCCGATCCCCATGAGTTCGGGCGGCACGCCGGCCAGTGCAAACCCGATGATGCGGCCGAGCGGTTCCGCGCCCATCTCCCGCATACGGCGTTCGCTCATCACGATGGACGCGGCGGCCCCGTCGGAGCGCTGTGAAGCATTGCCTGCCGTGACGGTCCCATCTTTTCGAAAAACTGCCGGAAGCCGGGCCAACGCCTCCAGCGACGTATCCGGCCGGGGCCCTTCGTCCACCCGGAAGTCCTTTTCCACCGACTTCGTGTGGCCGTCTTCGTACCGCACCTCCGAAATGTGCAGAGGGACGATTTCTTCCTCGAAACGCCCCTCTCGAATGGCGGCGAGCGCCCGGTGATGTGACTGCACGGCAAAACGGTCCTGCTCCTCCCGTGAGATGCCGTACTTTTCAGCGACATTTTCGGCGGTAACGCCCATGGAGACGTATACCTCCGGGTCGGCATTCACCGTCCGGGGATCGGGCTGAAAGAAAAACCCGCTCATGGGCACCATGCTCATCGATTCGACGCCGCCGGCCACTATCACGTCGGCAAATCCGGCGGCAATGGCTTGTGTAGCCATTGCGATGGTTTGCAGGCCCGACGAGCAGAACCGATTGATGGTGGCGCCCGGAATCTCGTCCGGCAGACCGGCTCGCTGCGCGATGAGGCGTCCGACGTTCATACCCTGAGGCCCTTCGGGGAAGGCGCAGCCGATGAGGACGTCGTCCAGATCCTCCGGGCGCAACCCCGGTACGCGCCCCGCGGCTTCGCTCACGGCGGCAGCGCCCATTTCTTCGGGTCGGACGGAGCGTAACGCGCCGCGGTCCGCCTTCCCAACGGCGGTGCGGACACTGCTGACGATATAGGCGGCATTTCCTGGCATTCGGACTTCCATGGGTTCGTCGGGTTCAAATACTGCTGTGTCACTGACTATCTCAGAAACCTTAGTTGCGAAGAGGCTTCCCATTCATGAGCATGTGCGTGATGCGCTCCTGGGTTTTTTGCTCCCCGAGGAGGCTCAGGAATACTTCCCTTTCGAGGTCGACGAGGTACTGTTCATCCACCTCGTCGGGAGCCGACAGATCGCCGCCGGTGATGACGTAGGCCAGCCGGCCTGCCAGCTTCCGGTCGTATTCGCTGATGAAGCCCCCGAACAGATACTGATCGAGCGCCACCTCGAAGGCGGCCCGGGTAGGGCTGCCAAGAACCTTGATCGGCCCGGGCGGAGGGGGAGGCAGGTAGCCCTGGTTGGAGAGACGGATCACCTCCTCTCTCGCCACGTAAAGCCGCCGGTCCGCATTCATCACGATAGGGCCGCACTCCGACAGATAACCCATATCCCGAGCCTGCACGGCGCTCCCGGCTACCTTTGCCATAGCGACGTTTTCGAAATAGACCTGCAGGTTCGACTGGATCTCGCTCGGGAATCCGTGCGGAGACCGCTGCGCCGCAAGCACCGCGAGGCGCATTGTACCCGTACCGGCCGGAATGAGACCCACCCCGAGCTCTACTAGGCCGATGTAACTTTCGGCGGCGGCTACCGGGTGCGGACAGGCCATTAGCATTTCGCAACCGCCGCCGAGCACGCGCCCGTGCACCGCCGCCACGACGGGCTTGGCAGCGCTCCGGATCCGGCCGACAGCTTGCTGAAATCGCGCAACGAAACGCTCGATCAGGTCGAACTGCCCCTGCATAGCCGCCATAGCCACTTCGCCCAGGTTGGCGCCTACCGAGAAATTTTTCCCGTCGTTGCCGATTACGAGGCCGCGGAGGTCCGAATCGTACTCGACCCGCTCGATCACCTCCACCAGGCCGCGCATCACGTTGCGACCCAGCGCGTTTGCTTTGGAACGAAATTCATAAAGCGCCACACCGTCGCCGAGATCGAGCAGAGCGGCCTCGTCGTTCTTCCAGAGCAGTTTCTCTGGATGGGTGCGGATGTCGGCCGTCCGGATCTCATCAGGGGGGCTCTTCTCCGTGACGTACCCTTTGCCGGGTACGTATACCGATCGATCTCCGGCCTCATTTCGGTAAAACGACCCGGCTCCCTCCCGGCGCATCGTATCCAGCCAGCCCGGCGTTTCGATTCCGCGTTCCGCCATGCCTTCGATCACCGTTTCGAAGCCAAGGGCGTCCCATATTTCGAAGGGCCCTTTCTCCCATCCGAAACCCCATCGGATCGCCCGGTCGATGTCGGCGGGGCTGTCGGCGATTTCGGGAATGCGTCGGGCGCTATACCCGAGCCAGTCCAGCGTCGTATCGCGAAAGAAGCGTCCGTAACGCCCTCCTTCCCGGTAAAGGGCTTTCAGGCGATCGTCAAGACTGCCGGCTTTCTGAATCGGCTCGAGGGAGGCCGCATCGGGAGGAGCGCCCGTACCGTATTCGCCTGTAGCCGGATCGATGGAGAGTATGGTCTTTCCCTGTTTTTTATAAAATCCGGCTCCTGATTTTTCACCGAGCGCTCTGCCTTTGACGAGTGATTCCAAAACGGCCGGAGCCTGAAAGACGTCTCGGCGGTCGTCCCCTGGAATGGTATCGTAAAGGTTGCGAACGACGTGGTAGAGGACGTCCAGACCGACGAGATCGGCCGTTCGAAACGTGGCCGACTTCGGGCGGCCCACCAGCGGCCCCGTCAGGGCGTCGATCTCCTCGATGCTGTATTCACCACGGTCAAAAGCCTGCATAGCCGGCAGCATACCGTATATGCCGATCCGGTTGCCGATGAAATACGGACTATCCTTCGCGACGACGATGCCTTTTCCGAGATGAACCCGACCGAACCAGGCGACGCGGTCCACCACCCCGGGCGACGTATCCTCCGTAGGAATCAGTTCGAGCAGCTTCAGATACCGGGGCGGGTTGAAAAAGTGCGTTCCCAGGAACCGATTCTTGAAATCCTCCGATCGGCCTTCCACCAGTTCGCCAATCGGTAAGCCGCTGGTGTTGGTAGAGATCACGGCGCTTTCAGAGGCCGCCGCTTCAATGCGCGCCAGTATGTCGCGCTTGACATCCATGCGCTCCACCACCGCTTCGACGATCCAGTCTACACCGGCAAGGCGATCAAAATGGTCATCGAAGTTACCCAGCGTGATCCGGCGAGCCGACGCTTCGGAAAAGAAGGGGTCCGGGCTCGCTTTCCGTGCGGCCTTGAAGCCTTTCTCGACGAGGGCATTTGGATTTCCGTTCCCGGCGGCCATGTCGAGCAGAAGCACTCGCAGGCCGGCGTTGGCAAGATGGGCGGCGATCTGTGCGCCCATGGTGCCCGCACCCAGCACCGCGGCGGATCGGAACGGCGAATGAGGCGAAAGCGCTATTCCGGTTCGTTCCTTCGGACCGGCTTGAGGAGGTTCGGCGTTCATAGCAAACAATTGGGTTAAACGAAAGCACTGTGACCGGTAATGGCGCGGCCTACGATAAGGGAGTTGATTTCGTTGGTTCCCTCATAAGAGTAAATAGCCTCGGTATCGGAGAAGAAGCGGGCAACGTCGTTTTCGAGCAGGATGCCGTTGCCGCCGTGAAGGTCACGAGCCAGCGCAACGGTATCCCGGCAGCGGGACGCCGTAAATACTTTGGCCAGCGAAGCGTGCTCATCGAGCATCGTCCCGGCGTCCTGCATACGCGAAAGGCGCAGACACATGGTTTGCATGGCCGTCAGGTTGCCGAGCATGTGGACGAGTTTATCCTGGATGAGCTGAAAGCTGCCGATGGGTCGTCCAAATTGTTTGCGCTTGCGGGCGTATCGCAGCGAGTGTTCGTAAGCGCCCATAGCGCAGCCAACGGCTTGCCATGCCACGCCGGCCCGGGTTTGCCGGAGAATGTCGGCCACCACGCGCCACGAATCGGCATGCTGGAGGCGGTCGGATTCCGGTACCCGGCAGGTATTCAGGGTGATCAGGCCGTTCTCTACGGCCCGAAGCGCGATTTTCCCCAGCATTTTCTCAACCTGAAAACCCGGATTACCGCGACGAACCAGAAAGCCGCACACCGAGCCGTCCTGCTCGTCCCGCGCCCATATCACTACGAAATCCGCAAAGGTGGCATTGCCTATCCACTTTTTGGAACCGTTCAGCACCCACTCCTCCCCTTCCCTGCGGCAGGTGGTCCGAAGGCCGCCGGCGGCGCCCGAGCCGACTTCCGGTTCGGTAAGACCGAACGCGCCGACCGTGTCGAAATGCATCATAAGGGGCAGCCACTCGCGCTTCTGCTCCTCCGACCCGCCGAGGATGACCGACCAGAGCGCCAGCCCGGCATGCACGCCGAAAAACGTAGCAGTCGATACGTCTACTCGGGCCATTTCCATCGTGACGATCCCCTCGGTGACGGCCGCCTCCGGTTTTCGGGACCCGTCCGGCTCGAATACCTCCCCGATGAGTCCGAGATCGCGAAACCGGGGGATCAAATGCCGGGGGAACTCATCGCGCTGCCAGTATTCGGCAATCTCGGGCTGTACTTCCTCCTGCATGAACGCCCGTACCTTTTGCTGCACGGCTCGCCCGTTCTCGCTCAGTTCGGATGCTATGTCGTAAAAATCTCCGTTTACCGGGGCGGGCTCCCGTTTAGAGCCGTTGGAGCCGGACTGGAGCATTCTGGTCATCTGCGCCAGCGTGGCTTCATCCATCCGGGAAACCAGACCGATGAGCTTTCCCAGGTCGACTTTTTGCGAGAGTGCGGTTACCTGCTCGATGTCGAGTTGCTGGGCGAGCTGCATGAGCTTGCCCATTTGATTGAAATCCAGAGCCATACATCCCTCTTTTCTGATGCCTCAGTGAACCGATGGGGCGAGATCGGCCATATCGTGCCCGGTATCGTTATCCGCCTCGGCGTACATCGCTTCGATTTCAGCGGCATATCGGGTCCGGAGCTGCGCCCTCCGAAGCTTCATGGTCGGGGTAAGCAATCCACTTTCGATGGTTACCTGATCCGGAATGAGCCGGAACCTCTTTATGGTTGACCACGGATCGATGCCCTCGTTGGCCCGCTCGATCAGTTCCTGGTAGCGGGCCTTGATTTCAGGCCGACAGACGAGCGCACCCACACCCTCCCCCGCATCGAGGTCGAGCGAGCGGGCCAGGGCTTTCAACGCATCCTGCTCGGGAAAAAGGAGGGCTGCACAAAACTTATGGTCTGTCCCGACGATTACTGCTTGCTCTACGAGCGGCTCCATGACGAGCCGACTTTCGAGTACCTGCGGTATTACGTACTTGCCCGTAGAAAGCTTGAACAGGTCCTTTTTTCGGTCTGTAATACGCAGATAACCATCCGGAGAAATTTCCCCGATGTCGCCGGTATGGAGCCATCCTTCCGTGTCGATTACCTCTCGGGTCATGAACTCGTCCTTGAAGTACCCCTTCATGACGTGGGGGCCCCGGGTGAGGATCTCGCCGTCGGAAGCCGTCCGAATCTCCAGTCCGGGCAGCGGCTCCCCTACCGTACCCGGCCGGTTTCGGCCCGGTCGGTTGAATGCGATGACCGGGCTCGTTTCGGTGAGACCGTATCCCTGAAGGATGGTAACCCCGGCGGCTCCGAAGATGTTGGTCAGGTCGGCGCTCAGGGCCGCTCCGCCGCTGATAATGTATTTCACGCGACCTCCGAGGGCGGCCCGCCACTTTTTGAAAACGAGCCGGTCGGCCGCCTTCAACTGAAGGCGGCGCCAGCCGCCGATCGGCTCTCCGATGCGATACGAAGCAGCCAGACGCAACGCCCAGACCAGCAGAAAGCGCTTGATGCCGGTTAATTGCGTCGTTTTCTCTCGAATCCGGGTGTACACCTTCTCAAGTACGCGGGGTACGGAAGCGAAAATCGTCGGGCGTACCATCCCGAGGTCCCTGGAGAGCGTTTCGGGTTTGCTGAAATAAACAGACGAACCGTAGGCCAGGAACCCGTAGTGAAGGCTCCGGGCGAACACATGCGTCAGAGGCAGGAATGAAATTACGACTTCTCCACCGGCGCCGGGGCGATAGTCGGACATGCCGGAAAATGCCGTAAGCGCATTGTAGGAAATATTCTCGTGAGACAGCATTACCCCCTTTGGCTGCCCTGTAGTCCCGCTGGTATAAATGATGGTGGCGAGATCATGCGGATTGATGGCTTCCAGAAGCCCGCCGAGGGCCTTATGATCGGCCTCCAGCCTGCTTCGTCCTTTTTCGCGCATTCGATCGAGCGATTGAATCTCGATGTGGGTCGGTACAACGAGGGGCTCGCCGGACTCCTCCATTTCCGCCACGACGATACACTGCAAGTGAGGCAGCCGGGGCAACAAGGATTCGATTTTCCGGAGGTGGGCCAGACTCGAGGTGAACAGCACCCGCGCTCCTGAATGGTTCAGAACATACTGTATGGACTCCTGTGCATACGTGAGATATACCGGAACGTCAACGAGCCCGGCTATCAGGCATCCCATATCGGCGATGCAGAAGTACACATCGCTTTCCATGAAAAGCGCCACCCGATCTCCGCGCTGCAAACCGAGATCGAGCAAGCCCATCGCCGACTCCTCGGAAGCCTGTTTGAACCGTTCCAGAGAGAAAGCTTCCCATTCATCACCGACAGGCTGGTTGAGCGCGTTGTCATTCGGATAATTCCGGTGCGCCTCGTACAGTAGGGAGGGCAGCATCCTGCCCAGTATGGCTGTGCCGGTCTCCGCTTTCCCGGAAAAGATGTCCTGTACCATAGGATGTACCCCAGGGGCGTCTAATGAATGGGAAGCCTTTTACCGCTCGGACAATGCCCTTGCATCGTAAGCGCTTTCAGTCTGTTGCGCCGGGGGTTCGGGCATCAGAAAGCCGCGCAGGGTCACCCGAACCGCCATATCGGCGAAAGCGTTCGTATCCAGCCCGGCATCCAGTCGGCGGGCCAGCAGCAGCGCCACGGCCCCATGCAGCGAAGACCATATCACACCGGCCGCCATGAACGGATCTTCCACCTCGAACTGCCGGCGCCGGGACCCGTCACGGAGCAGGGCCGCGATCAATTCGAGGCCCTTGCGCGCCTGTCTGTACTTCTCCGGTGGAAAACGTCCCAGCTTTTCCGAATGCACCATGAACATGATCTCGTAGTACTCCGGATTTTCGAGACCAAAGCGCACGTATCGCTCGCATACCCTTTCCAGCCGTTCCGCAGGAGACGTGCTCCCCCGCGCCGCGCGAACCAGCCCCCGATAAAGCATCTCCATACCCTCTTCGATCAGGGTAAAAAAAAGCGCTTCCTTGCTATCAAAATGAAGGTAGATCGAGGTGGCGCTATACCCGATCGCCCGTGCAATCTTTCTCATTGAAAGGCTATTGTACCCTTCCGTCACGAGCAGACGGCGTGCAGCATCCAGTATTTCTCTGCGCAGATCCGAATCCACAGCAACCCTCTGCCATCATGAAGCTACTTAACGCTGTTAAGTCTTTCTTGAACCGGACTATTTCGGGGGCTGGTCCCTTCTCATTGAAACAAAGTTGTTATACGCATCTGGAAAAGCCTATACGGCTTATAGCGTATCGTGCTCGGTATAGAGATACCGCTTGATCTTGTTCGTGGCGGTTTTAACGAAGGGCTCCGTTTGCTCGATGATTTTCTGAAGCCGGGCGCCGGAGGAAAGCTGCCTGTTGACGGACGTTCGGACTTCTTCGAGCGAACGGGTGATGCCGCCGGCCGCCGCTTCGGCTTCGCCCATGATGTGTTGCAGGTAGTTGTAATCGGGAAGCACCCGGGCAACCAATCGGCCACCGGACTCATAAACCAGCGATTCCTCTATTTCCGGGCAGCCGTTCAGCTTTTCTTCGATGGTCTCGGGATAAACGTTTTCTCCGGACGGCCCGATGATGACGTTCTTCGACCTTCCCTTGATGAACAGGTACCCTTTTTCATCTACGTATCCGCGATCTCCGGTTATGAGAAAGCCGTCGGAAGTGAATGAGCGCCGGGTCTCCGCATCGTTTTTGTAGTATCCCGACATCACGTTCGGTCCTCTGACGAGTATTTCCCCGATACCGGTACGAGGGTCCGGATCCTCGATCCGTAGGGTTACGCCCGATATGGCGTGCCCGGACGAACCCAGGGGAGCCGCACCGATGGCCGAAAACGTAATGAGCGGAGAGCACTCCGTCATCCCGTACCCCACGGAATACGGCACCCCTCCTTCCCGCAGAAATTGCTCCACGTCGGGGTTTAGCCCGGCTCCTCCAATGATGGCGCATTTCAACCGCCCGCCAAGGGCTTTATTTATGCGCCGCCCTACGAGACGGTAAACCAGTTTACGACCGAGGGTGCTTCGGGTGAGCAGGCGAAGCAGTCGCCGATCGCGCAGCGTGGGTTGCACCTGCTTATGGAATATTTTTTCGAACACCAGAGGCACCGAGCCTATGATGGTCGGGCGCACCTCCTGCATGGCCTCCATGAGCAGCTTGGGGGCCGGTTTCTTGCCGAGGAAATAAATGGACGCCCCCCGGTAGATAATAGAGAGAAATCCGCTGGTGGACCCGAACGTATGGGCCAGCGGAAGAAACGAGAGAATGACACTGTTCTCGTCAATCACGCCCAGCAGATCGGGACCTTCGAACAGGTTGCTGACCAGGTTACGATGGGTAAGCATTACCCCTTTCGAGTGTCCGGTCGTGCCTGACGTATAGATGATTTCGGCAAGATCGTCCTCACGGATGGAGGGCGACGGAGTGGGAACGGTCCAGGCCCGCTCCCAGGCCTTTTTCATGCGTTCGGGCAGATGGGCCAGCGGATCGAGCAGCGTGCCGGAAGGGGCGGCAAAGTAGGGTTCGAGCGTCGCCGGATTCAATACGAGACGCCCGCGCTCCAGCGATGGCAGAAACAGACTGCGGAAAAGCCGTTCCTCGATGATGACGGCAACCGAGTCGGAATGCGTGATGACGTGGTCGATGTCCGCCTCCGGAAACTCATCCAGAATCGGCACGACGACGGCTCCCATGGTAGTAACAGCCAGAAAACTGATCGCCCAGTCGGGAGAGGCCTTCCCGAGCAGGGCGACGTGGTCGTGGCGCCGGATGCCCATTGCCTGCAACCGATTCCGGGCGGATCGCACCCGCTCGCCCAGTTCCGCATACGTCATGGGCGTTTCGCCTACCAGGGCAAGCGAGGGGCGGGAAGCATACTTCGCTACGACGCGATCGAAGAATCGGTCGAGGGTGTACTCGGGGAGGTCGAATTTCATACGAAGCACGAATGCAGTCCGGTTTCAGGCGACCGGCCGGGAAAGGAAACAACCGGGCAGAACGTACCTCATGCGAGGCTGTTCCACCCGGCGGCTTCTCAGCATTCGGCGCCGAATCGCTCCTCGAAAGCCCGGGCCAGATCCACATCCCACCCGTCGACAGCGGACATTTTTCCGAAAAAGAACCGGAGGACGGGCGGCTCCTCGACGAATCGTAAGCCCTTCACCAGGTCTCGGTGCTCATACAGCCAGGCTATACGGTCTACGGCATACTGGATGTGCGACATGGTATACACCCGGCGCGGCACGGCGAGCCGGGCCAGCTCCAGATCGGAAGGTACTTCATTTCCTTCCTTATCCCGATCCATCGAGACGGTGCCACGCTCCATGCTGCGAATACCGGAGGCGATGTATACAGCCGCCGTGAGCGCACCGGCCGGATAATCGAAAGACCCGAGGTGAGGCAGAAAACGGGCGGCATCGAGGTGGCAGGCAAGGCCGCCGGGCGGCGTGACGACCGGCACGCCCCGCTCGATGAGGCGCTCGGCGAAGTATCGGATAAAATCGACGGACGCGCCGGCCACGTTCACATCCATCATCTCTCGGATACCCACGGCCATGGCTTCCACCTCCTTGGTAGACATACCGCCATACGTAAGGAAGCCTTCATATACGGGCAACCAGGGGAGGATAGCGTCGTAATGCGCCTTATCGTTCGTCGCGATGAGGCCGCCGCGAACGCTACAGCTTTTTCGTGCCGAGAGGTACATCAAATCGGCGAGGCCCATAATCTCCCCTATGATATCCCGTATGGATGCGTCGTGATAGGCTTCCTCCCGCATTTTGATGAGGTATGCATTCTCCGAAATCAGGCTCGCATCGACCACGAGGGGGATTCCATGCCGGGATGCAATCTCCTTGACCCCCTTCAGATTCGCAAGCGAGAAAGGCTGCCCGCCGATGAGATTCGTGGTAGCCTCCATGCGGATAAATGAAATGCGGGCCGGTCCATACGTCTCGACTACGTCCTGAAGCTTATTCAAATCGATATTCCCTTTGAAGGGGTCGATACTATCCGTGTTCAAAGCTTCGTCGGTAAATATTTCGAGCACCGTCCCTCCCCGCATCTCGAAGTGCGCGCGGGTAGTGGTGAAATGGTAGTTCATCGGCACCACATCGCCCTGCTTCACGAATATGCCCGCGATGAGGTTTTCAGCCGCTCGCCCCTGATGAACCGGAAGGACGTAGTTGAAGCCGAAATACTCCTTGATGGTATCGGCCAGACGGTAAAAGCTTTCGGAACCGGCATAGGCATCATCGGAAACCATCATGGCGGCAAGCTGATTGTCGCTCATGGCATTGGTTCCACTGTCGGTAAGCATATCCATGAAGATGTCCCGGGTGCGCAACAGGAACGTATTGTAACCGGCTTCTTCAATGGCCTGTCGACGGCGGCCGACCGGAGCAAGGTTGGATGCCTGAACGATCCGAACCTTGTGCATTTCCATGGGAATCTCGCTGCCGTCGGAGAGTTTGATCTTCATGATTTTCGGGAAAATGGATAGTGAGGCCCCCGAACGAATTTCCGCTGATCCATCGGAGTACCGATAAGCAGAGATCGTTCAGGATTGAGAATCCCCGACAAAACGCATCTCCGGCTGTGCCCGGCAGATCCTCAGAACCCTTCGTGGGAAGTTTTGCCAGGGGCATTAAGGCAAAAGCGCTTTTAAAACTGAATAAACGCAAGCCTACCCGTTCATACGCTCAGTAATTACGACTATTCGTCCTCGGGGGCAATAGTCTCGCCGGCGGCAGGCACACCGTGGAGGTCCCTGGCCGCATTATTCAAAGGTTCTTTTTGTTCGACCGATTCCGAGCCGATGCAGCGCCCCGAGACGGCACAGAGGGAAGGGCACGGTGTTTGGCCTCTGGCATGACGAAAGCGGGCCCCTTGTTGCGGATCTGATTTGCAGAGCAAGGAAAATGCCCCGGGAAGTAAACAAATCATGGGTTCGAGTGGCATTAACCGGCTGCTCAGCTACGGACGGGAGTATGAGAGCGATGCATCGGGTGTTGTTTTTTATCGTCGTAGTGTCGTCGGTTGTGTACGCATTCATTATAGCGGCGAAATCCGGCCACCCCCTTGCCTTCCGGTCTCTGGCAGGCTATACGGGAGTGGCACAGCAACCCGTGCCGGGCTCCGATGCCGATCCGGGCCTCTACCGGCGCATCGGAAGCATTTACGAAATACAGGCCGCCGTACTCGAAGCGAAAGCCCGCGGCGATAATGCCGCCGTCGGCAGGTATCTGAATGCAGAGGTCGAGGAAATCGAGGCCCTGTTGCAATTGCCGGGTGCGGCCGGAAACAGCCGCCTGTCGGAACTGGCAAAGGCGGTAGCCGCCGAGTACGAAAAACATTTCGGTGAACCCCCTGCTTTTCCACTACCGCCCCGTGGGGAGATATTCGGATTCCGGGACAGCCTGTTCACAGCCCTGAACGACCTCGATGAGCCGTTGCTGGAGGATGTCGTACTGCCGGAGGCTCCCACGCTGCAAACGACCGTTCCGATGACCGTAAACCGATTCGTGGAATCTTCGATGGCGTTCCTGAAGCGAAATCCGGATCGGCACGTAAACGTGTGGCTTCGCCGGTCGGAGACGTACTTCCCCATGATCGAGCAGATCCTGATGGAAGAAGAAACGCCCGACGAACTGAAGTACCTGGCGCTCATCGAGAGCGGCCTCAATCCAAGGGCCCGGAGCCCTGT
>CBDUBS010000100.1:0-12548 GCA_965365445.1 uncultured bacterium | reverse complement strand
TCGATCATGAGCTCGGAAATGACCGCCGCCGCCGCCGGCAAGATCGGCCAGCTTCGTCGCGACCCGATGGCGATGCTGCCCTTCTGCGGCTACCACATGGGCGACTACCTCGCTCACTGGCTCCGTATGGGCAAACAGGGCGGCGACAAAATGCCCCAGGTGTTCTACGTGAACTGGTTCCGCAAGGACGAGAACGGCAAATGGCTCTGGCCGGGTTACGGCGAAAACAGCCGCGTGCTCAAGTGGGTATTCGAGCGCGTAAAGGGCACGGCCGAGGCCAAAGAAACCCCGATCGGCCTCCTGCCGACGGTGGAATCCCTCGACCTCACGGGTCTGAACATCTCGAAGGATCAGGTGGAAAAACTCCTCGCCGTGGATGTGGATGCCTGGCTGAGCGAAATCCCTCTGATGCGCGAGCACTTCGCTACCTTCGGCGACCGCCTGCCGCAGGAACTCAACGAAGAACTCGATGCCCTGGAAACCCGGCTGAAAAAGGCCTGATCGGGCCGAAAGGACGGGTAGGTAGGTAAAATGGGGTGAGACCGCAAGGTCTCACCCCATTTTAGTTTCGGAACCGGACCGTTTCTTACACCCCGGTTCCGGCGACGAAGCTGTTCCAGAACATCAGGCACAGAATGACGAACCACAACAGGTGCCCGATGCCCATCCCCATCCCGAGGCGCTTGCGCCCTCTCGTAACTGCTTCGGCCGTACTTCCTCCACCCGATACCGCTGCCGAAATACGCGTCCAGGCCCGGTGGACGAGCCCGAGTTGCACGCCTGTCAGCACCAGGATGAGCAGCAGGCTCGTATGGTAGGCCGGGCCGTACGCGGTAAAGCCCCCGCCGGCAAAAAAGGCCCCCAGCCCGAACAGAAACGTCAGCACGATGAACAGACTCATCAGCCGGGCGGCCTGGAGCCCTTCCCCTGCCACCTGCCGGGCCGCTGCCGCGTCGAGGGCGGGCAGCAGCCGCGCCGGAGCAACGATCCGCAGTCCGATGCCGAACCAGGCGGCGGCCGTTACGATGTGGAGAATGACGAGGATCGTTTTTAGAATCAGCATGCCGTCGTGTGTCGTACAGGGTGAACGTGCGGAGCCCCCGAGTCGAAGCATCCGGACCGGGTCATATGCCGGTAGCCAGGATGAACGTGGCAGCCACCATGATAATGAAGGAGATGAGCATGACGGCCAGAGTGGCGCTCACGAGCCTGTTGCTCGTAAGACCTTCGGCGCCCAACGGTTCGGGCGCTGCTTCGTGTCGCACGCCCTCCCGACGCCTGGCCTGTACCGCCGCCTCGTATTGGGCCCGCTCGTGGCCCTGGACTTCCTCGATCGACGCCGATTTGAAACGAGCCGCTTCGCTCCAGGCAGCATCCCCATGATCAGGCTGAGCGCTTACACGCCAGTAAAACGTACGCCCGTTCTCCGGAAGGAGATCATATAACGTAACGTCGGTTCGCGCCCCGACCGGCGCATCGAACATCAGGCGCTCGAACCGTTCCTCGGCAGCCACCTGCACCCGGTAGTTTCTTGCGCCCGGCTTCGGCGACCAGCTCAGGACCAGGGCCGCCGAATCCGCCGGGACCCCGCCTGCAGGCTGCAAGGGCTGCGCCTCGGAGGGCGCGGAGTCCGGTTGGGCGGGCGCCTCTATGACGGGCGCAGTGACGGCTCGGGCCCCTTCAACCGGCGCCGCCTCGACGCCGGGCCGAAAGGGCACGGGTTCGCTGAAAGCTCCCCACCCGGAGTCGCTGCGGCTCCGCATACGCCAGAAAAGCTCCCGGGATGGCTCGGAAACGGGCAGAGCGATGGAAAGGCGGTCTCCCCGTCCGATGAACGTGTCGAACACGAGGTCGCTGAACGCGGCGTCTCCGGCTATTTCAAGCCAGTAGCCGGAGGTATCGGCTACCTCCTGCCACCTGAACTCCAGTTTGCCGTTGGCGGGGGGTACATCGCCCCGGGGAGCAAGCAGACGAGGTGACGCTGCCGTATGGTCGGAAGGGGTCGATACTCCGGATGGCCGGAGAGAAGCATCTGGCATGGCCGTATTGACTTCGTCTGGAAAGATGAACCGTTTCGTCGGTATTTATCCCGGCGGCATAAAACTACATGATCGCCGGGGCGTCCGTGTGGCTCGAAGATAAAAAGTTACACCGTCTGGGAAAAACGTGGACCGGCCTTTTCACCGGCCGGAGCCAGATAGGCGTCGAACAACATAGCCACGTTGCGGATCAGGAGCCGCCCGACGCCGGTTGCCTCGATCCGGTCACCGTCGATCCGTACGAGGCCGTCCCGTTCCAGGCTTTCCAGCCCTTTCAGGGCCTCTGCAAAATGCTCGTCGAAACCGACCTCGAATCGACGCTCGACGTCGTGCTTGCTCAGTCCGAAATCGCACATCAACCGCGTAATGACGTAGCGCCGGAGCTGGTCCTCGGCCGTCAGGCGAAGGCCGCGCTGAATGGGTAACGTACCCTCATCCAGGGCGGCCGTATAAGAGGGCAGGTCTTTCACGTTCTGGGCGTAGCTCCACTCGAGCTGGCTGATGCCCGAAATGCCGAAGGCCAGCATGTCACTTCCGGCATGGGTGGAGTACCCCTGAAAATTTCGGTACAGGTCGCCCTCGTCCTGTGCCCGGCACAGGCTGTCTTCCGGTCGGGCAAAATGGTCCATACCGATGTGGCGGTATCCGCCCCGGCCGGTCAGCACTTCGATGGCCCGGGTGAAAATACGCATCTTGGTTTCCGGAGAGGGGAGGGCGTCCACCGGAATGACCTCCTGATGCTTTTTCAGCCAGGGTACGTGGGCGTAGCTGAACAGCGAGATACGGTCCGGAGCGAGGCGAATGACAAGCTCCAGCGTTTTCTCGTACGATGCCACGCTCTGGTACGGCAACCCGTAAATCAGATCGAATGAAATCCCTTCAAACCCGAGGCGACGGCTCTCGGAAACGACTCGTTCCACTACTTCGAGCGGTTGAACCCGCCCGATGGCGGATTGAACCCGCTCGTCGAAATCCTGTATGCCGAAGCTGATGCGGTTGAAGCCCGCCTCCCGTATGGCAACCAACCGATCGTCGGTCAGGCCCCGCGGGTCGGCCTCGATGCTGATTTCGGCCTCCGGTACGATCCTGAAGCGGCGACCGAGGCCCTCCATGAGCCGCCGGATCTGCCCGGCGGAAAGGTACGTAGGGGTGCCCCCGCCCCAGTGTACCTGATGCACCGGACGATCCGTATCGATGGCAGCGGCTGCCAGGTCCATTTCGCGCCCGAGGTAACCGAGATACCCTTCTATCTTCTCGGGCCGGTGGGTCACCATCATGTGGCAGCCGCAGTAGTAGCAGAGCGATCGGCAAAATGGAAGATGCAGGTACAGGGAAAGCGCCCGCTGGATCGGACCGACATTGGAGCGCCCGAGTTCTTCCAGGTATTCCTCCGGGCCGAACCGGTCGGTAAACTGCGGAGCCGTCGGGTAGCTGGTATACCGGGGTCCGGGTAAATTGTACCGGCTCACCAGCAGCGAATCGACGGGATACGAAAGACCTTCCATAAGCTAGACGGAAACGGCCGCTACCGCTTCGAGGGGTTTCGGGGGGATTCAGGGTGCGCCTCGGATGCCGGGCCGGGCTCGTCGTCGAGCAGTACGCGGATGCCGGGCGTTTGCACGTCGTCGAACTGCCCCGTGCGCACGGCCCAGAAAAAGCCTCCTACGCCTGCCGCTGCCAGCAAAATAGCGAGCGGGACCAGAAAGTACAGTACGGACATAGCTGAACCCAGGTAAGGTGCGGCTTATCTTCCGAGCGCCGCCGGCGAACGACCTTCTTCAACGGTTTCGGAGCCGATCGGCTCCCCGGAGGTTTCCGGCCTCCCGTCTGTGTCTTCTTCGTAATACGAGAGCGGCTGGAACGTAAACGACCGCTGCCAGACGGACGAAGCCACCACGAGCAGCGAGCTGACGGGCATAGCCACGGCTGCCGCAAGCGGCGTAACGAGCCCGGCTATGGCTGCCGTGGCCCCGAGCAGGTTGTATACCAGCGACAGGCTCAGGTTTCGGCGAACCACCCGCATCACCCGGCGGGCGCCGTAAATGGATTCCATCACCGGGCGCAGCCCCGAGCGGGTCAGAAACACGTCCGCGGCTACCATGCTGGCCGAGCTTCCCCCCTGTACGGCAATTCCGACATGGGCCGCCTGAAGGGCGGCCGCATCGTTCACCCCGTCGCCGATCATGGCGATGTGCTTCCCGGCGGAACGAAGCTCATGTACAAACTCCTGCTTGTCCTCCGGCGAGGCGTCTCCTCTGACGCCCCCGTCGGGGATGCCCAGTTGGCCGGCGACGGCTCTTGCTACCTCGTTGTGATCGCCGGAGACGACGTACACCTCAAACCCTTCTTTCTGCAACGCACTCACCAGGTCGGCGGAAGATGGCCGCAGGCGATCGCCCAGCGCCAGTACCGCGCGCGGCTGTCCGTCCACGGCTACGGTCACAGGGGTATACCCGGCGCCCACGTACCTTCCGATAGCGGCTTCGAACGCCGAAGGGAATGGAGCGGATAGCGTGCTCACCCAATCCGGGCGGCCTACGGTTACGAAGCACCCGTCTACCCACCCACGGACCCCCTGCCCGGCTTCTGCCTCAAAGCCTCGTACTTCGAGGGACTCCTCCGGTTCGGCTCCCGGAAGCACGCACCGGCCCCGCGCCTGCACCAGCGATACGCCTATCGGGTGGTTGCTTTCGGTTTCGAGCGCGGCGGCCAGATCCACGGCTTCCTCATCCCCTTCGTACGCGGCCAGCGTCATCCGGCCAAACGTCAGGGTGCCTGTCTTGTCCAGCAGAATGGTATCTATCTCAGCCAGTTGCTGGGTGGCTTCATCGTTCTTAATGAAGATGCCCGCCCGCGCCGCCTGCCCTGCGGCTACGGTCATAGCCAGCGGAGTGGCCATCCCCAGCGCGCACGGGCACGTTATCACCAGCAGCGCCACTACATGCGTAAGCATTTCCGAAGGTTCCAGACGCCACCAGAGCAGGGCCGTCCCGGCCGCCAGCAACAGCACGGTCAGCACGAAATACCCCCCCAGGCGGTCGGCCAGCAGCACGACGGGCGCCCGCCGACCTTCCTGACTTCGGATCCACGCGAGCAGCTTGCCCACCCGGGTTGCATCGCCGGTTCGTTCGACCCGAATCCGCAGGGTGGCGCTCAGGTTGGTAGCGCCCGCCTGAACCCGGGAATCGGGCTCCACCGGCACGGGCCGGCTTTCACCCGTCAGAACGGCGTTGTTGACGGTTGATGTACCCTTCTCCACACGTCCGTCAACCGGAAACACCTCTCCGGCAGGCGCTTCGATGAGGTCGCCGGTCGCTATTTCATCGATCCGCACCACGGCCACCGAACCATCGTCCATTACCAGCCGCACCATGGACGGCAGCAGAGCCAGCAGCCGTTCGGTCGCATCTCCGGCCAGGCGTCGGCTGCGCAGTTGAAGCCACCGGGCCGTGAGAAGCGCCGCAATCAGCACGGTGATGGAGTCGAACCAGATCTCGCCCGCGCCGGTAACGGTAGCCCACGCACTGTGCAGAAACCCCGCCAGGATACCGAGCGAGATCGGGATATCCATGTGCAGGCTGCGCAGGCGGCGGGTGCGCATAGCCACGTGCAACGATGCCCATGCGGCCCGAAAAAACTCGGACCCGCCGTATAGTACGGCCGGAGCGGCCAGGGTAAAACTCATCCACCGGCCGGCCGTAGCCAGCGTCGGATCCCCCGCTGCGTCCAGCCCCGAGTAAAACGCGAACGCCAGCAGCATCACATTTCCGGCCAGCGCCCATGCAATGCCCAGTTTCAGTAGCAACCGGCGCTCGGCGGACGTCCGGATCGCCGAAGTGGGGGCCGAAGCAGGATACAGCGTATACCCGAAGCGTCCGAGCCACCCGGCTATGTCGGAGAGTTTAACCTGCTCGGGCGACCACGTCAGCGACAGGCGGGCCCGGGGCAAATCGAGACGGGCGTCGTGCACCCCGTCCAGCACGTACGGCATTTGCTCGACCACCCACACGCACGCCGCGCAGTGCACCCCGTCCAGAAATACGTCCATGTGCCGGGCCGACTCGCCGGCAGGGCGCGAATGCGCTTCGATAAACGGAGCGCTATCGAGTTCGGAAAGCTGCAATTCGTCCAGACGCCGTGCAGCCGGCCGGGGGTCGCGTCCGGTAGGGGTCAGTTCACGAAGCCGATAATACGTATCCCCCATGCCGGCCTGTTGCAGCGTGGCGTACACCAGCGCGCATCCGGTGCAACAGAAAAACGGATCGGAGCCGACCGGATACGGCCCGATGGGCAGTCCGCAGTGTACGCACGGCGTGTCCGGATGGACTCGTCCTGGCCGAAGTGTCATTTCTTCTCGTTCATATACCGGCGCCGGCGGTTTCGGGCCTTCCCCGGGGTACCCCGGCTCTTTCTTTCGGCCCGTACATACCCGGTTTTATATCACCGCCGCGATGCAAACACCCCGGAACCACCCGGATGTCGGCTACGGAACGTCCTTTCGGATACGAACCAGGTAAAGAGCCGTATCGCGGGTCGCTTCGATGTCGAAATCCCACAATCCGGCCCCGGTCAGAGGCGCTTGTATGGTGTACCACCCCGCTTCGGTCTGGGCCGTCATGGGGAGTTGCACGAACGGATTGGCCTGCTGGGGGCGTTTCAGGGCTACCGTGCCCTGCAATCCGGATACCGGCTGGTCGTCCCGATCCACGATGTATACTCGTATGGAGCGCAGCGCAGCCCCGGCGGCGGCATCCACCTCCAGGCGGGTTTTCCAGCCCAGCGCCAGGCTGGCCTGTTTCCGGAGGGCGGTGCTATCCCAGGAGGCGGCCTTGCGATAGTAATCGTGCACCACTTCGACCCCCCCGCCGGAACCGGCCGCCAGCAGTACGGCCACGGCGCTCCCGATGCCGATCAGCAGCAAACCCACTACGAACAGGGGCCACATAATGTGCGGCGGCGCCAGCGGTCGGGGTTCCTCGTGTCGCTTCATGACAGGGGGCCTATCGGGATGGTCCAAGTAACGGGAACGCAATGTCCTCCTCATATCCGTCCTCGAAGCGGAGCGTAAAACGCCCGTCCGCCTGCGCCTGCCCGTCGAAAACATCCGCCGGAACCACGATCCAGGCCTCGATGCGCTTCATTTCGTGGGCGTCGAGCGTCACAGGCGACTGGCCTACCACCTTCACTTCGGCCCCGGCCGGTCGTACGGCCTCGATAACGAACGAAGAGGCCGTGTTATGCTGGTTGCGCACCCGGAACCGGAGCCGGTTGGCGATACGCCCGTCCGGCAGCTCCATGAACGGCTGCCCCACGCTGCGGCCCACGTTGACGTCGTACGACCCCCGGTTGGCGAGGATGGCGACGAAGGCCGTGCTCAAGGCGACCAGAATGAACGAGTACAGCACCGTCCGGGGCCGAATGTTTCGGGTTCGGGCGCCGTCGAGTTCGTTTTCGGAAGTATACCGGATCAGCCCCCGTGGCCGCCCGATGCGGTCCATGATGTCGTCGCACGCGTCGATGCACTGCGTGCAGGCTATACACTCCATTTGGAGACCGTCCCGAATGTCGATACCCGTCGGGCAGGTGCGCACACATGCATAACAATCGATGCAGTCCCCCGGAGGCTCGATGAGCCCGAGTTCCGCGTCGTGCAGGCGCTTCTTGGTGAGCTTGCCGCGCGGTTCACCCCGGTTGGGGTCGTAACTGACGATGAGCGAGTCGGGGTCGAGCAGCACCGACTGGAACCGCGCGTACGGGCACGTAATCGTGCACATCTGTTCGCGGAAGTACCCGAAATTGAACAGGATCAGCCCCGTCGTGATGCCCATCATCACAAAGAAGCCCCAGTGGTCGAACGGCGAACGCTGCATCCACACGAGCAAGTCGTCCCACCCCACGAAATACGCAACGAACGTATGCGCCAGCACGAGCGAAATAGCCAGGTAGAGCGTATACTTGAGCCCTTTTCGCCAGGCTTTATCCAGGCTCATCGGCTCGGAGTCGCGCCGCCGCCGGACGTGCTCCTTACCTTCTATCAGCCGTTCGATAGGCCGAAAAACGAATTCCAGGTACACCGTCTGCGGGCAGGCCCACCCACACCATACCCTCCCGAACAGCGCCGTAAACAGAAAAACCGACAGCACGGAGCCGATGAGGAAAATCATCAGCAGCAGCGTATCCGTCGGATAGAATACCAGGCCAAAAATGGCAAACTCCCGGTGGATGAAATCCAGCAACAGAGCCGGTTTGCCGTTGATCGGAATGACGGGCAGCGCAATGAACAGTACGATCAGGAACCAGCCCACGATCAGGCGCCGCTGGTAATACCGGCCCTTGCTGGGCGTCGGGTAAATCCACTTGCGCTTTCCTTCTCTCGTGAGTGTAGAGAGGACTTCCTCGGGCGACTCCAGCACTCCGGAATCCTCTACAGGCATATACGGCACTTTCGGCATGACGGAAGCATTGGCCTCTATCTTGAACGGCTAAAATCCGAAAGAATGCCCGTTCGGTCAGGCGGCCGGTTCATACGGTTCTCCTTCCGGTTGTTTGGCGTCGGGGGGGTTCGTGCCCTCCAGCGACCGGATGAATGCAACGAGCTGGGCCCGCTGCTCTCCCGACAGGGCGGACTCCCAGGCCGGCATTCCCTTATCGGCTACCCCTACCCGCAGGATCTCGAAAAGGTCGGTGTTGGAACCACCATGGATCCAGTAGGCGTCCGTCAGGTTCGGACCGATCAGCCCCTGGCCCTGATCGCCGTGGCACGCGGCGCAGTACGAAGCGTAATAGGACGCCCCCTGCTCGGCGGCGGCGGCATCGTCAACCACGGCTGCCAGGGTGGCTTCGTCGGCTACGAACGAGGGGTTGGCGGCGGCATAACTCGCCTTCTGCGCATCCATGGACTCGATCTGTTCCGCCAGATCCTCCTGATAGGTATCGATGAAATCGAACACGTGGACGCCGAGCGTGTATACGACGGCGAACCCGATGGTGATCCAGAACAGCCAGACCCACCAGCCGGGCATCGGGTTATCGTACTCCCGGATTCCGTCGTAACGGTGCCCGCGAAGCAGGTTGTCGGGGGCGTCGCCCGCCAGGCCGGCCTCATCGATGGGGTCGATCTTGTTGGGGTCGGGTGTGCTGCTCATAATTCCTCTGGCTTTTCGGAGGTAAAATGGTCTGATTCGTCGTTGAGGGGGATGTTTTTGGCCTCTTCCCGACGCCGCCGGGGCATCGTAAGGACGTACGCGAGAATGAGCAGAAAGGCCGTTACGAAAGCGACCAGCCCGATCTGCCCCAGTAAACCCGTCTCCATGGCCTGCACTACTTCTCGCATCATGGCTGCCCGCCCACCGGTGCGTTCGAGGTGAGGGCCGCCTCCTTGATGTCCTGCCCCAGACGTTGCAGGTAGGCCACCATCGCGACGATTTCCTTGTCGGCCAGCCCCTGAGGGCCGCCCTGCGCCGCCACGCTGGCCGCGATTTCTTCAGCCTGCCGGCGGGCAATCCCCTCTGCGTTCGTCACTTCTTCCTCCGAATACGGTACGCCGATCAGCTTTAACCGCGCCAGCTTGGTGGAAAGATCCGATAAATCGATGTTTTTTCGGAGCATCCAATCGTAATTCGGCATGATGGAACGCGGGCTCGTAGAGCGGGGGTTCTCCATATGCCGGACGTGCCACAGATCCGGATACTTCCCGCCCACCCGGGCCAGGTCCGGCCCGGTGCGCTTCGATCCCCAGAGGAAGGGGTGCTCATAAATGGTTTCCCCCGGCTTGGAATACTCCCCGTAGCGCTCGATCTCGCTCGGGAAGGGGCGCACCATCTGCGAGTGACAATTGTTGCATCCCTCCCGGATGTATATGTCGCGCCCTTCGAGTTCGAGCGGAGTGAAAGGCAGCACGGTGCTGATACGGGGCGTATTGCTCTGCACGAGCGCCAGCGGCAGAAATTCGACCAGTCCGCCGACCAGTATGGCAAGTGTCGTGATTACGGTAAACACGACCGGCCATCCTTCCAGTTTTCGGTGGAATCCGTCGGAATCGATCAATCGTTTCATCTTCTGTCGGGTAACCCGCCTCGGGTCGTTACGAAGGTGTATAAAGGGTGGGGTTTCTCCGTAAAGGGAGCAGGCTCCTTCCCGTCACGAAAGCCACATGACGCGGAGCCCGCCGGCCGTCAGGCTTCCTGAAATTCCGGAGCGTGCCGGCTGGTCGACGGCGATTTCGGCATCGCAAACGCCGGGTCCGGCAGGTCCTGAGGAGCCCTGCGAATGGTCTGGTACAGGTTGACGCTCATCATGATCGCCCCGGTCAGATACATCAGGCCCCCTACGAGGCGCACCCAGTACATCGGAACGATCTGGACGACCGTTTCGATGAAGTCGGGGTACATCAGCCGCCCGCTCTCATCGAAAGCGCGCCACATCAGGCCCTGTGTGATCCCGGCGCTGTACATGGAAAGTACGTACAACAGAATGCCGATGGTGCCGATCCAGAAGTGGGCATTCGCCAGCTTCCAGCTCCACAATTCGGTCCGCCAGAGCCTGGGAGCCAGCCAGTAAATCATCCCGAAGGTCATGAACCCGTTCCACCCGAGGGCTCCGGAATGCACGTGCCCGATGGTCCAGTCGGTATAATGGCTCAGGGCGTTCACCCCTTTCACGGACAGCATGGGCCCTTCGAACGTGGACATGCCGTAAAACGTGATCCCCACGACGAACATCTTCAGCACGACGCTGTCGCGCAGTTTGTGCCACGCGCCGCGCAGGGTAAACAGGCCGTTGATCATACCGCCCCAGCTCGGCATCCATAACATCACCGAGAACACCATCCCCAGTGTGGCCGCCCACTCGGGCAGGGCGGTGTAATTGAGGTGGTGCGGCCCGGCCCAGATGTAGATGAAAACGAGGCTCCAGAAGTGCACGATGGAAAGCCGGTAGGAAAATACCGGCCGCTCGGCCGCTTTCGGCAGGAAGTAGTACATCAGGCCCAGAAACGGTGTCGTCAGGAAAAACGCCACGGCGTTGTGCCCGTACCACCACTGAACGAGCGCGTCCTGCACGCCGGCATAAATCGGGTAACTCTTGAACAGGCTCACCGGAACGGCCAGGCTGTTGCCCACGTGGAGCACCGCAACCGTAACGATGGTGGCGATATAGAACCACAGGGCCACGTACATATGCTTCTCCCGACGAATGATGAGCGTCCAGAAGAAGTTGACCGACATGATGATCCAGACCAGGGCGATGGCGATGTCGATCGGCCACTCCAGTTCGGCATATTCCTTACTGGTCGTAATGCCGAGCGGCAGCGAAACGGCCGCCGCCACGATGATGCCCTGCCATCCCCAGAAATGGATGCGGCTCATGAGGTCGCTGTACATCCGCACCTTGCACAGCCGCTGCGTGGAGTAGTAGATGGCCGCGAAAATGGCGTTGCCCGCGAAGGCAAATACCACCGCGTTGGTGTGCAGAGGCCGAAGCCGCCCGAAGGTGAGGTACTCCCCGAGATTGGCCTGCCAGAACGGAAGCTGGAGGGCGATCAGCGCCCCTACCGTCATGCCGACGACGCCCCAGATGACCGTCGCCAGCACAAACATCCGCACAATCTGATCGTCGTAGGTGAACAACTCGATCCGCGACGCCGACTCCGCCTCCGCCCACGGGGCAGCCGACTCGGCACGTTCCTTACTTTTCATGGGTCGTCGGTAAAATTGATCGTAAGTACAGGGGACTGGTGCAGCCGATATGAACGTAACAAGATATAAACGTGAAGTTGAAGTTAAACATAAATCGGTGCAAAAACTCTGAATGCACCTTTCGCCGGAAAATCCGGATGGAGATAATCGGCTTCCCTTATGCTCGGGTGCGCTGCTTCCGGAGTTATATTCAGAGCGGGGCAGGCTCCGTTCAGCGTGCCCGTTGTCGAAGCGCGGCGTCCCACGGGCCATCCGGTTGATTCATGCGAACGGTATTGTTTGGAACGAGAACGGATCTGTTGTCGGCGCTCGAAGCTTCCATGAAGGCCATCGGCCACGAGGTGACGGTATGCTCGGATATGTCGTCGGCTCTGGAGGCGGTCTGCCGGGAGCAACCTGCCTATCTCGTGCTCTCCGGCCCATCATCGGAGGGGCTGCCGCTCTGCGATGCTCTGCGCCGCGAAAAGGCCGCCCTCACTACGCTCGTGGCCGTAGAAGAGCACGAAGATGCCCGGCTGCTCGAATCGTTTCGCGACGGGGTGGACGACTACGTAATCGTACCGATTCAACCGAACCGGTTGCGGGTCAGGCTGGCCTTCGCGGAACGGAAAGCAGCGGACCGGCTCCGCCGCGAGGTCGCCGAAGCCGCGCTGGAAGTGCGCATTCGCAGACAGGCCGTGTTTTCCGAACTCGGGCGACGGGCGCTGGCCGGTCTGCCGGTCCAGGCGCTGATGGAGTATATCGTACAGGCCACAGTCCGGGCCCTGGAAGTGGACGGGTGCCGGGTGTATGAAACGGCGGCTGGTACGGGAGC
>CBDUBS010000099.1:0-12891 GCA_965365445.1 uncultured bacterium | reverse complement strand
CCGGGTCTGCCGGAAGAAGCCGGGATGGATCCCGGCATGTCCGACCGGGTGGATTCACTCCTGGAAGCGGCCATCCGCGACCGCTCGTTCCCGGGGGCGGCGCTGGCTATCGGGCGGGGCGACGTGATCGTAAAAATGCGCGGGTACGGCCACCCGACGTACGACTCGGAGGCGGGGATCACCCCCCGGTCGGTGTATGATCTGGCCTCGCTCACCAAGGTAATCGCCACCACAACGGCCGTCATGCAGCTATATGAGGCAGGACGGATCGACCTGGACGAACGGGTAAGCCGGTATCTACCGGAGTTCGGACAGAACGGGAAAGACCGGATCACGGTGCGTCAGTTGCTCACGCACACGGCCGGGCTCCCCGCTTTCCGACCGTTCTACCGCTTGGGAATGCAGAACCGGGATCAGGTGGTTGCGGCCATCATGAAAGAAAAGCTGGAATACCGGCCCGGCGCCAGAGCGCAGTACAGCGACTTCGGCCCCATCGTTCTGGCTCTCATCGTGGAGAAGCTTACCGGCCGGGCATTCGCCGAGTACGCCCGGGAAGAAATCTTTGAGCCACTCGGCATGGTGGGCGCCGGCTTCCGAGGCGTAGGGCGCCCGGACGAGGCCATAGTACCTACCGAGAACGACACCTACTTCCGCCACCGATTGTTGCAGGGCGAGGTGCACGACGAGACGGCCTGGCTCATGGGCGGCGCGGCCGGCCACGCGGGCCTGTTTTCGACGGTAGAAGATGTAGCCGCCTTCGCTGCCATGCTGGTTCGCGGAGGCCGCGTCGGCGAGCGGGCGTTCATCAAAGAAGAAACCATCCGACTGTTTACCACCGCCGCCGAGCCGGAACGACACTCCCGGGCGCTCGGTTGGGATACGAAAAGCCGCACCGGGCGCTCGTCGGCGGGCGCGCGCTTCGGACCCCGGAGCTTCGGGCATACCGGCTTCACCGGCCCCTCGATCTGGATCGACCCGGATGCGGGGCTTTACGTCGTCCTGCTTACGAACCGCGTATACCCCTCGCGGGAGAACAACCGGATGGCGGCGCTGCGGCCGAAGCTCGCAGACCTGGCGTACGAGGCCATCGTGGGGCCTGCCACTCCCCTGGCCCTGGTTCCCGGAGCGGTGGACGTCCTCAGCAAATCAGCCGATCGCTGACGGCCAAATAACAGAGGCGCCGGGGTGTTCATGACCCGGCGCCCCTGTCACGACATCTACAGGTTTGTGCTCTCTACTTGAGCAGCACCATCTTCTGCGTAAGCCTCACTGAACCGGAACGCAGCACGTAGAAGTACACCCCGCTCGCCCACGTGGAGGCGTCCAGGCGCACCTCGTGTGTGCCGGCGGGTTGCACCCCTTCGGCGAGCGTGGCTACGCGCCGGCCCATCAGGTCGAACACCTCCAGGCGCACCTCGGCCGATTGGGGCAGCCCGTACCGGATCGTGGTGGAGGGATTGAAGGGGTTCGGGTAGTTCTGATCGAGCGTGTACTGCCCGGGCAGCTCTTCCGGGCCCTCGGCGGCGGTCGTTCCCGGCGGGATGAGGAAGGTGGCGCGGATGGGAAGCATGCGATCCTTCAGGCGGGGCTCGCCGTTGACGGTCAGGTTGGCGAATGGCACCCACCCGCCCAGACCGGCCGGGGAGAGATACGAAACGTTCTCGCCGCTGTACTCGCTCACGCCCATCATCACGAAGTTCGTATCGGCGCCCACGTTGGCGAATCCGATGTACACCGTATCCGGCAGGTTGGAAAGCTCGTTCCGGTAGCCGCTCAGGTCGATGGAGTTGAATACGAATGTAGCCCTGGAGTTCACCCGGGGATCGGTTACATTGAGTGAGAACAGTTCGTCGGCCGGCAGCCTGTTCCGGTGCGACCAGACCACCAGGCGAAGGTCGCGCGGCGCCGAGGACGGGATTTTGGAATCGAAGTGATTTTCGTAATAGGGGGCTACCTGTACTTTATCCAGGATGGCCCCTTCGGGGACGACGAATCGGTTGGCCTGCATCCCGGTTGAGCCGATTGAATAAGCCTCGATGTATACAGTCGTACCCACTGTGTCGGCGGCGGCAAAACCGTCGTCATACGATATCGTCTCCCGCTCAAATGCGCCGCCGTCGTTCGTCCAACTCGCGGAGTAGGCCAGCGAAATGGGCGACGAGAGTTCGAATGTGATGTAAGTGGCTATGAGGGTAACCCGCTCATACGAGCCGGGGAATACCTGGTCGGCCGCGCTCGGAGTAATGTCCTTCCATTCCTTCGTGCCGTCCCGTCGCTGTAGTACGACGCGGGCACGCACCGAACTCCGGCCGGTGCCCGTTTGCGTATCGAATTTCAACTTCAGATCGGTCACGTTATCCCAGACGAGGTATTCGACGCCCCCCGGTTCGATGGATATAATGGTACGCGGGGTAGAAGCAAGCAGAGACCCGTCCACGTAAAGGGTAGGCACCGAGGAAAGGTTTGCATAAACCGGAGACAGATACGCAAAACGTGGATCCAGATTGAACGCCCCAAACCGGTTTGCCGTGTGGAAATCCAGCACGAGCTTATCGAGCGTGGGCGCACCGGTGATGGTAGCAAGTACGTTGCGGTAGGCGTTGGCCCCTCGTGTAGTCGTGGTGCGGGCGATCGAGCCGGTCTTTTCAACCCCGAAGCGTTCGGCAAAGTAACCCGTAAACAGCCCGGCGCGCTCGTAATCGTAGTTATTGATGCCTTCCCCCCACCGCATGAGCGTCAGAGGATGCTCCGTTGCCTGGTTAAGATACGTGATGGCCCGGCCGGGATAGCCGTTGATCGCGGAAGCCCACTCGGATAGCCCTTCGTTCACGAACGAAATCTCCGTGAGGTCGTAATTGAAATGTACGAGGTGCTGATGCTCATGGGCGGCCACCCAGAGCAACTCATCGACGGAAATCGCCCGGCTGCCGGGTCGTGTATCCAGATACAGGATATCCGCCTTATTGCCTTCCCCTATTCTCGGGTTCGGGTTGAGGTCGGTACCAGATACGTAGCCCAGGACGCAGCAGTCCTCTCCGTCACCCTCGGTTATATCATACAGCAGGACGTCCAGGCGGCCGTCTCCGTCCATGTCGGGTGGATTACCAAACACGGCGTAGTTGTTGGCGATGATGCCTTTGTTCGGATCGATTGAGGTGGCGCCCGAGCGGAAAACCAGCGCTTCGCGGAGCGCGGCCACCTTCTCGTCCGTTATACGCCCGGCGGCCAGTTCGCCGGTTTCAACCCACAGGTTGATGGCGGCGGGATCCGTTGGCTCGGTTCTGGCTTTCAGTTCGAATTGTTTGGCTACCCAGCGGTAATCCGTTTCGTGATTGATGTTCTCTATCACATTAAACGTGGCCGTCTGCCCAACCTGATACTCCCGGGTCGTTTTTCCGAGCGACAGGGTTCCGGCGGCCTTCGCTTCCTGAAACCGCCCGAGGGCTTCGCGCGCCTCGGGAGTGTTGTTTATGCGGTCGGTTACGTGGATTACCCCGGGCCCTTCCGCCGCTTCCGGTTCCGCCGCAGGGCCCGTCAGCGAGCGGCTGCCGGGGGCTAACCGGACTTCCTGAGCAAACGCCGGTGCGTTGAGGATAAGTACGATAAACAGACAGTAAAACGTTTTCATCAAGCGGCACGTCCATTCGGGATGGCAAAGGGTGCAGGGAGGGGGCATCAGGCTCCCTGCTCGTCACAGAAGCGATAAATATATTGCACAAACCATGATTATTAATAGGTTTACCCGACATTCTCCAATTTTTATTGACAGCCCTCGGGAGGAGCGCGGTTACGGATTTGCATCGGCTGCTAACACGTATTGTTTAAGCGGATGCACCCGGAGAGGGTTCCTTTATACGATGCTGATGGCGGCGAGCCTCGTTTTAATGACCGGCTGCGGCGGGGCGGACGGCATCACCGGTAGGGCGATCACCGTGAAGGGGATGGTAACCGTTCGGGGCAACGAGCCGTTTGCACGGCCGATCCTCGAAACGGATGGAGGAAACCTGTATGTGCTCGTAAACGACCGGCAGGAGGCTCCCCGGCACGGTGCATATCGGGTAACAGGGAGCCTGTTTCTGGATGAATGGAACGGAATGCCCTTTACGCACCTTCGGGTAAACCACGCCGAGGTTCTTCCGACCCCCGATCAGCGACCCAGGAGGTAGCGCACGGCCAGGTGGTACCCCTGCCGCCCGAGGCCCACGATCTGGCCCGCGCATACGGCCGCGGTAAGCGACTGGTGGCGAAAGGCTTCGCGGGCGTGCACGTTGGAAAGATGCACCTCGATCACGGGGATCGGGATGGCGGCTATGGCGTCGCGCAGGGCCACCGAGGTGTGCGTGTAGCCCCCCGGGTTGAATACGATGCCCTCGACCGTTTCACCGACTGCCTGGTGGAGACGGTCGATGAGCGCTCCTTCGTGGTTGCTCTGGAAAAACGAGAACTCTGTTTCCGGAAACGCAAAAGCCAGGCTTTGTTCGAGCTCTTTCAGATCGCCCCGGCCGTAAACGTCCGGTTCGCGGGTTCCGAGCAGGTTCAGGTTGGGGCCGTTCAGGATGAGAAGGTGCATGGCGGTTGTAAAGGGTTATGGCGTCAGGCGCCGTGCTCTCCGGTCTCGAATTGCAGACCGTCGAAGCCGAGGGAGATCCCTTCCGGAAGAAGGAGGTTTTCCCGGGCGTGCAGCACCGAATGCGTCATGTGGATGAGGTACGTATGGCGCGCACCGACGCGCCGGGCGGCTTCGACCGCTTCGGTGAGGGAAAAGTGCGTCGGGTGGGGAGCCCGCCGGAGCGCATCGAGAACGAGGACGTCCAGACCGGCCAGTTGCCTGTAGGCTGCTTCGGGAATGTGGCTGGTATCGGTCAGGTAAGCAAAGCCGCCAATGCGATACCCGAACAGCGGCATGGGTCCGTGAAACACCTCGATGGGTTCCACCCGGACCTGCACGTCGGGCTGGTACCGGCCGACCACCGTGACGGTGCCGTCGATGGAGATGAGGTTCAGGTTGGGCACCCCGGGGTAGCTGCGGTCGAGGAAGATGTAGCGGAACATGTCCCGAAGCACCTCAACCGTGTTGG
The DNA here is from genome assembly GCA_965365445.1 of uncultured bacterium. GTDB lineage: Bacteria > Bacteroidota > Rhodothermia > Rhodothermales > DASSAV01 > CBDUBS01. The sequence goes on along the minus strand of CBDUBS010000099.1, from coordinate 7,813 downwards.
AGCGCGCATAGCACGGGATCGAGCGATGATTTTCGAACAGGAAGGGGCGCAGGTCGTCCAGGCCGACGATGTGGTCGAAGTGATGATGGGTGAACAGTACGGCATCTACGCGGCTGATCCCTTCCCGAAGGGCCTGAAACCGGAAATCGGGGCCGGTATCAATGACGAGGTTCATCCCCCGGATCTGCACGAGGCAGGAGGTTCGCGTGCGCCGATCCCTGGAATCGGCGGAGGTACATACCTCACAGGCACAGCCGATCACAGGGATTCCGGTGGACGTGCCGGTGCCGAGCAGCGTTACTTTCATACTACGGATACCGGACACGGCTTCCTGCAAAGGGCGCAAACGTTCGGTTGGGGCATACAGGGGAAGCGGTTTGTCGGGGCTGTTACTCAGGCTCGGCCGTTTCGGGAGCGGCGGCGGTGCGCGCCCAGACCTCTTCGACCCGGCTTCGCACGGCCGGGGGCAGGAAAACGGCATCGAGATCGAATCCGCGCAGACTTTCGGCCAGCATGGCGAAATGCAGATCCGGTGGATGGAGACGGTTGAGTACGATGTACTTATCTCCCGTGACGGTGCAGGCGCCCCCGCGGAAAGCGCCCTTTTCGAGGCGGACCTGCATACCGAACTGCTGCGCCGCCCGTTCCAACTCCTTGACCATCTGGGTAGTTTTCATGCTTCCAAGATACGGCGCTCTCCTTCCGAACGGGTCGGGCGGAGTCACCAGTTTATCCCTGCCCGGACGTGGTGCTGCCGCCCCCGGTAATCGAACAGATCCTCGATGGCGTCGGAAAACAGATCGGAGCCGTTTACGTCCCAACGCTGGAGGCGAAAGGCATACCCCAAGGTCAGGCCGAAACGTCCGGCAAGGGATAGGGCATGCCACTGCACGTCCGCGTCGAGAATGCGGGAGTGACCGGTTGTATTTCCGAAGGAACGCGTTGCGAGCGCCAGTATGGGCGTTACCCGCGCTTCGATGAGCATCCGCTTCGTCGGGTTGGCCGAGAGGCCCACGCCGGCGCCCAGGCCGAGCGACGTGACGGCAAAAGCGTCCTCCTCGCCCTGAAAGATGTTTACACCGCCACGGGATACACGGCGGTACTGGCTGTGGAGCACTACGGGGATGAACGGGCGGAAGCCGGATTTCTCGTTGGTGAGCCGAAAAGCGCCCCAGGTGGAAAAGGACGCGTCAAGGAAGCCGAGATCCAGCGAGTCGGCGGCGCCGTTGGCCCGGCCGAACAGGACGGCCAGGCTCAGGTTCGGCCGTGAATACACGGCGCCGAAGGCAGGTTCGGCGTAATCGTAGGTAGTCGAGGGGGATTTGTCGCCGCGGTAGGCGAAATCGATGGCGGAATACTGAAACGAAAGTGACTGGACAGGGCGCTGCGCGCGCGACCCGTATGTAAGGGGCTGCGCCGAAACAGATCCGAACCCGCCCATGCAGGCGATGATAACGGCTATCCGGAGGCAGTGCGCGAGGAACGGGGGTCGGGTCATGCCGGACCGGGATCAAGCCGTTTGTTTTCCGGTGGGCGTTTCTTCCTCCGGGAGCCTGACCTCAGCCCCGGTACGCGGGTCGAGGCACCGGAAGCGGAAGGGAGGCAGGGAGTCGTCGGTTTCCATGCGGATGCGAACCAGGTGTTTCACGAACCAGCGCGTGGGGTAGTTGGGCACCTTGCGGTTCAGGTAAGCCGCCGTAAACGGATGAACCTGAAGGGTTATGGCGCGGCGGCTGTCTTTCGCTTTGGAGGTGACGATCCATTCCTCGATCCGGCGGACGAAATCCTCGGCGGCGGGTTGTTTTTCCCGGGGAAGAGCCTCCGGAGGTTTTCCGGGGTTTCTTTCCCTCGGAGGGGGATTCTCAGGCAGTTTCGGTGTGCCGTTGGCATTGGCCATCGTGGTGATGCTGGGGCGCAGGCGCTGGCGGGTAATCTGGATTAGGCCAAAATCGCTCATCGGGAGCAGCTTGGTAACCGCCCGGTCCTTCCGAAACTCCCGTTTCAACTCGTCATACACCTTCTGGCGGTTATGGTCGTGCCGGAGATCGATGAAATCGACCACGATGATGCCGCCGAGGTCGCGCAGGCGTATTTGCCGTGCAATGAGGCGCGCCGCTTCCAGGTTCACCTTGAGGGAATTATCCTCCTGCGTCATACCCCGCCCCGAGCGGCCCGAGTTGACGTCTATCACGTGCATCGCTTCCGTTTTTTCGAGGAAGAGGTACCCGCCGGAAGGCAAGTCGATGCGGCTTTCAAAGGCCCGGGCGACATCCTTGGCGATGCCTGCCGTTTCGAAAATGTGCTTTTTGACGGAGTGGATCTGTACGGCGGCGGCCATATGGGGCGCCACGGCCTGGATGTAGCTTTTGATGTTCCGGAACAGGCGCTGATCGTCAACCAGGATGCGGTCGTAGTCCTCCGAGAACAGATCGCGAATGACCGATGAAACGAGGTTGACGTCCTCATGAACGACGCACGGCGGTTCGGGATTGTCGGCGAGCTTGCGCTCGATTTTGCGCCATTTGTCGATCAGGAGGCGGAGGTCCGTATCCAGGGCTTTGGCGTTCTTTCCCTCGGCCACCGTGCGGACGATGAGCCCGAAACCATCGGGAAGCAGGCTCTTGGCCAGCGTACGGAGACGCCGCCGCTCCTTGTAGGAAACGATTTTTTTCGACACGGCCACGTAGTCGGCCAGAGGCACCAGCACAAGGAAACGACCTGCGAGCGAAATATCGGTAGAAACGCGACTGCCTTTCGAGGAGATAGGCTCCTTGACGATCTTGACGAGCAGTTTCTGATCCCGCTTGAGGAACGTCTCCGGCGATGGGCGCTGATCGTCGGAGGAGGGCCTCTCCACCCTCCGAGTCGGTTTTCTGGGAGCGTGCTTGCGCTGGGCAGATCGGCGTTGCCCTCTGGCCCGTACATCGGATACACCCCGGTGGGATTTCTCCTGGATATCCGCATCGGCCACGACCAGCGCGGCATCGGGAGCTTCGGCCGGCTCTTCGGCGGCGTGTTCGGTCGCACCGGGTGCGCCGTTATGGGGCGCCGAATCACGGTGGGAGGTAGGATGACGGCGCTTGCCCCTGGGCAGATGGGGCTCCGGATGTACGAACTGTTTGCCGACTTCCGGTTTCGGGTCTTTCAAGAACTCGACGAGTTCCGGCAGGTTGTCCGACAGGTCGGAGAAGTGCAGAAAAGCATCCTGTTTCTGGCCGATGTCGACGAAGGCGGCCAGGATGCTCGGCATGATTTTGCGCACGCGACCGAGGCAGATATCGCCTATGGTGCGTTCGTTGCCGACGTTTTCGATGTAGAGTTCGACCAGCTCGCCATTTTCGAGAATGGCTATGCGTGTCTGCTCATTTTCAACATTAACAATAATCTCTTTTGCCATAAAAGACGCTTGGGCAAGCGTCCCGAGAGCAGGCCTTCGAATAGCAGATGCGGACCGGGCCGGACCAGTTGCAGGGGTAAGGTTATCTCCGGGAAGCGTAAGGCAGAGGAGCAGACGGGAGAGTAAACCCACGCTGAAGCAAAGCGCGGCCGGGCAGGCACGGCCGAAAGCACAGGGAGCGCTTCATAGGCCGTGTAGCATGGATCGCCAGTAAAGTACCGGCTCAAGGGGCGCGTGAGGCACTCCTTGAATAGGTTGATAAAGATGGAACAGGTTGCGTGCAGGCCGGCAAAAAGGGCCGCCATCACAACGCTAGTGACATTCTGCAAAGCAAAAAGCGTTCAATTTCACTACGCGGCGCGTTTCGGCATTATCCCGCCCGGCCGGACCTCGAACGACCGGGGTTGCGGCTCGACGAGAGATCGGCGAGCCGCGTACGGATACGAATTCGCCCCAGACGGGCGCAAACGGAGGCTCGGCCTATTCAGCCGCTCGGCGTTCCAGACCAACTCATTACCACTGCACGTACGACAGCCGGCGGCGGACACCTCAAAACGCGGACATCATATAACGGCTTGAACCCGGACGGATCCAGATTGATCCGCCGCCCATCCGTTTCCGAATCTCTCTCACCGGACATTCGACGGATCTACATGATCCGCAACGACTTCGGGCTATGGCAAGCGGCTTTTGCTCAATATACGCCAGCGGATTCCTTTTGCCTAAAATATTTACCAATTTCATACGATGAAGCTTGATAATGATTGCAGTGCGGTCCCTTTCGGCTTTATCATTGAAAGCACTAACTGCTTCTCCGAGACGGCTCGCCGGGGCAGACCGGAATCCACCAGCCCAGACAGGATACCCCCATGATCAGCGCTACGCCTAAGGCTCCGGGCCGAGAGGCCCCGAGCGCACGTACCACCGAAACGCCCGCCCAGGGCGGCCTGAAAGACGTTGTGGCGCTCTCCTCCGATATCTGCCACATCAACGGACAGGAGGGCGAACTCGTTTACCGCGGATACGACATCCAGGATCTGGGTGCGAACGCCGCGTTCGAGGAAGTGGCCTTTCTGCTGTGGAACGGCGCGCTGCCCACACAGGGGGAACTGGACGAAGTGCTATACCACCTGCAAAACGAGCGCGATCTGCCCGGTCCCCTGGTGGAGTGGTTGAAAAGCGTCCCCCCCGGCTCGGATGCCATGGCTGTGCTCCGCACGGCGATCTCGATGCTCGCCCTGTATGATCCGGAAGCCGAATTGATGACCCCGGAAGCCAACTACCGCAAGTCCATTCGGCTGACCGCCCAGACCCCCGGAATCATCGCGGCGCTCGACCGGCTGCGCAAAGGAAAGCCCTACGTACCGCCCGTTCACGAGGGCTCGCTATCCGCCAACTTTCTTTACATGCTCAACGGCGAGTGGCCGGGCGCCGCAGCGGAGCGCACGTTGAGCACCGCCCTGGTGCTGCACGCCGAGCACGGCCTCAACGCTTCGACGTTTGCCGGCCGGGTGAGCGCTTCTACCCTTTCGGACATCTATTCGGCGGTCACCGGCGCCATCGGCGCACTCAAAGGCCCTTTGCACGGCGGCGCCAACATCGCCGTGATGAAAATGCTGCTGGACATCGACGGACGGGGCGAAAGCCCCTCGGATTACATCCGGGAAATGCTCCGTCGCCATGAACGCATTGCCGGGTTCGGGCACCGCGTGTACAAAGTGCTGGACCCCCGCGCCGCCATTCTTCGAGATATGGCCGGCGCGCTCAGCGAGGAATCCGGCTCCACGAAGTGGTACGACATGAGCCTGGAAATCGCCTCCACGATGCTCGAGGCAAAGGGCCTCTACCCGAACGTCGATTTCTACAGCGCTTCGGTGTACTACACCATGGGGATCGACTGCGATCTGTACACCCCGATTTTCGCCATGAGCCGCATGACCGGGTGGACGGCCCACTTCATGGAACAATGGAAGAACAACCGCCTCATCCGTCCGACTTCCGAATACACCGGCCCGCGCGGCCTGAAGGTTGCCCCGATCGGCAACCGGGCATAAAGGCTCCGCTACCCTCCTGACGCTCGGCCGGGCCGGGCGAGGTGCGGCCTGCTCCTCGAACATTCACGGTGAATTAGATTTCCTTTCGCCAACGCCGGGCCCATTAACGATATATTCTGGCTCCCCCGGAGAGACTTTGCATCCCGGAGCGCCGGGGTGTAATTTCCGAACGCTCTCGTTTGCCTAAATCAAACGTCTTCCGCACTATGGCTTTAGAAACCGTAGAGCGCGCCCAGCCTCAACCCATCTTGAAATACCGCGTGCGGACAGGCATGTTTGCCTGGATGGCCCACCGGTTAAGCGGCGTCGCGCTCACCATATACATCGTAATCCACGTATGGGGGTTGAGGTCGCTGGGCGACCCGGCGTCCTTCAATACGCTCATCGTCAAGTACCACGCTCCGGTGTTCAAGCTGGGCGAGTTCTTGCTGCTTGCGGCCGTCGCCTACCATGCCCTCAACGGATTGCGCATCGTCCTGATCGATTTTCTGGGCTGGAGTCCGAACCACAAAAAACTGTTCTGGACGCTCGGCGCCGTGGCGATCGCGATCATCCTGATCGGGGGGTATCCCTCCATCTATGCGCTGATCGCTTACTACGCCTCCTAACAGAGAGAAATTACTACGGATATGGCTAACCCCTACGGAAAGTCCACACGATCGTCAGGCTTCTCCTGGTTTTTGCATCGTGTTACGGGCACCTTTCTCATTTTTCTGCTCATCACGCACTTCTGGGTGCAGCACTTCGACCACCAAACCGCGACCGTAACCCCGGCCGTGGTGCAAGAAAACGAAATGCCCGTCTACTCGGACGAAGCCCGTGATGCCGTCCAGGCGCTCGCCGGCACGACGGCCGAAATAACCCCCTACGATGTGGTAATGGCACGGCTCGCCAACCCGGTGTACGGCGTGCTCTGGAAAGGGTTCAACATCCTCTTTCTCATCTTTGCCTTGCACCACGGCTTCTACGGCCTGAACAACGTGCTGGGGGACTATATCCGGAACGACATGGCGCGCGTGATTACCTTCACGCTGACCTGGACCGTGGCCCTGATCCTGCTGGTGGTCGGGTTGTATTCGGTGATTACCGCCGGATGGGGATACGCAGGATAGGAGTCGAAACGGGCTCACGAGAAGCCCGCCGTCCGGCTTCGGGCCGGTTCTACACCTGCACAGGGAAGGATAAATAAAGACTACATTATAGAAGATCCATGATTTTCTCGCATGATATCGTCATCGTCGGGGCCGGCGGCGCAGGGTTGATGGCCGCTTTATATGCCAAGGAAGGCGGCGCCGATGTAGCCGTCGTATCCAAGCTGCACCCCCTCCGCTCCCACACGGGCGCCGCCCAGGGAGGCATTGGCGCCGCCCTCGGCAACGAAGAAGAAGACCACTGGCTCTGGCACGCCTTCGACACCGTAAAGGGCAGCGATTACCTGGGCGACCAGGACGCCATCGAGATCATGTGCCAGGATGCCCCCCGCACCATCATCGAGCTGGAACACTACGGAGTGCCCTTCAGCCGCAACAAGGAAGGAAAAATCTCCCAGCGGCGTTTCGGAGGGCATACGCGCAACTTCGGTGAGGCGCCGGTCCGACGCGCCTGCCACGCGGCGGACCGCACCGGCCATACCATCCTGCATACCCTCTACGAGCAGTGCGTCAAGAACAACGTCCGGTTCTACGACGAATACCAGGTGCTCGACCTGCTCATGACGCCCGAGGGCGAAACGTGCGGCGTGGTAGCCTACGAGGTGCTGACGGGCGAAGTCCATACGTTCCACGCTAAAATCGTCAACTTCGCCACCGGCGGGTACGGCCGCGCGTTCAAGACCACCTCCAACGCGCACGCCGGCACCGGCGACGGCATGGCGATCGTACTTCGCCGAGGGCTGCCCCTGGAGGACATGGAATTCGTGCAGTTCCACCCGACCGGGCTCTACCGACTAGGTATCCTCATCACCGAAGGGGCGCGCGGCGAGGGCGGCATCCTGCGTAATAAAGACGGCGAGCGGTTCATGGAACGCTACGCGCCGACGGTAAAGGACCTGGCGCCGCGCGATCTCGTCTCGCAGTGTATGTACAAGGAAATCGCCGAGGGGCGCGGAATCAACGGAAAGGACTACCTGGACCTGGACCTCACGCATGTCGGGGCGGAAGTCATCGAAAAGAAACTGCCGGAGATTGCCACGTTTTCCCGAACGTACCTGGGCGTTGACCCGTTGACCCAAATGATCCCGGTAGCGCCGACCTGCCATTACGCCATGGGCGGCATCCCCACGGATGCGGACGGACGCGTCGAACGGGCCAGGCGGGGATCCGTCGTTCCCGGCTTATATGCCATCGGCGAGTGCGCCTGCGTA
>CBDUBS010000098.1:0-12919 GCA_965365445.1 uncultured bacterium | reverse complement strand
GCAGGCCTGTGCGGTGTCGGACCAGATGCCTGCTCCCACGCCCGCCAGTAACGCTGCTCCGTAAGCGGCGCCCTCGGTGGTATTTACCGTTACCAGTTCCGAGTTGAGCACATCCGCGAGAATCTGGCGCCACAGGGCGCTGCGTGCTCCGCCGCCGGATACACGGACCTGCTCTGGCGCCGGAAGCCCGGCCTGCTGCATCAGCATGAAACCGTCCCGAAGGCCAAAGGCCACCCCTTCGAGCACGGCGCGTGTCATGTGCGCGCGCGTGTGCCGGACGGTCAGGCCGATGAATGCCCCCCGCGCGTATGGATCCGGGTGAGGGGTGCGCTCGCCGGTCAGATACGGGAGGAAGAACAGGCCCTCGCTGCCCTCGGGAATGGATGCCGCTTCTTCCACCAGTTGATCGAACGGCACACCCGGGGCCAGCGTATCCCGGTACCAACGCAAACTACCCGCCGCCGAGAGCATCACCCCCATCAAGTGCCATTTTCCGGGTACGGCGTGGCAGAATGAATGCAGGCGGCCCTGCGGTTCGATGAACGGAGAATCGGCCGCTGCGAAAACCACACCAGAGGTGCCGAGTACGAGGGATACCACTCCTTCCTCTATGGCGCCCACCCCTACCGCTCCGGCTGCCTGATCGCCGCCACCCCCCACGACGGGCGTTCCAGCCGCCAACCCCGTAAGCGCGGCCGCCTTCTCGGATACCACTCCGGTAATTTCGGTGCCTTCATGGGTAGGAGGCATCCAGCTACGCGGTATTCCGAGAGCCGAAAGCACTTCATCCGACCAGTCGCGGGTATGCACATCCAGTAGTAATGTGCCGGCCGCGCCGGCCCGGTCGGTGGCGTACTCGTCCGTAAGGCGAAAACGCAGGTAGTCCTTCGGGAGCAGGATATGCCGACACCGCTCGAAGTATTCCGGCTCGTGCCGGCGTACCCAGAGGATCTTGGGCGCCGTGAAGCCCGTCAGGGCATCGTTGCCCGTAATCTGAATGAGCCGCTCTTTGCCTATAAGGTCCCGGATTTCGTCGCATTGCTCGCCCGTGCGCTGATCGTTCCACAGGATGGCAGGGCGGAGCACCTGGCCCTGTTCGTCCAGCATGACCAGGCCGTGCATCTGGCCCGTAAGCCCTACCCCTACGATTTCCTCCGGCGGCGCCCCCGAGTCGGCCAGTACTTGCCTGATGCCGGCAACCGCCGCTTCCCACCAGAGGGCGGGCTCCTGCTCACTCCACAGGGGATGGGGGGTTTCGTAGGCGTATTCGCTGGCGGCCACGGCCACGACAGAACCATTTTCGTCCACCAGGAGGGCTTTCGTAGCCGTCGTGGAGGCGTCGATCCCGAGAAGATAGGGCATAGAAATAGGGGAGGGTTAATACCGTAAACGGCTGGATGGGGCGGTCGTGTCGGGACGGCATCTCAGCGCTACAGAGGTATGTAGGGCGGTTGGGAATGCCGCGCAGCTACCACTCGTTTTCGTATCCGGGACGGTTGAAGATTTCAGCCCAATCCCGGTGGTTCTCCGTGTAAGCGCCGAGGCACCACATAAACATGAAATCCACAGCGGGGGGCGCAATGGTGTCGTGGAAGCTGGGAGTGACGTTTATCGCTTGTTCGTCGAAAACATGAACGTACGTGTTCACTTTTTCTCCGGGTCGGGAGCAGTTTTGAAGGACGAACGGGATATCTCCATCGATTTCCGAGGCGCAACGGAAATGATAGATTTCCTCCTTGGCGTTATCCTTCAACCCGTACGGTCCGTCAGGTCCGTGGAAATGCGGCGGGTACGACCCGACTCCCCCAACGCTCTCGACGTAGGTATCGCCGAAAAGCAGGCGGCAGGCCTGAACGTTCTGGTCCACCAGTTTGAATACCGTACGCCGGGTCATGGGTCGCCGGGAACCCAGGTCGGCTGCCAGCGGCGTCCCGTGGATGTCCGTATGCCGAACGAGCTGAACCGGGTACTTCGTGTGGCACTCGACGGCCCGGTATTCGCTCACGTCGGCTTTCTCGTGCGCGCTGATGGTAACCTGCTCTCCCAGACCGACATACAGTACGTCACCTCGCGACATATCGTAAGAAGCCCCGCCTACTTCCAGCCGGACAGAACCCCGCCCCACGTAAAACAGGGCCTCTTCGGTGGCGCCGACGCCGACCGGCATCGGGGCGTATCCTCCGGCGCCGGGATCGAGCGCGATGCGCGCGAAACGAAGAAAGCGAAACGTGGAATTGTCGCCCGTGATGATTTCTTCCCGGCGGTTTATGGCCGGCGTGGCATTGAATAACTCGACCGTGCGAATATCGTCCTGGCCCGGCACAACCGCCCGTCCGTCGAACCGGCGCGCCGCTGCAGAAATGGAATCGCCCGTTAAAAAGGGCCCTACTAGTCTGGGAGTGACCATGATAAACGAACCTCAAACTAAAATTCTCAGGATTCGGGATGCGCCGGCCTGCAAGCGAGCGCCGGCCCGATCTCAAACGACCCGACAGGGATTGACTTCTTCAGGAAAGCAAGTTAGGATGGACGCGAGCGAAAATCTACCGCCGTACGTAAAGTAATTCATCAGGGTACCCGATAACGGCATGTCTTTCGCCGGACCTTGTTTCCGGCCGGCTTCCTTAAACACTGAGCTACTACATTATGAAACTGATACGCTTCCTTCAGGACGGGCGCGCCAGACTGGGCGCGGTCGCGGGGGATTATGTCATCGAAACGGAGGAGGCCATGCGCCGGTTCGCACCTTCATCGCGGCGAGATGCCCATCCTGTAATCAGCGATATGGCGGATTACCTTGCGGCAGGCGAGGAAGGGCGAGCGGCATTGCACGAGGCGGTCAGGCAGGCGTCGCAACGCACGGGACTGGATGGGAACGGCGTGTACCCGTTGGGTATGATTCGCCCGATTCCCCCCGTAAATCCGGGTAAAATCATCTGCGCCGGGCTAAATTACCGTGACCACTGCGTCGAGCAAAACATCCCCGTACCGGATCGCCTCATCACATTCGCCAAGTACCCATCGGCCGTCGTTGGGCCGGGCGAGCCGATACGCTGGACGCCCGAGGCGTCGAGCCAGGTAGATTACGAGGCGGAACTGGCTGTGGTGATCGGGCGCGAAACGAGCCGCGTTTCGGAGGATGGAGCGCTCGCGTGTGTCGCCGGATACCTGAACCTGAATGACGTAAGCGCCAGGGACGTACAGTTTGTGGAAAAACAATGGACCCGCGCCAAGTCGTTCGATACGTTCTGCCCCATTGGTCCGTATCTCGTTACGAGACAAGAAATCGCCGACCCCCACAATCTGGCCGTCGAATGCCGGTTGAACGGCAAGGTGATGCAGCGCTCCAACACGTGCGAACTCGTCTTCCGCATTCCTTTCATCATCTCATTCCTTTCGCAGAGCATCACGCTTGTACCCGGCGACATCATCTCGACCGGCACTCCGGGCGGGGTAGGTGTGTTCAGGGAACCAAAGGTCTTTCTGAAGCCGGGAGATGTGGTGGAAGTAGAAATTGAAGGGCTAGGCTGCCTGCGCAACCCTGTCGCATGAGGGGACGAGGGCCTGCCGCTTCCATCCGGCAGGCCCCTCGCCTTTACTTTAATGGTGTCCAGTTACCCGACCAATCGGGCATCCAGGGTAATCTCGGCGCCGGTAAGCAACTTCGATACCGGACATTCCCTTTTGGCGGTCTCGGCTTTTTCCTGAAAAACGGACTCCTCGATGCCGGGAACGCCGGCTTCCGTATTCAAATGGATTTTTGAGATCCGGAACCCTCCATCCGTCTTGTCGAGGTGTACGTTGGCCGTAGTCCGGACGCTCTCGGGTTCGTGTCCGGCCTGCGACAGAATATTCGCGAAGGCCATTGAGAAACATCCGGCGTGAGCGGCCGCGATCAGTTCTTCCGGGTTAGTGCCGGTTCCTTCTTCAAAACGTGACGAGAAGGAGTACTGACCTTTGAAGGCGCCGCTGCCGAAGGCCATATTTCCCTTCCCTTCTTTCAGATTTCCCTGCCATTCTGCGTTCGCTTTACGTACGGGCATACATCCTCCGGTTTGATTATGGACATGGTTCGGAAGACCGTACCGGGAACGCAATCAAAACGACGGCTGCGGACGAATCCGAATGAGCGCCGTCGATGGAGAGCCCCGGACGACTCCGGAGTCGAGTATAGCCACCGCCCGTACGATTCGCTAAAGGTGCGCGTCCCGGCCGGTGAGTTTTTGCGTACACGTAACGTTCTCAGATACATCGGCCGGGCGTTACAGACCATCGGTTCGTTCAGGACTCCGTTACGGCCCGTCGGGCGGCCGTACGGACGGCCTCGGCGGAAATGGCCCCATGAGAGGCATGGAAAACCGGGCGGTTTCGGTAGAACAGGATGGCCTGGGGAGTTTCATGCCGGATGCCGTACCGATCGGCAATTTCATTGGAAAGCGGCCGCGCTTCCTGAACCACCACCTCGAATACCGGCGGATCGCTCTCGTCGGTTAGCGAGCGTATTCTCATTTTGACGAACGCGCTGACGGCGCATATGGAGCTGTGCTTGAAAACAAGAACGGGCGCTTTGCCGGATAGCTCCAGCACTTCCGTTAGTTCCTCCGTTGTCGTGATCCGTTGTCGCCCCGAGCTTGCCATGTCTCCACGAATATTGCGGCCCGCCGCAGCGGGCGTGTTATTAGCTTGTCGCTTCCAGTATGGAACAGGGCGATTTTGGTTCCTTTGGGTTACCTTGAACCGAACCCCTAACCTACTTTCTATCCCGTTTCCATGGAAGCCAGACCTACCGGAGCCGAAACCGTTCACTGGAACCTGTCCGATTTATACACCGACTTTTACGAACTGGAGGCCGACCTGGGGCGCGGCGCGGAAGAAGCCCGTACGTTCGAGGAAACCTATCGCGGTCGCCTGGCCGACCTGAACGCCGGTGAACTGGCTGAAGCCATGCGGCTTCTGGAAGCCTTTCAGGACCGTATGGGGAAAGCATTCACCTTTGCCTATCTCCGGTGGGTGACGGCTACGGAGGATGCCGAACGAGGAGCGCTGCTTCAGAAAGTCCGTGAGGCGTATACCGAGGCCGGTAAGAAAATCATTTTTTTTGAACTGGAGTGGGCAGCGCTGGAAGACAAGCAGGCCGAAGCCTTGCTGGCAGACGTGACGCTGGCTCCGTTCCGTCATTATCTGGAGGTGCAACGCCTGCATAAGAAGCACCTGCTTACCGAGCCCGAAGAAAAAATACTGGCCGATAAAAGTATTACGGGCGCCGTGGCCTGGAGCCGATTCTTTGATGAAACCATCGCGTCCGCCCGGTTCGAACTCGACGGGAAATGGGTAACGGAACAGGAGGTACTTGCGCAGTTGTACGTACCGGACCGCACGACGAGGCGGCGGGCGGCGCTCTCCCTGACGGAAGGGCTGGACAAGCGAAAACGGGAACTCACCTATATCTTCAATACGCTGCTCGCCGACAAGTCCACCGACGACCGGCTGCGTGGATTTGAAACGTGGCTTTCTTCCCGCAACCTGTCCAACGAAATATCCGATGAGGTCGTGCAGGCGCTCATCGACTCGGTTACGGGACGGTACGACCTGGCCGAACGGTTTTACCGGCTCAAGAAGCGCCTGCTGGGGCTCGAGGAGATGATGGATTACGACCGGTACGCTCCCATACTCGAGGTGGATTCCTCGTACACCTGGGATGCGGCCCGGTCGATGGTGCTGGAGGCCTACCACACGTTCCACCCGACGATAGGAGGGGTAGCGCAGCGCTTTTTCGATGAAAACTGGATTGACGCTCCCGTCGTTGCCGGAAAGCGGGGAGGCGCTTTCAGCCACGGGGCGGTGCCCAGCGCCCACCCGTACATCCTGATGAACTACACTGGACGCATTCGGGATGTGCAAACGCTGGCCCACGAACTGGGGCATGGCGTCCATCAGTATCTCGCCCGCCGGCAGGGTGTGTTTCACGCCGATACACCGCTCACGACGGCCGAAACGGCTTCGGTGTTCGGCGAGATGCTGGTGTTCAATCGGCTCATGGATGCGGAAAAGAACCCTTCTAACCGGCTGGCCATGCTGATCGGCAAAATAGACGATACGATGGCTACCGTATTCCGTCAGGTCGCCATGAACCGGTTCGAGGATCGGATTCACACGGCCCGGAGGGAGGAAGGGGAACTCTCTACCGAACGGTTTTCGGATATGTGGATGGAAACGCAACGTCGGATGTTTCGGGGGAGCGTGATGCTGGGCGAGCACTACCGGCTGTGGTGGAGTTACATTCCGCACTTCCTGCATACCCCCGGCTACGTATACGCATACGCCTTTGGAGAATTGCTCGTGCTGGCGTTGTACGAAAAATACCGCCGCGAGGGTGCTTCGTTTACTGAAGCGTACATCGGGTTGTTGGAGGCAGGCGGCTCGGATTGGCCGCACACCCTGGTAGGACGCCTCGGCATCGACCTGACCGATCTATCCTTCTGGAACCAGGGCCTGAAAACGATCGGGGAACTGATCGGGCAGGCTGAAAACCTGGCGAACTCTCTTGGATACACGGAGTAGTGAACCCTTGATGGATCCTGCGCAGGAGTAACCAGCCCCGCTCCTTCCCGATCGATAGGCATCCCTTCATCATGCGGCGTTACGCCTTTCTTGCGGGTCTTCTTTGTATAGTTCCGGCTTGCATCATGTCGTGCTCTCAGGCATCGTTCACCATTCAGGAGCGGGTCGTAGCCATACCGGTTGGAGAGTCTTCCGTGAACGTCGTCATCCATACCGCGGGATCGGGTAGGCCGGCCTACGTGAGCCTGCACGATGACGAGAACACCGCCGTCGATGCCACCCTGGAGGTCCTTCGCCGGCTCGGCGGAACCCTTTATGAGATTCAACACCGGGGACGCCGCCTTATCACTTTCGGTCTCGGGGAGGGTCGGTACCGGTTCGATCCGAATCGGATATTCAGCGAAGCCGGGGCGGAGAAGACAGTTCGGGAGTCCGGCCCGTACGCTCCGGAAGCGGTAGCGGCCGTGCGGCTCTTCGCGTCGAATCTGCTCGACATCGTCCGGCCTGATTCCGGACGGTATCTCATTACCGTTCACAACAACACGCAGGGAGAATTTTCCGTACTGAGCTACGTGCAGGACGGACCTTATGCCGGAGATGCCATGTTTGTGCACGTCGCCGACGGAATGGACCCGGACGACTTCTTTTTCGTCACCGACGTGGATGCCTACACCGAGATACGAAGCGGGGATTACAACGTGGTTCTACAAAACAACGACACGGTTGTCGATGACGGCTCCCTTTCCGTTTATGCAGCCCGAGAGGGCATTCCATACATCAACGTGGAAGCCCGCCACGGACACCGACCCCAGCAGGCCCGTATGCTGGAGTTTCTGAACGAACACATTCTGCCGGGCGACTGAACCACCAGGGCTATCTGAGAGGCAGCAACTCGCGTGGCATGTCGCTCAGGCTCTCGGCTCCATCCTCCGTAATGACGACATCGTCCTCGATGCGAACGCCACCCAGACCTTTCAGATAGATGCCGGGCTCGATGGTAAAAGTCATCCCCGGTCGGAGGATCTGTTCGTTGTCTCCCCGGATGTACGGGTCCTCGTGGTCTTCCAGGCCGAGCCCATGTCCCGTTCGGTGGATGAAAAAATCCCCGTATCCTGCCTCGGTAATGTAGTCTCGGGCGGCCCTGTCGAGTTCGCCGGCCGGCACGCCGGGACCGGCCTTCCGGACCGCAGCCTGATTGGCTCGATGCACGATGTCGGCGATCTTCTCCAGTTCCGCTTCGACCCGGCCGATACGAAAAACGCGGGTCAGATCAGAAAAATAGCCGTCAACCGAGGCGCCCCAGTCAAACAGGATGAGGTCATCGGCAGCCAGCGCCCGGTCGGTGGGGGAGGCGTGCGGGTTGGCGCTGTTGGGTCCGAATGCAACGATAGGAGGAAAGGGCAGCTCGGGCTCGCTGCCGGCGCGGAGCAGATTCGCCGTGAGTTCGCCGGCCAGTTCGCGCTCCGAAATGCCCGGTACGGCGGCGGGGAGGGTGGCCCGAAGCGCCTGCTGGGCTACTTTAACCGCCTTTCGCATCCGCTCGATCTCGGAATCATCCTTGTACATCCTAAGCTCGGCCATAACCGCCTCGGCGGAATCGAACCGGGCCGAGGGGGCGGCCCGCCGGACAAACTCCAGTTCCAGGAAGCGAAGCGACCGGGGTTCCACACCGATTCGGCGGCCTTCCAGTCCGCAGGCGGCTACGGCTTTCTCGAACGCTTCATCCCAGGTTTTCAGTTTTTCGGTGTAGGTAAACGATTCCATCCGGAAGGGTAGGTGTTCCACCTTGGCCGTTTCAAATTCCGGAAAGACCATCGCGGGCGTTTGTCCGGGCCTGAAAAAGGCAACGGTGGGCCGCTCCATGAGGTGGAAATGGAGCCCGGTGAGATACAGTAATCCGGGTCCCGGGTTCACGATCAAGGCGTCGTAATCGGCCGCTTCGAGGGCCTTTGCCAGACGGTCGTGGCGTCGCGCCAGGTTATCGGTTGCGGTTGAAGTCATACGAGGATCCTAGTCGTAAAAGCAGAAGGGTGGTCCTGCGGCGGCTCGCCGCCGGGCGATTGATAGGCCAAAATCGGCATCGGAGCCCAATCATGCAACGCCGGGCCGGATCCTGCGCAGCGTCGCTACGCGGCCGGACGCCCCTTCTGAAATCGTTTGCCTTTACCAGTGGAAAAACCTGCGGCTTATCCATAACTTAACGGATCTTTATCGTATACCCCGGCTTTATCCGAGTACCCGTTTCAAGCCGCCGGATCGGTAGATGCGTTTTCACGAGCCACCGTATCAACGAAGCATGTCCTTTTTTGCCTTCGGGTTCAATTATGAGTCGGCCCGCGTCCAGGTGCGAGACGCCTTTGCGCTCGATGTTTCTACGCAAACCCGTTTGTACGAGGTGCTTACGCTGGAGGAAGGCAGCGAGTTCGTCCTGCTCTCGACATGTAATCGTACGGAAGTGTATCTGTATGGTACCGAAGCGGACGTGCAGGGCATCAAGAACGCCATTGGAATAGCGGTAGGGATCGCATGGGACGAGGAAGCCTCGTTCATGTACCACGACGAAGCCGCCGTGTGGCATGTGCTTCGCGTGACATCCGGCCTGAAATCCATGGTGCTCGGGGATGGGCAAATTCTGTCGCAGGTGAAAGAGGCGTATCGGCTGGCCGTACACCATGACCGGGTGGGCGCCGTTCTTCACCGGCTGATGCACACCGCATTTCGCGCCGCCAAGCGGGTTGCTACGGAGACGGGCGTAACGTCGGGGGCCGTGTCCGTGGGAGCGGCCGCTGTAGCCATGGCTCGCAACCATCTGGAAGACGGGGGACGAAACGGGCTGGCGGGCAGCCGGATTGTCGTGCTCGGAGCCGGGCAAATGAGCCGGCTGATCCTGCAGGTGCTTCGCAAGCAGCCGGTCCGGTCGCTCATTCTCATCAACCGTACGGAAGGCCGGGGATCCGAACTGGCGGCGGCAGTCGGAGCACAAACCGTACCGTGGGAGGAACGCTATGGGGCCATACGTGATGCGGATGTGGTGCTGGCCGCAACGTCGTCGCCCTCGCCGGTCATCGAAGCGGAATCGGTGCTTCCGAAAGCGCCCGGCGCCCGGGACACTCTCTTGATCGACATAGGGACGCCGCGGAACGTCGAGCCGGCCGTAGGACGGATAGCGGGGCACAGGGTGCTCGACCTGGATACACTCAACGCATGGATACGCCGCACGGAAGCTCACCGACGGGCGGAGACGCCGGCCGCCGAGGCCATATGCGATGAGCTGCTTTCGGAATTCGTCGCCTGGATGTTTCATCAGCAGGCCCTGCAACCCGGCATTCAGGCCATTCGGGAAACGTTCGAAGCCATTCGTCGGCGGGAGATCGAGCGGCATCACCATCGCTTTTCCGATACCGACCGGGAAGAACTGGACGTGCTCACCCGTTCCATCATGCAGAAACTGCTGGCGGTACCGGTCGTCCGATTGAAAAGCGTCAGTCCCGAGAGCATCGATTTCGTAAACGGCATTCGCCTGTTACAGTACCTGTTTTCCCGCCCCCGTTGCGATGATGCCCCGGAAGGAGAAACGTTGGCTGAACCGGACCGCTTGCTGCCCCGGGAACAGGCTGCCGGCGACGATCTGCTCTCACGGTGGCTGGCCGATCCAGACTCCGCCCTGTCTGCTGTCCTCACCGGACCCGAGTTCGCCGCTGATACCCACCGTACCCCCTCCTGATGTGATTCTCGGTACCCGCAGCAGTACGCTGGCCCTCCGTCAGGCCCATGCCGTCCGGAAAGCGCTGGAGCGGTGCGGCGTGCCCGTCGAAATGGCGGAGTACCGTACGGTGGGGGATCGCATCCTGGATGTCCCGCTTGCCGCAATCGGAGACAAAGGGCTATTCACGAAGGAGCTGGATCTGGCGCTGCTCGCCGGTGAGATTCACCTGGCCGTGCACTCGCTGAAAGATCTGCCCACCCTTCTGCCCGAGGGACTGTGCCTGGCCGCAGTCAGCGACCGCGAATCGCCCTGGGACGTGTTCATCGCGCATCCGTCGTTTACAGGAACGCTCGACGATTTACCGATCGGAGCGACCATAGCGACTTCCTCGCTCCGAAGGCAGGCTCAGTTGCTGGCCTGGAGGCCGGATCTGCACATCGAGTCCGTTCGGGGCAATGTAGAGACCCGTCTCAGGAAACTCGACGAAAGCCGGTGGCACGGCATCATTCTGGCCGAAGCCGGCCTCGTCAGATTGGGCCTTTCGAGTCATCGCCGGGAACGCATCCCGATGGAGCGAATGCTTCCGGCGGTCGGGCAGGGCGCGCTGGGTGTGGTATGTTCCAACGGTGATGCTGAAACGTGCGCGGTCGTCGAAAAGGCCATCCACCATCCGGATACGGCGGCCTGCACCCGGGCCGAGCGAGCCTTCCTCAGAAAACTGGAAGGGGGATGCCAGGTGCCCATCGGGGCGCTGGGTAAACGGTACGGCGATACGATCACGTTGCATGGTTGTGTTGCAACGCTTGATGGTCGGTCTTTAATTCGTGATACGGCCAACGGGCCGGTCGAGGCAGCCGAATCCGTCGGGGAAGCCCTGGCCGGTTTGCTGCTCGAACGAGGTGCGGGCGCCGTTTTGCATGCCATCCGCACACCCTGAAACGCGGTCCAAGTAGAGGCGCACCCCATGACGCACACCCCGTCCGAAGGCTCCCGGCGCGGCCGGGTCTGCCTCTTGCACGAACCCGAGGAGGGCAACCCGTTCGGGGAGGTGCTCGGAGCCGTCGGGTTCGAGGTGGTTAACCTCCCCGTTCTGGAGTATGAGTATACGCATGTAAAGGAACTCAGGGAGGCGTTGCAACGGCCGGAAAGCTACAGCGGGCTGATCCTGACCAGCCCCCGCGCGGTGGTAGCCCTGGCCGAACAGCTCCGGTGGCTTCCCTCGGAAACAGGCTCCTGGCATACCCGGCGAATCTTCGCGGTAGGCCCACGGACGTCCGGGGCACTTGAAGCACTCGGCTTTTCGCCGGAGGGCGCCTCCAGCGGCTCCGGAGAGCAGCTGGCACAATATATCGTCTCTCAGGACATCGAGCTGCCCCTGCTGTTCCTCTGTGGTAATCGCCGCCGCGATACGGTCCCGGAGAACCTCCAACGAGCAGGGGTGGCGTTCGAGGAGTTATGCGTCTACGAAACGCATCTCCGCTCCGATATCGATCTTGCCGCCGTCAGAAGTGCGAACTGGGTGGTTTTCTTCAGCCCGTCCGGAGTGGAAGCGGTGGGCGCCGCCCAACTACATCCGGACGAGCGACCTCGTGTAGCCGCCATCGGGGATGCGACGGCTGAAGCGTTGCGGGAGGCGGGATTCGATGTAGACGCCGTTGCTTCCCATCCCTCCCCGGATGCGCTGGCGACGGCGCTCGTCCACGCCGAATCGCCCCGTGTAAATCCATGATCCCCACCGCCATACTCGAAGATGACTTACGCTCCATCTTCGCCGCTGGAGTGCGGGCCGTACAGGCGGATCTGTTGTTCGAGGGCCGAGAGGACGTGTTGGATGGCCTGGCCGGGTACAAACGGGTCGTCGTCGTAGGGATCGGGAAGGCTTCGGCCGCCCTGGCCGGAGAACTGGAAAGGCGAACGGCAAAACGGATAGACGAGGGGTTCGTTGTGGTACCGGACGGCTATGCGGATAGCCTTCCGTCATTCATCCACCGGCCCGAACGGATCAGGATATACGAAGCGGGGCATCCGACGCCCGACGAACGCAGCGTGTACGCCGCACGAAGGGCGCTCGAACTGGCCGGTAGTTGTGGCGATAACGACCTGCTGATTGCCCTGATCTCCGGAGGTGGGTCGGCGCTCTGTGCGGATTTCGAGGGAAACATACCGCTTCATGAGGCGCAACAAGTCTTTACCTTGCTCCTGGCATCGGGCGTTCCGATAGGCGATATCAACACCGTACGCAAACACCTTTCTACCGTGGCGGGAGGAAAGCTGGCCGGAGCGGTCCGGCACGGAGATGTACGCGCCCTCGTTCTCTCCGACGTAATCAGTGACGACCTTTCGGTCATCGCCGGAGGTCCTACCGTCGCAGACCCGACGACCTTCAGCGACGCGCGAGACGTGTTGCTTTCCTGTAACCTGTGGACCGTGGTTCCGGCAGGAGTCCGGCGCTTCATCGAGCAGGGTTGCGGCGGCGGGTTTCCGGAAACCTTGAAGCCCGGCGACCCGCTGTTCAATCGGGTGCGGACGCGGCTGATCGGCGGAAACCAGACGGCTCTTGATGCCTGCCGCAAAGAAGCGGAGCGACGTGGATACCGCACCCGCATCGTCGAAACAGGCCTTCACGGCGAGGCGGCTTCCGTGGGGGCCCAA
>CBDUBS010000097.1:0-12937 GCA_965365445.1 uncultured bacterium | reverse complement strand
GGTGGAGATGCATCCCCATCGTTTTGGGCGGAAAAAGAAGTGCGCCTCAGGCGCATGAAGCCATGCGCCGGCCCGCCTATGCCGCAGAGGAGTCGCAGGCCTCGCCGTCTACGGGGCGTACAATCTCAGGTGCGAGACAGAAAAACAGCCCCCGGGGACCCGTTTCAGGGACATTATAGGGAAACGGTTTCGAGGCAACGAAAAACCCTCTCCGCAGGTCCTTAATAACAGGAGCTTACGGAGAGGGTTATTTGAAGTACCGCGTACGGGATTCGAACCCGTGTTACCAGCGTGAGAGGCTGACGTCCTAGACCCCTAGACGAACGCGGCGTCGGTACAGGGAAGCGGAAACGCCCCCGCCTGACCCAGGTTTCCGTTTCATCGAAACTCCACGGCGGTATAAAGACAGGCGGCAGACCCCTTTTCGAGAGCTTCCGATGAAAAAATGACCACACGCCCGTTTATGCGATTGCAGGAAACAGACCCGTAGAACAAATAACGGCATCGTCTGTATGAGTGCACGTTTTACAAGTTTTTTGCCTGTCGAATCCCTCGCTGCCGGATGTTGGCCCGCAAGCGCCTGAGGTGAGGGCAGGATTTACGAAGCCGAGAGGAACCAATCTGATGTCCAATTACCTGCACTCCCTGCGTGGCGCCTGGAAACGGCACGTCGTATGGGCCACCCTGTTGACCGGATTCATCGTGCTGCTTGGATGCAGCAGCAAGGCCAAAGAACAGGCTCCGGAAGATGAAATCGTCCAGTACACCATTGGCGAGCCGATTACGGATTCAACGATTGCCGCCATCGTGATTTCGCCGAACGGGGGCGATACGATGACTACGGCCGATTTCAACAACCGGCTGAGCATGATTTTCACCCGCTTCCCCATGGTTCAGGACGATCCGGAGCAGAGCCGGGAACTGCGGCGCAACATCCTGGAGGATTTCGTGATGCGGCACGCGCTGTATCAGGAAGCCGAACGCTTGAACATCGTGGCGGATACGGGCCGTGTGGCGGCCCAGTTGAGCCGGATCCGGGGGCAGTACCCTTCACCGGAAGCTTTCCAGCAGGCGCTGGCGTCGGAGAACATCACCGAGGACTCGTTGCGCAAGATGATCGGTGAGGAAGTGCGCTTGCAGACGCTACAGGAGCGTATGCTCGAAGGCGTCGCCGACCCGACCGAAGCAGACGTCGAGACGTACCGGCAGGAGCAGGCCCAACAGGTCAGGGCGCAGCACATCCTCTTCCCGGTTTCCCCGAGCGCTCGCCCCGGAGATGAGGACAGCGTGAAAAAGACGGCCCAGGCCGTGCTGGATAGCGCGCGGGCCGGGACGGATTTCGCGGAACTGGCCCGGCGGCACAGCGCCGATGCGACGGCGGCCCAGGGCGGCGATCTGGATTATTTCAGCAAAGGCCAGATGGTGCCCGCCTTCGAGCGAGCCGCTTACGCCCTTGCCGATTCCGGAGACGTGACGAAAGAGCTCGTCCGCACCCGGTTCGGATACCACATCATCCGCCTGACGGGCAAGCGCCAGGCCGAACTGATGGATACCTCGAGCGCTCGTCAGGGGCTTCTGAACCAGCGGCGTCAGAAAGCCGTGCAGGCGTCGGTGAACGAGCTGCGGCGGGGCCTCACGGTGCGGCTCAATCCGGCCATCGTGGACACCGACCTGAACGTGGTTCAGGATCTGTAATTCGTCCCCTTCCTATCGAGCAACCCCGGCCGGGATTCCGCGCCGGGGTTGTTTCGTTTCCGGTTAGCCGTCGCCGCGGCGCACCATTTCGACGTGCGGGATGCCGGCTTCCATGAAGCGCTCGCCCGTGACGGCCCGGAAACCGAAGCCGGTGTAAAACGGCTCCAGGTGCGCCTGCGCATGGATCACGCAGGTCCGGAAACCTGCCCTGAGCGCATCGGCCATCGCGTAGCGGACGAGCGCCTGGCCCCAGCCCCGCCCCCGGTACTCGGACAGAACGGCAAAACGCTCCAGTTTAGCGGCCGGGCGGCCGTCGTGGACGACGGCGCGCCACCGGGCAGTGGCAACCGGGAGCCCGTCTATCGTGGCGATCAGGTGGCGGGCGCGGTCGTCGAAAGCGTCCCATTCCTCTTCGGGAGGGCAGCGCTGTTCCTCGATGAACACGCGGGTCCGGATGAGCCGGGCGGCCGCCCAGTCGGCTTCCGAGGAGACGGCCCGGATCAGAATGGACGTCACGGAGAAACCTCGACCAGCGGTCCGGCCGGGCTCATGGCGGCGGTAAGCGAACGCCGGAGGAAGTCGCGGGAGCGGGTCAGGGCGAGCATACCGGATAGCGTAAACGGATCGTGCGTTCCTCCGGGGTAAATATACCCCTCGAAGGAGGAAGAAGGGTTCGGCCGGCCGATGCGGTCCATAGCCGCGATGAGCGCCTCCGCCTGGCTGACATGCACCGTGCTGTCGGCGGCGCCGTGATGGACCTGCACCTGCGGAAGCCGCTCCGCGAAGTACACGGGCGAGCGCCGGAGCAATTCGCTGCGGACCGTAGGGAGGTTGACCGCACCGGTTTTCAGCGGCTGGATGAAAGCCGAGTTGAGGTAATCCAGCCCGGGCAGCTTGCGGGGTTGGCCCCGGAGGGCGTCGGCGGCAATGCGCTGCACGTAGGGCCCGAAGAAGTCGGTGGGGCCGAAAAACTCGACGATCTGGTCTATGCGGGGGTCGCGCGCCCCCATGGGCAGCCCGCGACCCCCGCCCCTGCTGAAGCCGAGTACGGAAATGCGCTCCGGATCGGCGGCGGGTGTGATGGAAGCGGCTACGTTTACCAGAGCGAGGGCGTCGTCCACGTCGTAATCCCACGGGCTGGGCTGGCCGGTAGACCGGTAGCGAACCGATCCGAAGGAAAGCGGCTCGGATCGGAACGACGGCATCACGTACACGAACCGGTTCTCGATGCCCGGAAGGCCCAGGCCGAGCAGGAGCACGGTGCCCTGCACGTCGATCCCGTCGTCCCCTCCGTGCAGAAAAACCAGCAGCGGAAGGCTTTTGACAGCAGCGTTGTTCGGTGCGATGACCGCTCCGTAATGATCCGCGCCGGCTACCCGGTGCCGAACGATGCGAAGCGTGGCCGGCGTGGAGCCCAGCGTTACGGGGGCGGTATGAACCACCGTTACGCCCTGCGGCGAGACATCGCGCCCCTGCCAGTCCGCCAGAATGCTACGGATCTCATTATCGGTGGGCGAGGCGAAGAGCTGCGTCATATTGACCCCTTCGATGATCCGGTCGTCTCCTGCGTCGTCGGGTTCAGTCGCATCACAGCCGGCCAGTAAGATGCAGAATGCCAGAACCGGCCCCCGGATTAGTAAAAGCCATTTCCATGAAGGCAGCGCAGGAGTAGGCATGGGTACGAGCGTTCGGTTGATCGGGGCGGCATGGTGTAACGCAGCCGGGTAAACAGGTTCCGGACGAGCGAAACCCCCTCCTTTCTGTCCGGTAAGATCTCTCTACGATGCCGATGAAAACGCCCCTATACCTCGATTACAACGCCACCACGCCCGTTGACCCCCGGGTTATGGAGGCCATGTTGCCGTACTTCACCGAGCGCTTCGGCAACCCGGCCAGCAGGGGACACGCGTACGGGTGGGCGGCCGACGAAGCGGTAGCCCTGGCCCGGGAACAAACGGCGGATATACTGGGGGCCGAACCGGACGAAATCGTATTCACGAGCGGCGCCACGGAGAGCATCCATGCCGCGTTGAAAGGGTGCGCCGAAGCTTACTCCGGGAGAGGCAGCCATCTCATAACGACGCGCACCGAGCACAGCGCCCTCCTGGGCGCCTGCGCCGACCTCGAGCGCCGGGGGTTCCGGCTTACCTACCTCGACGTAGGGCCGGACGGACGGGTTGCACCCGAGTCGGTGGAGCAGGCCCTGGAGCCGGATACGATCCTCGTAGCCGTGATGTGGGCGAACAACGAAACCGGAATCGTGCAACCCATCGAGGAAGTAGCCAGCATCACCCGGCCGCGCGGCATCTTCCTGTTCACCGATGCAACCCAGGCGGTAGGGAAACTCCCCGTATCCACGAAAGACGTGGATCTTTTGGCCTGCTCGGGGCACAAGGTGTACGGGCCCAAGGGCGTGGGGGCGCTGTACGTTCGGCGACGCGGGAAACCCGTAAGGCCGTCGCCCCTTTTTAGCGGAGGAGGACAGCAGGAGGGGATGCGTGCGGGTACACTCAACGTACCCGGCATTGTCGGGCTGGGAGCCGCCCTGGCGATTGCCGCTTCGGAAGGGCCGGAGGACGCCCGGCGGCTGGAGGCATTGCGCGACCGGCTGGAACAGGCCCTGGAGGGGTACGTTCCCGGAATGAGGGTGCACGGACAGGGAGGCCCCCGGCTTCCGCAAACCACGAGCGTCACCCTTCCGGGATATCGGGCGGCGAACGTCATGACGGCCCTGC
Organism: uncultured bacterium; assembly: GCA_965365445.1. Classification (GTDB taxonomy): domain Bacteria; phylum Bacteroidota; class Rhodothermia; order Rhodothermales; family DASSAV01; genus CBDUBS01. The sequence continues at coordinate 8,507 of CBDUBS010000097.1, read as the reverse complement.
GCGATCTGGCGTTCTCCGCAGGAAGCGCCTGTTCGAGCGGAACGGGCCGGCCGAGCCACGTGCTGAAAGCCATGGGGCTGACGGATGCCGAAGCGCTCGGAACCATCCGGTTGAGCTTGGGACGGTTTACCACCCCGGAAGAAATAGACCACGCCGTCGGGCGGTTCGCAGACGTGCTGAAACCCGGATGACCTCACCCCCCCGGGGAAGGGTAACGGACAAACGAGATACCTCACAATAATGGAACCCATCGTAAACCGGGTCGCCGAGAGCGACATCGTCGTCTATAACCTGGAAGACCTGTGGGACGAGCGGCCCATAGACGAACTGGACCTGGCTCCGCTTCTGTACCGGGGCCTGGTGTTGCGCGAGAAAGCGTTTCGGGAAGCCGTGGCGGCGCACGATTGGGAAGCCTATCGGGATCGGCACGTCGCCGTGTTCTGCTCCACGGATGCCATCATCCCCATCTGGGCCTACATGCTCGTAGCTGCGAAATTAGAAGGAATAGCGACCTCGGCGGCGTTCGGGCGGGCGGCGGACCTCCTCCGTGATTATTTTGTCCGCAAGCTGGAAACCGAAAACTGGAGCCGTTTGCAGGACCGGATCGTCGTCGTGAAAGGCTGCGCCAGCAAATTCGTACCCGCCGATGCCTACATGATAGCCACTCGACATTTGCAGCGCGTAGCCCGGAAAATCCTGTACGGCGAACCCTGTTCCTCCGTCCCCATCTGGCGCAAGCCCGCCCGGCCTCCAGGCGACCGGCAGGCCGGCGCAGTTTCCCCGGCGAGGTTGCCGTAAACACATGGCCGACAGGTCGCTGGATGTTCTGCCGGAGCCGTCGCCGACCCACCGGCGTATGGAACGGCTCGGGCAGTGGTTGAGCCGCGCGCCGTTCTATCGGAAGGCGACGGCGCTCTACACCGCTCACCCGCACTGGGCGCCGGCCGTGTTTTTCTTCGGTGGGGTTGCCTGGGATGCGGCCACCCTCCGCCGAATAGATAACCTGTTCGACCTGAGCTTTCTGCTGGCCTACCTGCTCGCCCTCGGGGCGCTGATCGTCGCGGCCGAGTTCGTGGAACAGGGTCGGATCGAGGCGGCCTGGCTGGTAAAACGGCGAGACTGGATTCCGGCAGGCATCCAGTTTTTCCTGGGCGCTCTGTTTTCCGCTTACGTGGTCTACTATCTGCAAAGCGCGTCGCTCAGTGAAACTTCGTTCTACCTGGGGTTCCTGTTGGTGCTGCTCGTCTCGAACGAGTTCATCCACCGCCGCCTGGTAAACCTGTATCTGCTCATCGCGCTCTACTTCCTGGCGAGCTTTTCGTTTTTCATCTTTTTCGTGCCGGTAGTGGCGAAGCAGATCGGCTTCTGGACGTTTCTCTCCGGCGGGGTGCTGAGCGTAGCATTCGTGCTGGGGATGCTGGAGTTCATGCGCCGCAAACGCATTTTCAAACGCCGGGGGCAGTATCCGCTGGCGGTGGGCATCGTGCTGGCCCTCTTCGGTATGCTCAACTTCCTGTACGTGAGCAACATGATCCCTCCGGCTCCGCTGGCGATGCGGGAAGGGGGCATCTTTCATCACGTGAGCCGGGCATGGACCAACGGGCCCGTGCAGCTCACCTACGAACGGCCCCCGTGGTACAAGCCCTGGGTGCGGTCCGACCGGGTTTTCCGGTACCGGCAAGGGGAGCCGGTGTACTGTTTCGCCGCCGTGTTTGCCCCTACCGCCCTGAAAGGGACGATCGTACATGCGTGGCAATACTGGGACGACACGCTGGGCGTGTGGCAAACGGCCGATGCCCTCGCGTACAGCCTGGAAGGAGGGCGAGACGGCGGCTGGCGGTGGTGGACGCGCAAGCGCCGCCTTCACCCGGGGCGCTGGCGGGTGGATGTACAAACGGAGGACGGACACACCATCGGGCGGATTCCGTTCCGCGTGGAGGCGGCTTCGGAGGCGCCGACGGAACTGGCTACCCGACTGTACGAGTAGACGGGGCGGCATAAATCCATGCAGATCGATCTTAAAGGGAAAACGGCCCTGGTAACCGGCGCGAGCCGGGGTATCGGAAAAGCAATTGCCGAGAAACTGGCCGAAGCCGGGGCTTCGGTGGCGATACACTACCACCGCAACCGCCAGGCAGCCGATGATCTGGCGGATGCGCTGGGAAAAACCGCCCGGCCGTTCGGGGCGGAGCTGGCCGATACAGGGGCCACGGTCCGCCTGTTCGAGGAAGTGCTCGAACGGTACGGCCGCCTGGACGTACTCGTAAACAACGCGGCCGTAGCCCGCGGCATCGGGCTGGATGCCCCGGTGGAAACCTGGCAACGGGAGTGGGATTACTCGATGGGCGTCAACCTGCGCGCGCCCGAGTTGCTCTGCCGGTTGGCCGTAAACCACTTCACGGCAGCCGGCGGAGGCCGCATCGTGAACGTCGCTTCCCGGGCGGCCTTCCGGGGCGACACCCCGGAGCATTTCGTATACGCCGAAACGAAGGCCGGGCTGGTGGCGCTAACGCGCTCCATTGCCCGCCACTTCGGACGGCAGGGCATTTTTGCCTTTACGGTGGCCCCGGGGTTCACCCGCACCGACATGGCGCAGGACTTCATCGACCGGTACGGCGAGGAATTCGTCATGAAGGACGTCAGCCACAACCACCTCACCCGCCCCGAGGACATCGCCCCTACGGTCGCGTTTCTGGCCTCGGGACTGGCGGACCATGCCACCGGCTGCACCATCGACATCAACGCGGCAAGCTACGTGCGGTAGCCCGACGCCCCATCAGGGCAGATGCTCCAGATCCCCTGTGGATCGGGGATAGCCGTAGAAGGCCACGGCACACCCTCCCGAGGTGCTTTGCTTCATGTGCGTTCAAGCACCTCAAGAATTCGAGGAATTCGGTCGGAAATCGGATCGTAGGCATAGTTCAGGCGGCGCATGGTTTCAAGCGCTTCCATTCGCTCGGCCGGGGTCCGGGAATGCCAGAAGGGCCGGTCGGCCGCATCGGCTTCCTGAAACGTGGCTACGGAAAATGCCGATCCGTCCAGGCCGACGTCGTCCTGTTTCATCGCTCTATACAGACGGGTTATGGGAGCGCCTGCACCTTCTCTTTCCACCGGCGGCCTCAAATGTTCCGCAACTCAGGCTCCAGCGTTTTCCAGGTGCGCTTTCAGGTGCTGTAAATCGGCCAGGAGCCGCTTCCGGAAGCTCCGCTCTACCAGCGGAGCCAGGAGCCGGGCGAAGCCCTTCGGTTCGGACTGGATATGGTACGTCAGTCGGGTTCCTCCCCGCTCCGGTTCGATCCGGCGGTACCCCGTCATCGCATCGTTCCCGCTGAGGGCCTTGAATGCAATCTCCCGCCCGGGATCGTACCGGACGACCTCGGCGAGCGTCGTGATGCGCTTGCCCATGAAGTCGAATACCTCCCGGGTTTGCGTACCCGGGCCGAGGCCTTCGGTCGGATCGAGCGTCATTTCCAGCACGCCGCTACGCCACACCGGATCGTTGCGGTAGTCGGCGGCGAAGGCAAACACTTCCGCCGGCGAGCGGACAATCGAAACCGATTCGGTAATACGGATCATCTCCTCCCTCCTGTTCGTCCTGTTTTATAATCTACTACCCGAAAGGAATCTTCCTTTTGGTTTACAGGGTGGGCGCTTACGAAACGTTCCACATCGGGTTGCGAGGGTTCAGGAGATTTTTTCCGGCGCACCGGATGGGCCGCCCGACGATTCGTACCACTCCCGGTAGGGGGTATTACGCACCATGCGGCGGTTGTAATCGGGGGCGCCGTCGGTCCACCAGACGGGCCCGCGTTCGCCGAGGGCTGCCTTCGCGGCGTGCACCCGGCTCCGCGCCTGCTTTTCGGCGTCCGGATCGGAGGCGCGGAGGGCCCGACCCACATCGGAGCGGGCCTGCATCAGCGCCCGGGTAAGGCGCTCGCGTTCGTCGGGTGGGAGGGCCGGGTTGGTGCAGCGCCAGAGCCGACCTCGGACGACAAAATAGCGGCCGTCGGGGGTAACCGGGTAAGGCATCGGATCAGCCTACCCGGGCAAAGCCAATGGAACGGGATCGGTAATGGCGCTCGTAATACCGGCGGATGTGGGTATGCTCCGGGTCGCGGAGGTGGGGGTCGCGGTCGAGCAGCTCGAAAGCGGCGGCGCGGGCCCGGGCCAGGATCTCGGCATCGCGCGTGATGTCGGCGATTTTGAGATCGGGCAGGCCGCTCTGGCGCGTGCCGAAGAAGTCGCCCGCGCCGCGGATTTTCAGGTCGTGCTCCGAGATTTCGAAGCCGTCGTCGGTGGCGACCATAACCTCCAGGCGGGCCTCGGCTTCGGCGGAGCGCTTGTAATCGGCCATGAGGATGCAGTAGCTTTGCTCACTGCCGCGCCCGACGCGCCCGCGGAGCTGGTGGAGCTGGCTGAGGCCGAAGCGTTCGGCGTGCTCGATCACCATGACGGTGGCGTTGGCGACGTCCACCCCCACCTCGATGACCGTCGTAGCGACCAGCATATCCGTTTCGCCCCGCTTGAAGCGGTCCATGGCTTCCTCTTTTTCGTACGGCAGCATCCGGCCGTGGATCAGATCGACCCGGTAAGGGCGGAACTCTTCTTCGAGGGAACGGAAGCCGTTCTCGGCATCCTTCAGGTCGAGCTTCTCGCTTTCCTCGACGAGCGGGTAGACGACGTAACACTGGCGGCCTTCACGCAGACGCTCCCGGACGAACTGGTACACTTCGCCCCGTCGTTTCTCCGAACGCAGCAGCGTCTGGATGGGTTTTCGCCCGGCGGGACGCTCCCGGATGAGCGTCACATCGAGATCGCCGTAGAGGGTCATGGCGAGCGAGCGGGGAATGGGCGTGGCCGTCATGAGCAGCATGTGCGGGTTGTCGCCCTTGCGAAACATCTCGGCTCGCTGGAGCACCCCGAATCGGTGCTGCTCATCCACGATGGTAAGGCCGAGCTTCCGGAACACCACCCCTTCCTCGATCAGAGCATGGGTGCCTACCGCAACGTGCGCGCGCCCTTCCTCCAGATCGGCCAGGATTTCCCGGCGCAGGGCCTTGCTCTGCCCTCCGATGAGCAGCCGGGTTTCGATACCCAGCGGTTCCAGAAAGCGCCGCAGGTTAGCGTAGTGCTGCTCGGCCAGAATTTCGGTGGGGGCCATGAAGGCGCTCTGGTAGCCGTTATCGAGGGCATGGGCCATGGCCGCCATAGCAACCGCCGTCTTTCCGGAGCCGACATCCCCCTGGATGAGCCGGTTCATCTGAACGCCGCTGCGGGTATCGGCCAGGATATCCTCGATGGCCCGTTTCTGCGCGCCGGTGAGCTCGAAGGGGAGGATGTCGTTGACGAGGCGATGAAGGTACGAGCCGGAGGCCGCCATCACGGGTCCGGCGACCGCTTGCCGGGTCTGCCGGGTAAAGCCCAGCATGAGCTGAATGAAAAAGAACTCCTCGAACTTCAGGCGCTCCTGCGCCCGGGCGAGTTCGGCGGCATGTTTCGGGAAGTGGACGGCCCGGAGCGCCACCCGCCCGTCGATGAGGTCCTCCCGCGAGCGGAGCCATTCGGGAAACAACTCGGCCAACTCTAGGCCGTATGTTTTGAACAGGTTGTAGATGAGGCGCCGGAAGGTGCGGCTGGAGAGGCCCGCCTGGTCGAAGGCCGCCCCACCGGGGTATAGCGGGATGATGCGGCCGGTATCGAGGGCGGCGCTGTCCTCATCGAGCTTGTCGAAATCGGGATGGGTAAGCGAGAACCGGTTGCCGAAGCGCTGCGGCTTCCCGTGGAAAGCAACGCGCTCGCCGATGCGAAAGGCTTTGCTGATCCAGCCGATCCGCTGAAACCAGACACACTTGAGGCGCCCGCCGGAAGCATCCTCGACGTATAACTCGAACCGTTTTCGCTTGCCGGAAGTAACCTGATCGAAGGCGAGCACCGTACCGACGACGGTTACGGAGGGTCCGTTATCCTCGAGCTTCCGGATGGGGATGATGGTGGACCGGTCCAGGTACCGCCGGGGATAATAATGGAGCAGGTCGTGCCAGGTATGCACGCCGGCTCCGGCGAGCACTTCCCCGCGCCGCGAACCGACGCCGGGCAGCGTATGCACTTCCTGATACCAGAGAGGGTCCATGCTCCGAAAACCGACTTGAACGAAGGGCGGTGCGCCGGAAAAGGATGATAGGACGCACGCGCGGCCGATTCAAGCCCATTCATCCGGTCGGGGGCCGTCGTCCTTACGGAAGGGCGGCTTCGGTATGCAACCCCTTGAGGAGCCCCCTGAGGTAGAACCTGATTTCCTCCGGATCTCCCGTCATCAGGATTTCGCCTTTCCTGAATAGCCGGATGCAGGTAGGGGTCATGGCGTAGTCCGAAATGAGATCGGCATGAAAGGCTACGCGCAGAAGATTCTCGATGGAAAAGTGGTCGAGGTTAACCAGTAGGAGAGGTGCAGGAGGAAGCTCCATGGAACGAACCGGACGGATATATCGGGAGGCCCGCCGGCTGCGGCCGGGACCTGAGCGTAGCGCTCCGGAAAGACGACGGGAGTGTTATCTGAAGCTAGATTAGGGCCTGCCTTATTACGTTATCGTCACGAATTGGCTGATTTCACTCAAGGCGCCCGGCTCAATCGGAACGAAACCCGTGGCCCTCAGGCGAAGCCGGGTCGGGGCGAAAAGCGCAATCCAACAAATACCTCCAGGGAACCCGTCATGGATTTCAAAGGACTCCGCAACCCTCCGGGAGTATCCCTTTTTAAGCCATTTATACTTGCATCCCCCTCTCTGCTGCCGTATATCTCATTATTGTTTAACGGTTCGTTTATTTCGGCTTTTTAACTGAGGCCGGCGCTGCCTCCGACGCGCAATATTGGATTCTGGACAACGACCTATGCCTGATGTGCTGACCCCCGCCGGGATCGAGGATTTATGCACGTGGGACCGCATCCTGGTTGGGCCTACGCTGTGTGAGAGCCTTGCCTGGACGTGCCCCCATTGCAGTAACACGCATCCCCTCGATAACGACGACATACTTTCCGGGGGGCCGCGGCGGCGCCTCTGGATGCAATGCCCCACATGCGACCACACGGCCGTAGTGCGGTTTACCGGCATCAAGCAAGTGCGGTTGAATACCGAGTTCGCGGGGCCGCACGTCCGCGAAACGGCTTACGCCAGAGGCGCATCCTGAGCCGAAGCAGGGGCATCCGGTTGCTCGGCCACCTCGACAACCGAAGGGTTGAACGCGACCACGAAACCGCATACCGTACAGGCCACCGGAAGGATAGGAATACCTTCGTTCGGGTTGGCGACGCCGTTGAGGGCCAGAGGAAAGTAGGCCACATTGTGTTCGCCGCCCAGTAAGGCCCACGCCTTGCTGCCGCAGGAAGCGCAGTGCCGCTCACGCATCCACGCGGCGGCTACTTCGGTGACCAGTGCTCGTTGCCGCTCGTTCATGCCGTCTCCGTTTATCCCGTGATCGTGACGTTATCCCTCGGATAAAAGCGGCGAGCGGCCCTGCGTTCCGGGGCGAGCGTAACGCTCCGGTTTGCTCAGGCCGTCCCTCCACGGCAAAGGTACAGCATCAGCTTCCGCTTGGCGACGGGCAACAGGGTCTGCTCGAACGGAAAGTCGATGTCGGCGTCGATGAGGTACGTCGCCGGATTGGGCCACTCCCTGTTTTCGGCGAGCAGGTCGATTTTTACCCGGGAGGGCGGAGCCGACACCCCCGGCTGCCGCAAGCTTTTCACGTAGGAGGTTCGCAGGGAGCGGTAGCGTTCGTCGGCGCGGGTAATGATCGAGAGGTGGTAGCGCAAAACGTGCATCACCCCGCTGCGGCGATCCGGGATGAACAGATACCCTTCTTCGGTGTACAGCGGCAGGATGCCGACTTCCTCTACCCGCAAATTATCCTCCACGAAATCATAGATGGTGCGGCCCTCCTCCACGGTCGTCTCGATCCGGGGCAGCGCCCACCCGATGAGGTCCTCCAGGAAGGCGGAGCCGTCGGCGCCGGGGGGCAGCGGCTCGTAGGTTATTTCACCCTCCTGCACGTCTATTTCCCGGATGCGGCGGGGCAGCGCCTCACGGAGGTCCTTTCCCCGTTGAAGGACGGTTTTCAGGGTCGCCATGAGCTCGATGAGGTCGGCGAGCTCCGGGTAAATCTCGCTTCGGGCAAAAGCCCGCCGCACGTCCTGCAAGGCGCCCATGATGCCGTACTGGGCGGCTTCGAAATCGCGGCCGGCCCCCAGAAAGTGTTGCAATGTCAGTTCAGCCATGTCCGGTCACCAACTTTGATAGACAACACGGGGATGCCTTCGATATCCATGCAAATTGCCTGCCACAACCTTCATTACCAAGGCAGCGGTGCAATACGGCAAAATAAAGAACGATATCCAGAGGTATTTTCTTCGCGGGCGGACTTTTGTTCCTTCATCCCGGCGCCGGTCGCGTGCCCGTTGCGATTGCCGGGGCGGCAGCCGGCGGAGGTGCTACGTTTCGGTAAGCAGAGAG
>CBDUBS010000096.1:0-13181 GCA_965365445.1 uncultured bacterium | reverse complement strand
AACCCCGGAATGATCCCCAGCGTGACTTCGGGTTGACCGAATACGGCATTTTCCGAGGCGATGCGTAGGTGGCATGCCATAGCCAGCTCGCAACCTCCTCCGAGGGCATATCCGTTGACCGCCGCGACGACCGGCTTGGTCATCTCCTCGATCCGGTTGAATACGAGCTGGCCCCGGAGGGCAAACCGATGGCCGGAGAGCGCGTTGAGCTCCGTGAACTGCTTGATGTCGGCGCCGGCCACGAAACTCTTCTCGCCGGCCCCGGTCAGAACCACCCCCCGAACGTTTCGGTCGGCCCTGGCCTTGCGGAAACAGCCGTCGAGCTCGCTCAGTACGGCCGTATTCAGCGCATTGAGCGCCTCCGGCCGGTTGATCGTGACGAGGGCAACACCGTCGTCATCGACTTCATAAAGCAGGTTTCGGAGTTCCATGCGTCTGCGTCCCGCCGGATCAGGTGTTGCGGAGCCCGGTCCGGTTGGATGTGGTTTCCGGGTCTTCCGGGTCGTAGGTGTCGATGTCGTTGAGCAGGTCCGTCGAACGAGCGAACACTTCCTCGATCTGCTCTACGGAGGCCTGCGTTTCTTCGACCTCGCTGAGCAACGTATCGAGCTGGAAGGTAATCTCCTCCGGGTTTCGCAGCGTAAGCGACTGTTCCTGGATGTATTTCGTAACGTCCTCGATCGTCTCGAGCTGCGCTTCGATCACATCCAGATTCTCGCGGGCTTTTTTGAATCGCTGAAGGCGTTGCTCCAGGATACGCATACGGCGCTGCTTGATGGCGGCTACCTTGGGGGGGTCGTCGGTGATATCGGTGCGCAGGGATGCCATGGCCTGCACGACCTCCGTTTCCGTATTCGTTTGAAGCGAATATTCATACCGCTCCTTCTGATAAAGCAGGTTCAGGTACGAATCCAGCAACCCGTCTATTTTCTGAAGGTGGCTGTTCAGCATTCCCTGCGACGCATAGCTCAACTTTACGTAATTGCTCTGGATGTCCTTTTCGAGCTTTCGCAACCGGATATACCGCCGCTGGCTGTACTTCGTCAGCAGCTGGTATATCTCCTTCTGCGACGGGGGCTTGGCGTGCTCGGCGGCCCGCTGCGACCGGATGGCGCGCCTGAAGCGTTCGTTTCGCGGCACGACGCCAAGGTACATCAGTTCCGCCGCCGCCGCCAGAATCAGGATGAGGTTGAACAGGGGCTCCGTCCCGCTCAAGAAAAAAGCGGTCAGCATCGCCACGATCAAGAAAGCCAGATTCCAGGGATTCAGGAACGCTTCTTTCGAGTAATTAATCTCTGCGCTGTCTTTCATGCCTTCATAAGCGGCTGATGCTGGACGTCCCGGGGGTTCGGAGCCGACTCACGGCAGTCAGAGTCGGCTTCGCTCCGGGAGCGAGCCATCCGTTTACTTCATTCGCCCGATGGTTTTTTCCGGCAGCCCTCCGGTGGGCGGCGGCAGTGAAGGGGCCTTACTGTCCGCCACGGGAGCGTTTTCCGGTGTGGGTTGTTCTACCTGAACCTGCCGGCGCATATCCTCGACGAGTTGCCGGGCTCGGGCTTGCCGCAGCGCCTCTTCCTGCACTTCGGTGTTGGGCGCCCCGGCCGTCGGCTTCTCCGGCGATCCCTCCATGGCTACGTCGAAGCGGGCCTCATGGCGCGCCGCTTCGAACGACAGTTTTTCGATGAGCGCTTCGTTCTCATCGAGCGTATCTCTCGCACCCCCCGCCATGTTGCTCAGGGTTTCCGAAATACGCTTTTTTCGCTCGGCCTGATGGACGGCCTGCTTGAGCTCCTTCAATTTGCGCAGATGGGCTTTCTCGGCCTCCTTGATGCGCTCGAATTCTTCAGGGGTCATACCTCACCTCACAACCGAATGGCTCCCGTATGCTGAAAGCGAATCACTCCGTTCGCGACCGTTCTTTCCCCAGCGTTTTGGCGCTCTGCTCCCTTTCTTCTTCAGGCACTTCCAGTCGCGGCTCCGCCTCCCTGGAAGCACCGGCCGTTTCGCCCACACCCATTTCGAGCTTGAATTGCTTCACCAACTCGGACGCGCGGATCGCTTCGGCATCCTCCTCGATGCGAATGGCTTGCTGATCGATGGAATCCAGGGCCATTTCCATGCGGGCTTCATTGCGCGCCGTTTCCTCGTTGATGCGCTGCAACATCTCGTCGTGGGTCTGGTCCACGCCGGCCACCTCGAACTGCTCGAGCGTATCGGCCACTTTGGCCTGCCATTTCGCCCGCTCGTGGGCGCGCAACGCTTCTTTGGCCTCCTGGATCTTTCGATCCTTTTCGCGCATGAACGCCTTTTTCACCTGGAGCGCTTTATCGTACGCCGCAGAGGCATATTTCAACTGATCTTTCGTGCGGGCCGCCGAGTCTCTGGATTTTTCGAGCTGGATGGCGTACTGCTGGGCAATATCGTCCCGGCCGGCTTGAATAGCGGCTTTGATTTTGGAAGTGAGCACCACGATCTCGTCTTCCGACCGCTTGACCTCCTTCTGAAGCATGATGACATTCGCCTTTACGGTGGCGATGTTCTCATTCATCTTGGGAACCTGATCGTTGAGTTCCCGAATGTTCTGTTCCAGAATGAGCCTGGGGTCTTCCATAGCGGCAATCGCGCCGCCGAACATCGATTTGATCATGCGCACGAAGCGGGACCAGACAGACATGGGTGAATTCTCCAGGAAAGTGAGCGTTCAGTAAACGAAGGACAAGGTAATATATGGAACCTCAGTCTGTAACGTGGATCGGCCCCATAAGATGCGTTTTAATGGTGACGGATTGAGAATCACTGGCTCGAATGGGGCGGGCGGGTCGTTCCACGGCCTCCCCATCGCCCGTCGGCGTATCGGTCCATCAGTAAACTGCCCGGCTCGGCAGATCGGGGTGCATAGCTGAACGCCTGCCTGACCCGCTCGGCGAACCGCTCCGTTTCGCCTTGCTTCGTGGTATAGAACACCGCCAGCGGCTCCCCGGCTTCTACGGGTTCGCCGAGCGCTTTGTTGAGGACGATTCCGGCGGTCGGATCGACTTCATCTTCCTTTCGTATTCGGCCGGCCCCCAAGGCCACGGTTACTTTCCCCAGTTCGTAGGCATCGATGCCTGCGACGAACCCCTCGGCATTTTCCGGAGCCGTTACGGTTACGGACCGCCCCGATATGGCCCGCTTATCCGGATGGTACAGGACCGACGGATCGCCTCCCTGCGCACGGACGAGCTCCACGAACTTTTCGAATGCAGCCCCCGTCTCGAGGGCTTTTTCGGCTCGACGTATGCCTTCTTCGAGCGTCGGAGCTGCTCCGCCCAGACGCAGCATTTCCCCTGCCAGGGCCAGCGTTACCTCCAGTACGTCCGGCGCCCGTTCTCCTCGAAGCACGCCGATGCTTTCCATAACCTCCGGCCAGTTCCCGATGGCTCGCCCGAGCGGGCGGTCCATCCCCGTGAGCCAGGCGACGGTGGGCTTCCCGAAACGCTCTCCGATCCCCACCAGGGTTTCGGCGAGAAGGCGGGCATGGGCTTCCGTTTTCATGAAGGCGCCCCGGCCGCACTTTACGTCCAGCACGAGCGCGTCGATGCCGGCGGCGAGCTTCTTGCTCATGATGGAGGCGGCGATGAAGGGGATGAACTCCACGGAGCCGGTCACGTCCCGCAGGGCGTAAAGCTTCCGGTCGGCCGGGGCGATTTCTTCCGTCTGGCCGATCATCCCGATGCCGTGCCGGCGGACCGTCTCGATAAACCGGGTGACGGAAAGATCCGTTCTGAACCCCGGAATCGATTCCAGCTTGTCCAACGTGCCCCCGGTATGCCCCAACCCTCTCCCCGAAATCATCGGGACCGGCACGCCGCATGCCGCCACGATCGGAGCCAGGATGAGCGATACCTTATCGCCAACCCCTCCCGTCGAGTGTTTATCCACTTTTGTTCCCGGCGTGTCCGTCAGATCGAGGATCGTTCCGGAATACAGCATGGCTTCGGTCAGGGCGGCGGTCTCACCCTCCGAAAAACCGCGCAAAAAGGCCGCCATCAGGAAGGCGCTCATCTGATAATCCGGTACGTCGCCGCGCGTATAGCCATCGATGAGCCGCTTCACTGCTTCGGGAGCCAGTTCCGCTCCGTCGCGCTTCGCAACGATCAGTTCTACCGGATTGAACCCATCCATATTTTTGCACCGATGGACCCGGCCTCCCTACCATACGCCCTCCCGACCCGCGCCGTCAGGCCGAACGGACAAAACCATCTACTCTCTCGGGAGCATCGGGGAGATAAAGAAAAAGGCGATCTGCCGGGGCGGATCGCCTTTGCCAGAACAGGCTGTCGGCAACTTACTTCTTTCCGTAACGCCGGTTGAATTTCTCTACGCGGCCCGCCGTATCAACGTACTGGCGTTTCCCGGTATAAAACGGATGGTTGGTGGCGTCCACGTCGGAAACATACGACTTCTCTTTCATCGTGGACTTCATGTCAACGACGGATCCATCGGCCAGCCGTACGGATACGAGGTTGTATTCAGGGTGAATCTTCTCTTTCATACTAAAAGCCCGCGCTCTCTTCAGTAGGTTCCGTTTTGCCGTTTACAAGAACCCATGCTACTAGCTTGTAATCAGCAAGTTTCATGGAATTATGTTCAAGATGCGCTGTAGTCCGGCATGAAACGAGCCAGGCTGTTGACGAAAGCCTCTGCTTCCTGTAGCGTCTTTTCTGCCTCCCGGCGCTCCACGAGAAACCCTTGCGAGTAATCCGCGAGTTCCTGAAGGGCGGCGCCCTCCTCCAGCGCCAGGCCCGCCCGCTCCGGTAGCCGGCCCGTAGCCACATACGCCTGCAGGAAGCTCGTGCGGATACCCTGCGGGCCGGAGGGTTGTATGCCGTCCTTCGCCAGAAGGGCCTGGGCGGCATAAAACATGGCGAAATAAGCTCGCGAAGCGCACGAATCGAAGTCCTCGAGTTCCAGCAGTACCGCCGCACTCCTGAGATACTTCTGCGCTTTCCTCAATAGCGTTTCATCGGTCTCCACGGGCATAACCTCCTCGTTGCAGGTATTTCGTTGCATCAACTCCGGGCTTCCCGGTATCACGGCCCGACTTCGCATGGGGATCCCGACGTTGCAGACAGAATAACCTCAATTCACAACCTGATTACGCCGATCCCTTACGCGGACTTGTCGAGTTCCGCCTGAATCTGGCTGATGCTGTCCCGAAGTTCCGCCGCCCGCTCGAACTCGAGGTTTTCGGCCGCTTCTACCATCTCCCGCTGGAGCTGGTTGATGAGGTCCCGTTTTTGCTCCGCCGTCAGGTACCGGACAACGGGGTCTGCCGCCATCGGTAGTTGCTCCGGCCCTCCGTAGTAATGCCTCGACCGCGCTTCGTTGGCATCGGATTTTTCTTCGGCGATTACGGTTCCCCGAAGGATCTGCTCCCGCGATTTGTACACCGTACGCGGGGTAATGCCGTGCTCCGCGTTATAGGCAAGCTGGATTTCCCTTCTCCGGGTGGTTTCATCCAGCATACGTTGCATCGAGCCCGTCACCGTGTCGCCGTACAGAATGATCCGCCCCTCGGCGTTGCGGGCGGCGCGTCCGGCCGTCTGAATCAGCGATCGGTCGCTGCGGAGGAAACCCTCCTTGTCGGCGTCCAGGATGGCTACCAGGGAGACTTCGGGCAGGTCCAGCCCTTCGCGCAGCAGGTTTACCCCTACCAGCACCGAAAACGTACCCAGCCGGAGGTCCCTCAGGATCTCTACTCGTTCCAGGGCGTCGATATCCGAATGCAGGTACCGAACGCGCACCCCGAAGGAGTCGAGGTATTCCGAAAGATCTTCCGCCATGCGCTTCGTGAGGGTCGTCACCAGCGTGCGCTCCCCGCGCTCCACCCGTAGCCTGACTTCCTCCAGCAGATCGTCGATTTGGTTTTCGGTAGGCCGCACCTCCACTACCGGATCCGGAATGCCGGTCGGCCGGATGATCTGCTCTACGAACACGCCCCCGCATTTCTCCAACTCGTAGTCGCCCGGTGTGGCGCTGACGAAAATCACCTGGTTGTGCAGCCCTTCGAACTCTTCGAAGGTGAGCGGGCGGTTATCGAGCGCAGAGGGCAGCCTGAAGCCGTGTTCGACCAGGGTGAGTTTCCGCACCCGGTCTCCGTTATACATGGCCCTCACCTGGGGAATCGTCACGTGGCTCTCATCGATGACCAGAAGAAAATCCTTCGGGAAAAAATCGAACAGGCAGTAAGGTCGGTCGCCGGGGGCCCGGGCCGACAGGTGGCGGGAGTAGTTTTCGATGCCGGAGCAGTACCCGACCTCCTTCATCATCTCGATGTCGAACAGCGTACGTTGCTCCAGGCGTTGTGCTTCGATGAGCCGCCCCTCGTCCCGAAGTACGGCCAGCCTCCATCGCAGTTCTTCCTCGATGCTCGATACGGCCCGTTTGAGTTGATCCTCGGGGGTGACGAATATTTTTGCGGGATAGATCGTGAGGAAATCGACCTCGTCCAGGGATTGCCCCGTAACCGGATCGATAGAACGGATCCGCTCTATTTCGTCTCCCCAGAACTCGATCCGGTAGGCCTGATCTTCGAGGTATGCCGGAAACACGTCCACGATGTCCCCTCGCACTCTGAACTTGCCCGGCGTGAACTCCACGTCGTTCCGTTCATAAAAAATGCCGATGAACTTATGGAGCAAGGCGTTCCGCTCGACCGTCATCCCCGGGTGCATCTGTACGATCTGCGACTTGTATTCGTCGGGCGAACCCAGGCCGTATATGCAGGATACGCTCGCCACGACGATCACGTCCTGCCGCCCGGATACCAGCGAGCTGGTGGCACGCAGCCGCAAGCGGTCGATCCGGTCGTTGATCGACATGTCCTTTTCTATATACGTATCGGAGTGGACGATGTACGCTTCGGGCTGGTAATAGTCGTAGTACGAAATAAAAAACTCGACCGCGTTGTTCGGGAAGAACTGCCTGAATTCGGCGTACAGCTGGGCGGCGAGCGTCTTATTGTGGCTCATGACCAACGTGGGCCGGTTCACGTTCTTAATGACGTGGCTGATGGCAAACGTTTTGCCCGTTCCGGTTGCGCCGAGGAGCGTCTGGTATGCGTCTCCCCGCAACAGGCCCTGCGTCATTTCATCGATGGCGCGGGGCTGATCGCCTGTCGGCACAAAGTCTGAAACGATTTCGAACCGTCCCGAGTCTACAATAGCCATTGAGCTGCAAGGTCAAGAATGAGCCGAAAGAAAAACGGTATGATACGAAGGAGCCGGTGTCATCCCGGTGTCACCGTAGCAAATCCATGCGCCTTCATGGGGGGTGCTCCCGGGGTTAACCCCTGGAGCCTCCGCCTGGCGCCCGGCGCCCGTCTGTTTTCCGAAAGCGTATCCATAAGCCCTTGATGCAACGTATCCGATATGCCCTTTTCGCCTGTATGATCCTGTTTGGTGCAGGGATCACCCCCTCCGCATGGGCGCAAATCACTAACCTGAACCACCCGGATACCACGACCGGCAACTTCTTCGGCATCTCGGTTGCCACCGACGGCCGGCGGGTGCTCGTCGGGGCCAGCGCCGAAAACGTATGCGGCGCGAATTCGGGTGCGGCCTATATCTACGAACAAAACCCGGAGTCCGGCGCCTGGCAGGAGGCGGCCCGGCTCACCCCCAGCGATTGCGCCGAAGGCGACTTTTTCGGACGTACGCTTTCGCTTAGCGGCGACCGGGCCCTGGTGGCGGCGGCGGAGTATTTTTTTGCAACGGCCAACTCGAACGCTGCCTATATCTTCGAGCGCGACAGCACCGGCGCCTGGGTCGAAACGGCCAAGCTCGTCGGCGATCCAAAGGCCGAAGAAGGCGCTTTCGCCACCTCCGTTGCGCTCGACGGGGGCCGCGCCCTCATAACCACCTCCGGCGACCCGACAGGAAGCCGGTACGAGGGGGCCGCCTACATCTACGAGCACGATTCTACCACCGGAGCCTGGAATCGCACGGCCCGCTTATCTGTCGGGGATGGGGCCCGTCACGGCAATTTCGGCGGCGTAGGGGTTCTCGACGGCGACCGGGCGGCCGTAGCCTCATCCACCTATTTCAAGAATCAGCCCGGCTCCATTTACCTTTTCGAACGCCAGCCCGGTACGGGCGCGTGGCGCCAGGTGGAACGTATCGACGGTATCGATGACCTATTCATCACGATGGATCTCGACGGGGATCAGCTCCTCGTGGGGGAGAGCCGAGGGGGGCGAAAAAAGGCCGGCATGGCTACCCTTTTCCAGCGCAACGCCGACGGCCGGTGGAAGGAAGCCGAAGTGTTCCGCCCCCGCTTTCCCTATGAATTCGGAGCGTTCGGAACGCAGGTGTCTCTCCATGGTGACCGCGCCCTCATCGTCGGCTTCGATGAGCAACTCGGCTTCGATTTCAACATCGACCGGGTGGTATATATGTTCCATCGGGATGCCGAAACGCGGCAGTGGCGGCAGGAGCGCATCATCGATGTGGGCGAAGTGGCCTTCGGCGCGTCGGTCGCTCACGTGGGCACGATGGCGGTGATCGGTCAGGCATCGGAAAACACCGTCGGGGCCGCCTATATCGTCCGGCTTCCCTGACCCGATCGGGCCTGCCGCCGCTTCTATTCGAACACGGCGACTACCGGGGCATGATCGGACGGCTTTTCACCTTTCCGGGCCTCCCGGTCGATATAGGCCTGCCGGCAGGAAGGAGCCAGGGCGGCCGTCGTATAGATCTGATCGATCCGTAAACCGTTGTTTTTCGGAAAGGAGAGCGCCCGGTAATCCCACCACGAATACGCGCCCCCGTCTTCGTGGAGCAGACGGAATGTATCGAGCAGCCCCCACCGGCGGAGCCGGCTCAGTTCCTCGCGAGCTGTCGGATGGCACAACACGCTGTAGCGCCACTCTTCCGGACGGGCTACGTCCCTGTCCTCCGGGGCAATGTTTATGTCGCCGCCTACGATAACCAGATCCTCCGGCGTGAAGCGCTCATCCAGGTAACGCCGCAGGCGGCCCAGCCACTCCAGTTTATACCCGTAACTCGGCGAATCAACCGTTTTGCCGTTTGGAACGTACACGCTGACGACGGTCACCCCTTTTACTTCGGCGGCGATCAACCGGGCCTCGTCGTCGGGCAGGCCGTCCTCGAATCCCTTCGCTACCGAGCCGAGCGGTTCCAGGCTCAGGACGGCCACACCGTTATACGTTCGTTGTCCGTGAACGGTGGCGTGATACCCGGCCGCGCCGATTGCATCAAACGGAAAGTCTTCGTTGGTTACCTTGGTTTCCTGCAGTAGCAACACATCCGGCCGGTGGACGGTCAGCCACTCGGTAAGCCGATCCAGGCGGGCGCGAATCGAATTGACGTTCCACGTAGCAACTTTCATGCGGCCTGCGGGGCTATTACGTGCTGGAGTCGTTCCATCTCGCGCCTGAAGCCGGTTTCCACGTCGATCCGGTCCTGCACCGCCGTACACGCATGGATTACCGTCGTATGGTCGCGCCCTCCAAACCGCCGGCCGATGTGCTGCAGCGTGTGGGTGGTGTGCTGCTTGCACAGAAACATGGCTACCTGCCGCGCGCTCACGATCTCCCGCTTCCTGTTTCTGGAAAGCAATTCCTGCATCGGAAGCCGGTAAAACTCCGCTACGGTGCGCTGGATGTCCTCGATATCCAGATGGGCCGGCAGCGCCCCGATCAGATCCTTCAGGACGAAGTGCGCGGTCGCCAGATCGATGTTCTTTTGTTGCAGCGTCGTCTGAGCCACCAGGCGCAGGATGGCTCCCTCCAGTTCCCGCACGTTGGCCGTAACGCGCTGCGCCAGAAAATCCTCCACGTCTCCCGGCAGGGTAAAGCCGTTCGTCCTGGCTTTGTGCCGTACGATAGCCTTGCGGGTATCATAATCGGGCGGCTCGATGCTCGTGCTCAATCCCCATTGAAAACGCGATAACAGCCGCTCCTGTACGCCGGCAATTTCTCTCGGGGGGCGGTCCGCACACAGCACGATCTGTTTGCCGGATTGGTGCAGTGCGTTGAACAGATGAAAAAACTCTTCCTGGGTTTTTTCCTTGCCTCCGAAAAACTGAATGTCATCCACAATCAGCACGTCGAAATGCCGATAGAATAGCGAAAACTCCGCCACCCGGTTCAGTTGTACGGAGCGAAGAAACTCCGTGGTGAATTGCTCGCTGGAAACGTACCCGACCTGTAGGCCCGTATGATTCTGCCGGACGTAGGCTGCAATGGCCTGCACCAGATGCGTTTTCCCCAGCCCGACGCCGCCATATACCAGAAACGGGTTGAAGCTGGTTTTCCCCGGCCGCTCGGCAATGGACCAGGCCGCGCTACGGGCCAACCGGTTCGAGTCGCCCTCGATGAAGGTATCGAAGGAATACTGGGGGTTCAGCGGCCCGAGGAGCGGCCCGCGCACCTCTCCGGCTGCTTCTTTCAAGGCCGGGAAGTACGGCTCGCGCTCGCGGGTTCCGTCGCCCCACTCCGGTAAATCAGTCCCCCCTCCGGCTGCCGTAAACGTTACCTGCGTCGGATGGTTGAGCACCCGCAGGGCCGCGTTTTGCAGCAAAGAGGTATAATGTTCCATTAACCATTCCCGGGAAAAGGGGCTCGGGCTCTCCAGCACCAGTTCGTAGCGGCCCTCCTGTTGCATGAGAGCCACCGGCTTGAGCGGCTCCAGCCACGTCTGAACAGCCGGCCCGGAAATCCGGCGGGCTACCGATTGCAGGCATTCCGCCCAAACCAATTGCGCATCTGCTAGCATGGCACGGCATCCTCATGATTCCATTCTCACCCGTTCTGCCCATGACGTAACGAACAGTCTACCCCGTATAAGGCGGCTTTGCAAGCCCACGGCAGGCATTACTTCCCAACATACATTCCACGTCCCTCAAACGAATACTCACGAGTTATCCACAATGGCCTCCCGGGCCGTCGGGTCGCACAAAACGCGCACGTTTTGTTCCCGCTCCATCCGGGAAAGACCGGAACGAGCCTTGCGTAGCCCGGGATAGATGTATAAATATCAGTTATATGTGATCATGGTGATTTCTACCGCTCCAATTCGTAGGCCCGAAAAGCCGATAATCATTTCTTAACGTTCCTGTAATAAAGCCATTAATTCAGGCTTGTCAACAGGTTATCCACATTTACGGCGGTCAGCTTGAAGAACGTGTGGAAAGTGATTCGTATACACTCAAACGGGGCCGCTCAGTCCGAAACACGAACCTTGTGCATCCCCCGAACCGAGTTCAGGAGGTACACGTTCGGGTTGCGCAGTACATCGTCGCAAGTCAGAACGCGCTCGTGCATACGGCCCTGATCGAGCAAAGAGGCGCGCAGGGTTCCCGGCAGGAGACCGCAGGGTACGGGAGGGGTGTACAGCACCCGGTCGATCTCTACGGCAATATTGGCGATGGTGGTTTCGGTGACCTCTCCGGCTTCGTTGAACAGGATCACGTCGTCATAGCCCGGCTTCATCCGGAGGGCGTCTTCGTATACGGCGCGGCGGGTCGTTTTGTGGTACAGGAATACGTCGCGCGGGTCTACCGGATGTGCGGCAAAGCCCACCTTCCCGAAACCCGACCCGGCCGACGGGAGGGAAGCCGCCTCGCACCGCACCGCTCCCCGGCGGGAAACCAGCACGCGAACCCGGTGTGGTTCCGGAGGGAGGTCGGCGGCGGCCGTGAGGGCCGCCTGCACCGTACCGGCGTCCACGGGGAAGCCGAAATACTCCGCCGAGCGCAGAAGACGTGCCAGGTGATAATCCAGCAGCGCATAACCCGCCTCCGGGGTAAAGAGCAGGGTCTCCAGCAGATCGAAATCGCGGGGGACGGGGTTGAGGAATCCGGCCTTGGCGAGCGTCTCGTCGTACTCGCCATCCGAGGTGGAATCCCAGACGACGCCGCCGCCGATGCCGCACTCCGCCCGCCCGGTAGGGCTGTGCACCAGTACGGTGCGGATCGCCACGTTCAGTTGCACCCGGCCCCCGGGAGTCAGGAAGCCCATCGTGCCGGTATAGATGCGCCGCGGGGTTGATTCGAGGTCGGCGATGATCTCCATCGTCCGCCGTTTCGGAGCGCCGGTGATGGACGCCGGGGGGAAGGCGGCCCGGAGGACGACATCCAGCGGCGCATCCGTTCGGGCAGCCACCGTCGAGGTGAGCTGCCAGACGGCCGGGTACCGTTCGGCCGTAAAGAGCGCCGGAGTCCGAACGCTGCCGGGGTGCGCCACCCGCCCCAGGTCGTTGCGAACCATATCCACGATCATGAGGTTTTCGGCCCGGTTCTTCTCGGAGTGGAGCAGCGCGTGCTTTCGCTCCCGGTCTTCCTCGAACCAGCGCCCTCTGGCCGCCGTCCCCTTCATCGGGCGAGACTCGATCCGGTCCCCTTCGATGTGAAGAAAAAGCTCCGGAGAGGCGCTGCATACGGCCCACTCGCCGGTATCGATGAAACCGGCGTAGGGGAACGCTCCATCCCCGGCAATGTGCAGGAAAAGCCTCCACGGATCGAGCGCCGTCCCCTGGAGGCGGTAGGTGAAATTGACCTGGTAGGTATCGCCTTCCCGTATGCGGCGGTGGATGGCCTCGATGCAGCGATGGTACTCCGCCGGGGTTACGGACGGGCGCCATTCGATGGAATCGGCCTGCTCCGAGCCGGTCGCAGGAAGTGTTATCTCCCGGCGGTGCTCGAAAAGCCCGAACCAGAGCAGAGGAAACGCGTCGTCCTGTACGACAGGCAGCGTCGGGTCGAAAGCGGGAGCGGCCTCGTACGAGATGAATCCGGCGGCAAATAACCCTTCCTGCCGCACCGCCTGCTCGATCCGGCGTATCACGGGAAGCACGTCGTCCAGGCATCGGGTCGATTCGATGCGCGCAGGGGAGATAAACTCCAGCCATGCGCCGTTCACTTCGTCGCGTAGGACGGCCCGACCCGGATCGTTCGGCATGTGTTTCCCGGCCGGGCGTCGGCCGGATTGGTGGAGACGAACAGGCGCCGCTCGGCGGCTGAATCATACGCCAGAGCGGTAGTCTGTTCCCAACCCGCCGAACGCCCCGGATTGTCCCGTGAGGGCGAATTTAAAGCATGGTTGCCTGAATTTGATTAGCTTGGCGTTCCGCGCCCGTACAACCTTCCGCAAGCATCCTGCATGAACGTTTTATATCGGC
>CBDUBS010000095.1:0-13218 GCA_965365445.1 uncultured bacterium | reverse complement strand
TACCCCTGGAAGGGCCGATCCATCGGCGGCGTCCACGACGCGCCCTACTACCATGGGTTCTCGGCTCTGCTGCGCGGCAGCCGGCAAAACAAGGGTCAGGAGCAGCAGGGGAAGGAGTAGCGTGCTTTTCATAACGGTTGCTACGGTTCAGGTTGCGTGAGGGGCGGCCCCCTTGCCGGGGTGGTTTCACCCCGTTCTATGGGCTCAAACGGAGCGCCCGGGTTTGGGATGCACACGGCGTCATGAACTGCACGAGAATGCCACGAGCCGCACCATGACATTACGAACGGAAACAGACCCTGCCCGGCCGGCGGCCCCGAGGTCAAAAAGCCCGGTAAACCCGTCCGGGGTCATACCCACCCGAACAGCGGCGGAAACACGACCACCACCACGGCAGCCCACACCACGTACACCGGCAGATAGGACGTCTGCCACCGCTCCAGCGCCCCGAACCCGAGACGGCGCCGCAGGAAGCCCACATAGAGCCACGCCGCCCCCCCGAGGTGGACCAGCAGAATCAGGTTCAGGCCGAGGGCCGCCAGTTTGTTCGGACTGAACCCGAAGGCCGAGATGCGCCCGGCCATAGCCCCGAGCGCAAGCACATCCACCACCAGCGCACTGACGATCAGCACGAGCTGCAACGCGTCGAAGAGATCCGGCGGCCGCTCCGCTTCGCGTGCGGACACGGCATACAGCAACAGGGCGACGACTACCACCAGCAATAAATCGAATACGATCAGCACCTCGCGGGCCACGTCGATCCCGCTGCCCGTCCAGAGCATCGTTCCCAGAAACGCCAGCAGCAGCAGCGTAAAGAGCGGCGTGAACACGCGCGTCAGCACCGGAGCCATGTTCTCGATGACGCTTTGCTTGGCCTCCACAAGCCAGGCCGCGATTATGAACGCCCCGGCCGCCCCGCATGGAACCAGCCACTCCGACACGAACCCTTCCGGATCGAGGCCGATGGATTCGAAGATGGCGAACGTACTGGCCGTAAGCACCCCGCCGCCGAGCGCGATGAGGACGTAATAAATGAACAACTCGCCCGAGAACCGCACGAAGTTCATCCGATCCAGACTCGACCGCCATGCCCCTCCCGTATACGCTACGCCTACCACCGCCCAGAGCGCAATGGGCAGGTGCAGCACCGTCAGGATCTCCGTATGCCCCAGCCGGACGTACGGGTACAGGTTGACGACGGCCGCCGCCGCCAGAAACGCCAGCGCCGAAAAAACCACCCCCGAAAGGGGCAGCCGCCGTTTCCAGGCGAAGTAACCCATGAGCAGCGGAAGGACGAAGAAACTGAGGTTTCTGGCGTAAAAAGCTTCGTTGTCGTCGGCATACGGAATGCCGAACAGGACCGGCAGCTTTACGGCCAGGGCGGCGGCCACGGCCAGCCCTAGCACCGGAAGAAACTGAAATCGCGACCCGCCATCCGGTTGATCTTCGGGCGCGAGCACGAGCTGTTTCCACAACCGGTCCGAGTGCTCGCGGGCGAACTCACGCGAGAGCGCATCCAGGCTGCCCATGCGCTTCACCGAGACGAGAAAGGCTTCATCGGGCGTCAGTCCGGCTCCGAGCAGGGCGTCTACCTGGTCACGCAGGTGGCTCTCCAGTTCGTCTACATAGGGCGCCCCCATCGTTTTATGACGATACAGGTAGGATCTCCACAGGGCAATCTGGTCTTCGAGATCGGGGGAGGTTTCAGTATCCATAGAGCGTTCCAGGTCGAGATAGAGAATAGAAGGTCCGCTACGGCCGGGCCGTTAGCCGACCGAAAGACGGAGCAGAAGTGCGTTCGGATTCACACCGGGCAAGCGCCGGCCCACCGAGGAGAGTTCGCGCCAGATGCCGCGCAAAGCGTCGTCCACGGCTTCCCACTGGCGGCGCTGCGCGGCCAACTCGCGAAGGCCCTGCGGAGTAATGCGGTAGTACTTACGGCGGCGGCCGGTTTCGGAAGCTCCCCAGCGAGCCTGCACATACCCGAGGCGCTCCAGGCGATGCAACAATGGGTAGAGCATACCGTCGGTCCACTCCAGCCGGCCGCCGGAAAGCTCCCCGACGCGTTTGATGACGGCGTACCCGTAGCTCTCGCCCTCAGCCAGTATGGCAAGCACGAGCGGGGTCGATGATGCCGCAACGAGATCCTTTCCAATATCCATAGAGGGGCCGATCAATGATACCTTGCAGCAATATACATAGAACATCTATGTATGTTCGCGCGGATGCAAATATTTTTTGCCGCCCCTTTTTCAGGTCTCCCGGCGCTGTAAGGGCCTTCTCGCATCCTCGACTCTCCGGCCGTATCGTGCTGCGCGGCAACCGAGCGGAAGGTTACGCCTGCCCGGCATCGGTGGTTAGTACGGGTCGGTGCAGCCGGACCGATCCCGTCCGGATGGGCGGCGTTTTGATGTACCTTTCCGGGTACATCCTTCCGTTTCGATATGGAATTACCGCCGCCCTCTCCTCCGGCCACGTTGCAGCGCGCCGATTGCCCCATTGCCGCCGCCATGCTTGTCTTTTTCGATCTGGAAACCAGTGGGCTTCGGCCGGACCGCGGGGCGCGTATCCGGGAGATGGCCGTCGTCGGGCGGCGCTCAGTGCAGTTCCACCGCTTTCTGCCCGAAGGGGCGTCGGCGGCGGTTCGCCGGAAGGCCCTTCGGGCGTGCCTGGACCACGTGCAGTCCGGGGTTGTCGTGGGCCACAATGTCCGCTTCGATCTGGCTTTCCTTGCCGCCGAGGCAGCTCGCCTGGGCGAGCCGGGGCCCGTTCTCCGTTTCATCGATACGCTCGCCCTGGCCCGGAGGCTCTGGCCCGACGCGTCTACGCACCGCCTGGAGAGCCTGCTGGACCGTTTCGGGATTGCGCCCCGGCGGCCGCTGCATACCGCCCTCGGAGATGCCCTGGCCACCCGTGCTTTATTCAACGCCCTCGTCGAGCGCACTGGCCTTACCCTGCTGGGCGAGGCCGGCATGATGCCGCTGGACTGGGCCCAACCCTGATTGACCATGCAAAACAAACCAACCGATTTCTGGGCCAAGCTGGATCAGGATGCGCAGGGCCGCGTCACCGGTTGGCATCCACTCCGGGCGCACTCGGCCGAAGTGGCGGCCGTCTTTGAAGCGCTGCTCGCGCGGACCCTGCTCCGGCAGCGGCTGGCCCGGACAGGGGGGCAGGAGGACCTGACGCCGGTGCAGGCAGCCCGCCTGTCCGTGCTGGCTGCCCTGCACGATGCCGGGAAAGTGAACAACGGGTTTCAGGATCAGGCCTTCCCGCCTGTGAAAGAGCGTATCGGCCACGTCGGACCGATGGTGGACGTGCTCGGGGCCGATCCTGAAGTGCGGAATCCGTTGCTCATGGCGCTCGGCATCGACCGGATGATCGGGTGGTTTGCCGCAGCGGAAGATGCCTTTGCTTTTCTGCTGGCGACCTGGGGTCACCACGGCAAACCGGTTAAACCCCGGAACGCGGTTGCCGGGCGGTGGTGGAGCGCCTGTGCGCGCCGCAATCCTGCCGAGAGCCTGGAACGGCTGCGGCTCGATGTCGAGCGGTGGTTTCCCGCTGCCTTTTCGGAAGGAGGCGAGCCGTTGCCCGCCGAAGCGGCATTCCAGCATGCTTATAACGGCCTGCTCACGGTGGCGGACTGGCTGGGTTCGGACCGGCGGCTTTTCGAATTCGCCCTGGACCTTGGCGACCCGATGCCGAAGGCACGGCAACGAGCCGCCGAAGCGGTCGAGCAGCTGTTTCTCGATCCGGGCCGGACTCGTTCGGTGCTGGCCGACCGACCGGTCGATTACTCGGCCATCCTGCCGGGCGAACCTTACCCGATGCAGCGGGCCGCCCTCGATTTGCCCCTGCACGCCGGGGGCAGCCTGGTCGTTCTGGAGTCCGATACGGGTTCGGGGAAAACCGAAGCGGCCCTGGGGTACTTCCTGAGGCTGTTTCAGGCCGGGCTGGTAGACGGGATATACTTCGCTGTCCCGACTCGCAGCGCCGCCCGGCAGCTCTACGAACGCATCCACCGGATCATCGGGCGCGTGTTCCCGGAGGAAGCCCGGCCGCCGGTCATCCAGGCCGTGCCCGGCTATATCCGCGCCGACGATGCCGAGCCCGTCCGCTTGCCGGATTTCGAGGTGCTCTGGGACGACGACCGGATGCCCTACCGGGGATGGGCGGCCGAACATCCGAAACGGTACCTCATCGGGCCGGTGGTCGTCGGGACGGTGGATCAGGTGCTGCTCTCCACGCTCCAGGTAAGGCACGCCCATATGCGCTCGGCAGCTCTGCTCCGGCACCTGCTGGTGGTGGACGAAGTCCATGCCTCGGATGTATATATGCGCCGCCTGCTCGACGGGGTGCTCGAGCATCACCTCGAGGCCGGAGGCCATGCCCTGCTGATGTCCGCCACACTCGGCTCGGAGGTACGCACGCATCTCGTTACAGGTGGAACGGGCCGCACGCCCTCGTTCGAGGAAGCTTCCACCGAAGCCTACCCGTTGTTTACCCACGTCGGCGCCGACCGGCAAAAACCCATCCGAGTGGCCGTGGCCCACTCCGGGTTTGAAAAAATCGTCCATCCCGAGCCGCTTCCTCTGGCCGGCGACTACGGGGCGGCAGCCGCCCTGGCCCTGGACTTCGCCCGGCGGGGAGCCCGGGTGCTCGTCATCCGGAACCGGGTGGCGGACTGCCTCGCTACGCAGCGTGCCCTGGAGGACGCGGCCGGGGACAGCACCGAATTGCTGTTCGGCGTGCAGGACCAGGCCGCCCCCCACCATCCCGCCCCGCACCACGCCCGTTTCGCCCCGGAGGACCGGCTGCGGCTGGACCGCTCCATCGAGGCCGCCTTTGGTAAAGCAACCCCCGGGAGGGGCGTCGTGGCCGTGACGACGCAGACCGTCGAGCAGTCGCTTGACATCGACGCAGACATACTTATTACCGACCTCTGCCCGATGGACGTGCTCCTGCAACGCATCGGTCGGCTTCATCGGCACGCCCGCACCCGTCCGGCAGGGTTCGAGGCGGCCCGATGCCTCCTGCTTACCCCCGAGAACCGCGACCTGACGGCGGCCGTCACGCAAGATGGCCGGGGCCTCAAGGGTCGTTTCGGCCTGGGTACCGTCTATCCCGACTTGCGGGTGCTGGAAGCCACGTGGCAGGTGCTGGAAGATGCATCGGTCGGGCCGTGGGTCATCCCGCGCGACAACCGGCCGCTTGTGGAACGTGCTACCCACCCCGAAGTCCTGGAGCGCATCGTTCGCACCCCTGATCCTCGCTGGGATCGGCACCAGTTACAGCGGCTCGGGCAGGAACTCGCAGACCGCCTCGAAGCCGAACTGGCGCTCATCGACCGGAGCCTACCGTTCGGGGAAGTCGAATTCCCCGGCAAAGAACGGCGCATCACGACCCGGCTGGGCGCCGACGACGTGCGCGTTGAGCTTCCCGAGCCCACGCCGGGACCTTTCGGCGAGCTCGTACGCTCGCTGCCCGTGCGCCTGCGGGACGTGCGCCCCGACGACGAGAACGATGACCTGCGCCTGCCGAAAACACCGACGGCCGAAGCCGTTAGCCCCGTTCCCGGCGGCTTTGAATTCTCCTACGCCGGAAGCCGCTTCCGGTACACCCGGATGGGAATGGAAAAAATATAATATCGACTTATTAAGCAATATCACTATTGACGGAAGTATCGAGAACCATTATGCTCGATGGGTGCCGCCGGGATATCGGCGATAGACCGAGTGAGATTGCCTCATCAGGCATCCGTTCCATCGTTACTCCGCCCACGCGGAGACAGAGGCTGCGTCCGGCCTTTCGGGGATGTAAAGAGGCATTCCCCCGGGGGCGACGCACACGGTGTGACCCATTCACCTCCTCCGCTTCGGGCGCCCCGGCGTCCGGCACAGGACAGATCCCGTTTCCCAATGCTCCACTATTCCCTGCTGGACGACCCGTTCATCACTGTACAGACGACCGGCGGCGTGATCGGGGCCACCCTGCCGGACATCCTGGACCTGCTCGACCAGGATGCCGTTCTGGGGTTCGAAGCGCTGCAACCGCACCAACAGCAGCCCTGGTATACCTTCCTGGTGCAACTGAAGGCGCTGGCCGAAGTCCGCGCCGGCAACGCGCCCTCTCGCGAGCAGCTCCTGGCGCTCTCCAGGGGCTCCGAATCGGCATGGGCGCTCGTCGCAGACGACGCAGCTCGCCCCGCCTTCATGCAGCCGCCTATCCCCGGCGGATCGCCCGAGCGGGCTGGCTACAAACCCGATCTGATCTCGCCCGACGGGCTGGACGTGCTGGTTACGGCTAAAAACCACGATCTCAAGATGCAGCGCATTCGCCGGCCCCGCCCGGAGCACTGGCTGTACGCCTTGCTGACGCTGCAAACGATGGAAGGCTTCCTCGGAGCCGGCAACTACGGCATCGTGCGCATGAACGGAGGGTTCGGAAATCGGCCGTTTCTGGGTGTCTCGGGCGGGCTTTCCTGGGGGAGTCGCTTCCAGCGAGACGTCCGGGTGCTCGCCGAGGCCCGGCCGCGCCTGGCCGACCGCTACGACCTTCATGGAGCGGCCCTGCTCTGGCTCGAACCGTGGCCCGGCGATCCGCAGAGCGCCCGGCCGCTGCATACCTGCGATCCGTGGTTCATCGAGATATGCCGCCGCATCCGGCTGGCCCTGAAGGATGAACACGTTTTCGGATGGCGGGCTACCTCCGGGGCGGCCCGCATCCAGGCCCCGGAGGCCCTCTATGGTCAAACCGGCGACCCCTGGACTCCCATCGACAAAGCCAGGGCCAAGGCGCTCACGCTCGGTGAGGGCGGCTTCGATTACCGGATGCTGGACCGCCTCTTGTTCTCCGGCGATTTCGAGCGACCCCCGGCCATGGCATTCCGGCCCGAGGAGCGCAGCGGGGCCTTCCTGACGGCCCGGGCCCTGGTGCGCGGTCAGGGCAAAACCGAAGGCCTGCACCACCGGACGGTGCCTATCGGGTCGGGGGTCGTTTCGCTGTTCAGCAACGATACCGAGCGCGAAAAGCTCGCCCGGCGCAGCCGCGAGCGGGTCGTACAGGCGTCCGAGGTACAGAAAAACCTGCTGTTCCCGGCGCTGGCGGCCCTTTTGACCAGCGGCCGCGAAAAAAAAGCCGACGGAGCCAGGCTTTCTTCCTGGACCGACGCCTTCAACCGGGCCATCGATGCGGTGTTTTTCGACCGGCTTTGGCAGGCCGTGGAGCTATCTCAGGAACAGGCCGCCCGGCAGTGGCAGCAAACGCTCTGGGATACGGCCCTCCGGGTTTTCGAGCAGGCCGAAGCCGGTTTACCCGTCGCCTCGATTCATTACTGGCGAGCCCGCACCAAAGCCCGGGGCATCCTGTTCGGCAAGCGCGCTTCCATGCTGCCCCTCTTAACCACCCAACCTCCGGAGACCGACGTATGACGACCCCCGATCTATTTTCACCTCCCCCCGAACCTTCGCCGAAGCCCGAACCCTCGCCGAAGCCCGAACCCTCGCCGAAGCCCGAACCCGCTGCCGGGCCGGCCCGCAAGGGACTGTCCCAGGCGATAAATACGGCCGCGGGATTGCTCGGAACCGAAGGGCTCTCCAACGGCGACCGTGCGGCGCTGCGCCGCACTTCGCCCGATGCGCCGTACACCCCGGCCCTCTGGAAAGTACTTCACTATCTCGAAGGCAAAGGCTTTTCGCCCGGCATCGGCCGCCCTGAGGCCGAGCGGCGCTGGGCCGTGCTGCTCGGCCTCCTGGCGCATCTGGTAGGGCCCAGCCGGAGCCTCCACGACCCCAACGTAGGGCTTGGGAAGGCCCTGGCCGAGTCCGGCTGGTCTGAGCTCCGCTTCGTAGGATTGCTGCGCTCCCGCGGAGCCGCTCTCGAAACGGCCCTCCGACGGATGGCCCGCTTTCTGGCCGCCAGGAACCAGGCCGCTAACGTGGCTGACGCCGCCCGACTGCTGTTCCATTCCGACGGCGAGCAGGCCGAAAAGGTGCGGCTCGCTCTATCGCGCGATTATTACACTACCCTGTACGCCAGGGAGTCTCCAGGGGCTTCCTGAACCTGTTTTCTTCACCTACCCTCTCATCGACTGCCATGAACCCAACCCGCTTTCTGCAAATCCATACCCTTACTTCGTATCCGGGTACCCTCCTCAACCGCGACGATGCCGGCTTTGCCAAACGCCTGCCCTTCGGCGGCTCCGTGCGCACCCGCGTTTCCTCGCAGTGCCTCAAGTATCACTGGCGCAACTTCGAGGGCCGGCACGCGCTCTCCGAGATCGACGTACCGCGTTCCTACCGCTCTCGCGAAACGTTCCGACGCCGCATCGTGCAGCCCCTCGTGGAGGAAGGCTACCCGGTTTCGCTCACGGCCGCTCTGGCTCACTACCTGCAATCCCAGGTTCTTGCGGATAATAAACTCAAACCGGCCGAATTCGCCAAGTTTCTGCAGGCTCCCGAAGAAGCGCTCGGCGGCCTGAAGTCCAACCAGGTAACCATCCTGGGCCGGCCCGAGGTGGATTATCTCAAATCCGTGATCCGGGATGCCCTGGATGAGCTTCGTCCCGATCTGGATTCGCTGTGGCAGGGGGCGCCTGCGGGCAAGGCCGATGCGGATCGGGCTTTCAAAACCGCTGAAGCGTTCAACAAAGCCGATCTGAAGAAAAACCTGCGCGGCTTGCAGCAGGCTTCCGGCCTGGATGCCGCGTTGTTCGGCCGTATGGTTACCTCGGATATGCTGGCCCGGGGCGACGCCGCCATTCACGTGGCACACGCCATTACCACCCATGCCGAGGAAAGCGAGAGCGACTATTTTTCCGCCGTGGATGAACTGGTGGCGCGCGAGGGCGAAGGCGAGCTCGGCAGCGGACACATCAACACCCAGGAGCTTACCAGCGGATTGTTTTACGGCTACGTCGTAGTGGATGTACCGTTGCTGATCCGCAATCTCGGGGACGACCCCGAACTGGCCGCCGAGGTGGTCCGGCATCTGGTGCACCTGGTCGCCACGGTCAGTCCCGGCGCCAAGCTCGGCTCTACCGCTCCGTATGCCTATGCCCGGCTCGTGCTGCTCGAGGCCGGAGACGCCCAGCCCCGCACACTTGCCAATGCCTTTCATGAAGCCGTGCCCCTCAACGGGGGAGTAGCCGCAAACAGCTACGATGCCCTGGCCTCATACGTTCGGGAAACGGACGCCATGTACGGACCGCTCACGGAGCGCCGGCTGGCCGCCATCGCCGCCCCGGACGGGTTTGCCGAAGCCCTCGGAGCGGGCGGCCTTTCTTCGGTGCCCGACCTGGCCGATTGGGCCGCCGCCCAAACCCGCGGAGGCGCCTGATGGATATCCTCGTTTTACGCCTCGACGCTCCCCTGATCAGCTTCGGCGGGCCTATCGTGGATAACCGGGGCGTTGTGCAGGAGTACCCGGCCCTCTCTCTGGTGACCGGCCTGCTCGGCAACGCGCTCGGCTACGACCATGCCGACGCCGACCGCCTGGAAGCCCTGCAACGCCGCATTCGCTACGCCTGCCGACAGGACCGACAGGGCCACCCCTTTCGAGACTACCAGACCGTGGACTTCTCCCGCCCTTATATGAACGACGAGAACGCCTGGACTACCGCCGGCCGCCTCGAAACGCGCAAGGGAGGTTCGGCTTCCGAAGGCACCCACATTCGCTACCGGGACTATCGGGCCGACGCAGTATATACGGTGGCCCTTGCCCTCGACCCTCCGGACGACCCGCCGGACACGGCCGCCCTGGAGCAGGCCCTGCGCCGTCCGGCGCGGCCGCTGTTCCTCGGTCGCAAGGCGTGTCTGCCTTCCACGGCGCTGTTCCTGGAACGCCGAACGGCGGATTCGCTCCGGGACGCCCTCCTCCGGGTCCCGTTGAGCGACCGCGCCGACGCCTCCGGCGCCTACCCGGCCTGGTGGCCGGTGCTCCCCAACGAACCGGCCCCCGAAGGGCCCGCCGTCCGCGAAACCATGCGTCGCCCCGTCACCGACCGCCGCGACTGGATCAACCAGATCCATGTCGGGGAAAGGTGGATGGCCCGAGGCGAAGTCCTTATCAAACCCGGAGCTGCCCCCCCGATCGGAGGGCTGCCCCCAATCCCGAATCGTCATGGCTGAATTCCCCTCTTTCAGCGGCAGGTCAGCCGACGCCGCATCGATCGACGCGGCGCCCTTCCATCTGGTACAACTCCAATTTGATGCGGGCGGCTTGGCCGGCCTGGAGCGTCGGCGCGGTTTAACCTCCGGACGCCATCCGGTAGACACCTCGTACCTCGTCCACTGCGCCCTGGTCGAGTTGTTCCAGCAACAAGCCCCCAAGCCCTTCTGGGTGGTCGAATCGGACGCCCGGAACGGCGCAGCGGTATCATCCACGGGACCTCCGCCCGGCCGGTTCATCACGGTGCTGGCCTATGCCTCCCTGGAAGCGGCCGCCCTGCACGAGTTGGCCAAAGGCTTCGCCGGGCCCGCTGCCTATAATCTCCTTCGCTGGGATCGTTTCGTCTCGAAACCCATGCCGGACGTATACCCGGAAGGCATGCGCCTCGGATTCGAGGTGCGTGTGTGCCCTGTCGTACGCAAGCACGCCTCCGGATCGGCGCTCGTCGGTACGCGGGAACGCGTCTGGAGCGCCGGTCAGGAAATAGACGTCTTTCTGGATCAGGCCTGGCAACACCCCGACGAACCACTGGACCGCGAGACGGTATACGTCAACTGGTTGGCCGGGCAACTGGCCGGCCGGGGGGGCGCTTGCCTCGAGACGACCAACGGTCGCTCGACGGCCGGAATGAACCGCTTCTCCCTGGAAAAAATGACCCGGCGCACACAGGGTCAGGAGCGCTCCCGTAAAGACATCCAGCGCCCGGACGTTACCCTGACCGGTGTGCTCACCGTAACCGACGGACCCCGGTTCGGCGCTCTGCTCCGGCAGGGCCTCGGGCGGCATCGGAGCTTCGGCTTCGGGATGCTGCGCATCCGGCGCCCCTGACAAAGCCCCTATGCTCCTCGGACGACTTGGCCTCGAAACGGCTCAGGTACCCCATACCGACCGCCACGGCCTGCTGTGGCTCGAGCGCGGCCGCCTGACCGTGGAAAGCGGCAACCTGGTATTTACTACCGCCGGATCGCCGCGGCTCAAAGCCGGAGCCTACGACATCGCCTATCAGACCGTCTCGAACGTACTCCTCGGCCCGGGCAGCACCATCAGCCACGATGCCCTGCGTCTGCTCGCCCGGCACGACACCGGAATGCTGGCCGTAGGCTCGGACGGCGTGCGCCTTTACGCCGTCAGCATGCCCTTCGGGCCCGACCGTGCGGAACGGGCCCGAAGGCACGCCCTGCTCTGGGCGGATGAAACGCACCGCATCGACATCGCGCGTTCCATGTACGCCCTTCGCCTGGGAGAGCCCCTGCCGGAATACGCCCGAGACCTGGATTCGCTGCGCGGCATCGAAGGCGCTCGTATGAAAGCCGTTTACCAGAACCTGGCCGGCCGGTACGGTCTGGCCTGGCACGGCCGGCGCTACGACCGCATGGCCCCCGAGCGAACCAACCTCATCAACCAGGCCGTCAACCATGCCGCCACCGCCGTCTATGCGGCCGCCCGTGTGGCCGTGGCCGTCACCGGTACCATTCCTCAACTCGGGTTCATCCACGAAACCTCCGGCCATGCCTTTGCCCTCGACATTGCCGACCTGTACCGCGCCACGATCACGCTGCCGGCTGCCTTCGAGGCCGTGCAAACCTGCCGAAATAACGACGACATCGAAACGAGAACGCGCACCCTTACGGGAACCAAGCTGCACAAAGAAGATGTGATCGCAACCATGATAGACCGGATAAAGGAGTTGCTCGATGACGATTCTGGTAACCCGTAACACTCCGGCCCGCTTCGGCGGCTTTTTGTGCTCGTGCATGCTCGAGGTGGCTCCCGGTGTTTTCGTAGGACCTCGGCTCAATAAGGCCGTCCGTGAGCGCATCTGGGCCGTAATGCTCGAATGGGCCGAGCAAATCCCTTCGGATGGGGGCGTCGTGATGTTCTGGAAGAGCCGGGAGGCGCCTCTAGGGCTGGGCATCCGCACGCTCGGCTGGCCCAAAAAAGAGATCCTGGATCTGGAAGGCCTGTGGCTCAGCCGACGGGATCTGACCGAAGCACATCACCAGGAGGAGCTAAAGGCCTTGCTGCTGGCCGAAGAAGCCCATCCGGATTCGACGGACCCCACACTGCAGAGCGGCCTGGAACAGGATGAGTGACACTTGTTTGTCACTGTAAGCCGCTCGGCTAGAGTTCCCCGAGGCGGGATAGATCCGGGCTTCCCTGCCGGAACGTCAGCCTCAACCGGAACCCGATGTTCGGTAACGACTATAGAAGGGAATCTGTGTCGTAATGGCATAGAGGTGCCCCCACGCCCGTGGGGATAGACCTACGAACGGCTACCTGTGCATCGTGGGCCAGAAGGTGCCCCCACGCCCGTGGGGATAGACCCTGATCGCGCGGTGCAGCTGGCGCCGCACGGTAGGTGCCCCCACGCCCGTGGGGATAGACCTCATGTCCGCCACGACGAGTGAGCGGGAAGCCCGGTGCCCCCACGCCCGTGGGGATAGACCGTATGCTTTTATTGGTGTACGGACCCCTTTTATGGTGCCCCCACGCCCGTGGGGATAGACCCCATATCCACCACGTCCGATATGGGGGATACGAGGTGCCCCCACGCCCGTGGGGATAGACCTGCCCAGCCACCGTATATCCTGCGCCCGCTGCCGGTGCCCCCACGCCCGTGGGGATAGACCTCACCCCGTTCGACGGCGGCTCCCCGTTCATCAGGTGCCCCCACGCCCGTGGGGATAGACCCTCCCGCTGGTTTACTCCGTGCGCCGCCCGGATGGTGCCCCCACGCCCGTGGGGATAGACCCATCGGGATTGCGTTCATCACGGCGCTCCTGGCGGTGCCCCCACGCCCGTGGGGATAGACCCAACCCTGAAAAGTCTAATCGTCGGCCCCTTTGGGTGCCCCCACGCCCGTGGGGATAGACCCCCGTCTGCTACCGGCACATCCTCGCGGAAGCTGGTGCCCCCACGCCCGTGGGGATAGACCCCCGCTGCCGAAAGGGCTGGCCAAGATGGCGCCGGTGCCCCCACGCCCGTGGGGATAGACCCCACCCGGCCGACCCCGGCGGAACTCACCGCGACGATCGACAAGACCCGGGCGTC
>CBDUBS010000094.1:0-13232 GCA_965365445.1 uncultured bacterium | reverse complement strand
GTGGATACATCCGTTTTCGGTGGCGGCGCTCGCCGCGCTGCTGTTCAGCCTGTCGTGCCGGGCGCAGAAGCCGCAAGCCTCTCCGGACCTCCGGATCGTTCCATTAAAGGAAGTTACCGTCAGCGGCATCCGGTTCGAGCCGGATAGGCTGCCGGAGGGGCTTGCGGCCTACCCTGATCTGGGGTTGATGGCCGCTCGCGGGGTGCGGGTGCAGCGCATCCATGCGAACCCTCCGCCCGAGCATCTCATTTTCCACCCGCGCGTGGCGAAGACGCCCAACGGCGACTACCTCGTCCTCGTGACGGCCGGCAGCGGGTTCGTCCGGGAGCAGCGCGAGAAGGTGAATGATCACATCCTGTACCGCTCCGGAGATAAGGGCGCAACGTGGGAGGGCCCGGTGCTTCCGTGGAAATCGGCCAACAACACGCACTCGGGGGTGTGGCTCACGCCGAAGGGATCGGAGCGCATATATGCCGTCGCGCACGAAAAAAGTCCGGACGATCCGGATTATGCCATGCAGAACGGGATGCTGCTTTTGCGGTATTCCGACGACAACGGATATACGTGGTCGGAGCCGGTGCGTATCCGTCCGGTGAACGACCCGGATCTGACGGCGACGGCGCACAACCCGGGCTGCGAGACGGGCCGGGGTACCTGGATCGTACCGGCGTATGAAACCATGCAGGAGAACGAGGCGGGGAAGAAACGCATCGACCGGCAGTACGTCCTCCGCAGCGAAAACCGGGGAGAAACCTGGACGCTCCTGCCTGACAGGCGGCCCAACGGCTGGAGCATCGAGGAATGGGATTACATGATCGAGGCGCAGGCGGTATGCCCGGAGGGGGACGAGGTGTTGTTGTTCGCCCGAGCGCCGGGCGGGCACGTGTACCTCCTGCGCAGCCGCGACGACGGGCGTACGTGGTCGGAGCCGGAGACGCTTTCGTTCGTCCACCCGAACGCCCCGCCGATGGTGTTTTTACACCCGGACGGGAAGACGCTGCTGGCGCTGACGCACAACGAATACAACCCGAAAAGACCGTTCGAGCAAACCGTGCGGGATGAACTGTGGGTGACCGTATCGCGTGATCTCGGGCGCACCTGGTCCGAGCCGCGTTTCCTGGCGGCCAACATCGCCGAGCCCGGCCCGCAGTGGAACAGCCCGAGCATCTCCTACGACGACGTGCTGATCGATGACGGGCAGGTGCACGTCATCATGGATTACCAGTACAGGCAGATATTGCACCTGGCGTTTCCGCTGGAGATGCTGGAGCGATTGCCGCTGCACCAGGAGCTGGCCGGGTGGGCGGGGCGATAACGCCGCCGGGTGTATGCCGCTCGACGGGCCCGCGGTACAACACGAGGCGCTCCGGGGGAGTAAACACCTCCTTCACGATGCCCCCGAGCAGCCCCACGCTTCCCCCAATTGCCGTGTAGATCATCGTTAAACCCAACGCCCCGATGCACCCATATCCTTCGCATCGCACGATCTGAACTGCGCCCAGCGCCAGACCTGCGGAGCCGCCCAAAATCAGCCAAGTCAGAGGGCGCACTATTCGATGTCCCGCCTCGGGCTGAATAGAGATGGAGGCGATGCGCCCCGTTGCGGTCGCCTGTCGTCGGCCCGTAGTCCAATGATGCCATATTGTGGAATCCGGCCGCACTGAGATATCGATGGCACGTACACTTTTCTGTCCGTTCACGAACTCGATCCTTGCCAGGTACCCCTCCAGCGAACGATTGACCGCCGATAGCGTCGGCAAATCCCGATGGACGGTACGCCCACTCGCACACCCACCGAGCGTGAGAGCCAGTAAAGTGAGACGGACGCCCTGCTTCACCCTTCTACTTTCTGAAGGTTTATCCGGATTGGTATGGTGGCCCGTACCTGCGCTATTAAGCCCATGTTCGGTGTACCCGCGGGGATACGTTCGTGCGAGGGCGTGAGACAATACCCTCTTTTCTCGCTATCGTCCTCGATGTAGGGTTAGCGTAGCCACATCGCTCGCTACGGCAGACCCGCTCCGCCAAACCCCATTGATGAATGAATCACGGTCAAAACACTAACCTCTTCATCCCCTTCCACCCCGGAAACGACATACATGATACGATAACCTCTATAGAGCACCTCGCGTATCCTATCATCTCCAATTTCAGGAACTATGCGTCCGGAAAGTGGAAATGCTTCCAGGCGATCAACCGAATCTAAAATCCCTTCGACCAGCATGTGTGCGAAATGAGGCGCTTCGCGGGCAATGAAGTCTCCAACAGCTTCCAAATCCGCATATGCCTGAGGCGCCCAGGTTACTCGTGCCACTTCTTCACTCGCCTCTTTACTTCTTCGTGCATGATGCCCTGACCAGCTTCTATTTCACGACGACCCTGCTCTAGCTTGTAAAAGATGTAGAGCCGTTCCATAGCGTCTTCAAAGGACGCGCCGGCAGGCAGATCCTCAGCAATGCGACGGACCTTATCTCGTACTGAAGTTTCGGACATCATTCAACAGAAATGAGTTATGATTGCGTATGATACTCGGATGTCAAACCGTCGTTTCGCGGCGATGCAGGTGACCCGATAAAGCCATCAGCGAACCTAGGTGCGGCTCCCCTTCAGGAAAAGGTTACCAGCAGATCTTACAGAAAATACCAACCCGTTTTACGCTGGCCCAACGCCGTGGTTTGCACCTTATTCGACCGCGGTTACGCGCGTTTATTCCGCATCGCGTCTTTTACGGCGGGTCCATCCTCCTTCAGTTCGGCCAGTCGCTTGTATTCCTCGGTTTCGACACCGTACAGGCCGACTTTGCCCTCCTCATCGAAGTGAAGGCCCCATCCGTAGGTCTTCGGAAGGGCAGAAGCCCGCAAGCACGCCATTGGTTTCGAGAAGAAGGCTTCACGCGCCTTCGGACCGGCTTCATCGCCCCTCAGCTCTTTGTGCCGGATGTATCCTTCCCACAACACGTCTT
The DNA here is from genome assembly GCA_965365445.1 of uncultured bacterium. Classification (GTDB taxonomy): domain Bacteria; phylum Bacteroidota; class Rhodothermia; order Rhodothermales; family DASSAV01; genus CBDUBS01. The sequence goes on along the minus strand of CBDUBS010000094.1, from coordinate 10,270 downwards.
CCTGGGTCAGGGTGTAAGGGTTCTCCGCGATCAGCTCGTACTGGATGAGAGCGAGCGGCTTCTTTTCGCCCCGCTGCTTCAGGACGGCGCCTTCGGCGGCCGGGCAGTCCGGGGCGACGCGGATGAAGGTGCGGTAATAGTTCATTGGGCAGGCCGTTATGGGAAATATATAATAACGGAACGTGCGGCAGTTGGTTCACTAACGAAAGGATTCGGCGGCAACCTTACTCCGATAGGTTACGGTGGTGGGGCAGGCTGCGGTAAAAAGAGAAACGGGGGAAGGGATTAGACCAAACAAAGTACAGTTACATCAACCCTTCATCGTAAAAGGTAAGCAGACCGGTTGACTAAAAAGGGCGGGACGTGTATACTGGGCGCTCATGATTCCTATGCGCGCCCATATCGTCCGTCCGGTCCGACGTCCCCGACGCGGCTTCGCCCGTCGAATCGGCGCGCTCGGGGGTATGGCGTAGGCAGGTAGCCCGACCCTTTGTTGTCTGAGTGAGCGCTGATTCGGCCGAGTCAGCGCTTTTTTATTGTCCCATTCCGACCCCGAACATACCATGTCCATCGTTCTGGCATTCAGCGGCGGCCTCGATACGTCGTTTTGCGTTCCCTACCTCAAGGAAACGTATGCGGAGCCCGTCATCACGGTTATCGTCAACACCGGCGGGCTTTCCGATGCGGAGGCGGCGGAGATCGAGCGCAAGGCCTACGAACTGGGAGCCGAGCAACACATGGTGGTGGACGGGCGGCAGGATTTGTTCGAGCGGCACCTGGGGTACCTCATCAAAGGGAATGTGTTGCGCGGAGGGGTCTACCCGCTCTCGGTTGGCCCCGAGCGGGTGACGCAGGCGAAGATGGTGGTGGAAGCCGCCCGGCAGACCGGGGCCAGGGCCGTGGCGCACGGCTCCACCGGGGCCGGGAACGATCAGGTGCGGTTCGACGTGGCCCTGCGGCTGCTGGCGGCGGATCTGGAGATCCTGACGCCCATCCGGGAATTGGGGCTTTCGCGCGAGGATACGACGAAGTACCTGGAGGAGCGAGGGTTTGCGGTGCCCGCCAAAAAGACGACGTATTCGATCAACCGCGGGCTGTGGGGCACGACGATAGGCGGGAAAGAGACACTGACTACCACCGATCCGCTGCCGGAGGAGGCTTACCCCGGCACGACGGCTCCGGCTCTGAGCCCGGATGAGGCGCGGACGATCCGGCTACGCTTCGAGAAGGGGGCGCCGACGGCGGTAGACGGGGAGGAAATGGACCCGGTGGGGTTGATCGAACACCTGAACGAGCTGGCAGGAGCATATGGCGTCGGGAGGAACATTCATGTAGGGGATACGATCCTCGGGATCAAGGGCCGCGTGGGATTCGAGGCCCCGGCGGCCATCGTGCTCATTACCGCGCACCGGGAGCTGGAAAAGATCGTGCTGACGCGCTGGCAGCAGTATCAGAAGGATGCCCTGAGCAACTTCTACGGGATGCTGCTGCACGAAGGGCAGTACTTCGACCCGGTGATGCGGGACATCGAGGCATTCCTGGATTCGTCGCAGGAGGTGGTGACGGGCGAAGTGACGGTGAAGCTGTACAAAGGCAGCGCGACCGTGCAGGGCTGTTCCAGCCCGTATTCGATGTTCGATACCGGAATCGCGACGTACGGGGAGAAGAACAGGCTCTGGAGCGGCCGCGACGCCCGCGGGTTCACGCAGATCTACGGCCTTCAGGCGCTCATAGCAAGCAAAGCACGGGATAACGCCAGGACATGACCACATCATTGATTGCAGATAAGGTTGCTTCGTGCACGATGCCCTGCAGGCTGACGACGCATATCGAGATTTCCTCGTACATCGTTGCGGAGGAAGGGTACTGTGTGGCGGTGCGGGCGCTGGACGAGAAGCCGGTGTACAACCAGCTGGAGCAGACGGACGGGACCTTCGCGACGATCCACGCGGGCGACGTGCTGGTCGGGGCGCTGGGGGAACGGCAGGCGCTCAAGGGGTACAGCGGGCGGGTTCCTTCAAGACTGGCCGTTGGAGATGTGTTGCACGTGCTGAATATGGGAGGCATGATCGGGGTGTGTACGTCCGATCACCCCGACCTCGGCCCGGCGCTTCGGGTGGAGGTGCTGGGGGCCGTAATCGTGGAGCGAGACGGGCTGAAACAGCACGCGCGCATTCGGGACGGGGCCGTCGAGCCGGTGTACACCCTGGAGGCGTCCGCTCCGCTCGTGATGGTGAGCGGCACGTCGATGAATACGGGAAAGACGTATGCCGCGTGCCGGATCGTTCAGGGGCTGACGGAGGCCGGGTTGCGCGTGGCCGCGGCGAAGCTCACGGGTGCCTCCCTGATGCGCGATGTGCGCGTGATGGAGCAACACGGGGCGGTGGCGTGCGTAACGTTTACGCAAGCAGGGGTGGTGAGCTCGACCAACAAGGCGATGGCGCCGCTTGCGAAGGGCCTCATTGCGCACCTGAACGAAACCAGCCGGCCGGATGTGATCGTGCTCGAACTCGGGGACGGGTTCATCGGGTACTACGGGGTAGACGAGTTGTTGCTGGATAAGGAACTCGGGGGGTTCACCCGGGCGCATGTGGTGGCCGCTACCGACCTCGCCGGAGCGTGGGCCGCCGACCAGATATTCCGCTCGCGCTACCGGACGACGATTGCCGCCATGACGGGACCGGTGACGGACAACCTCGTCGGGAAGCAGTACATTCGGAACGTGTTCGGCGTGCCGGCCTTCAACGCCATGCAGGACGGCCGGGGGCTGTCGGAGGCCGTAGCGGCAGCCCTGGGGCAGGCGGCTTCTTCTTACGGGCTCATGCAGGCCGTTTAACCCATATCAGGAGGAAGGATGAAAAAAGTGGCGCTGCTTCACGGGGCAGGCTATACGGGCGGCGAGTTGCTGCGTCTGCTCATAAGCCACCCGGAAGTCGAACTCGAAATGGTGACGAGCCGGGGACATGCCGGAAAGCCGGTATGGGAGGCCCATCCCGCCCTGCGCGGACAGACGAACCTGACGTTTGCTCCGGACGCCCTCTCCGACCTGAAGGGCATCGACGCGGTGTTCATTGCCGCCGAGCACGGCAAGGGGGCCGAAACGGTAGTCCAGTTGCTGGAGCACCAGTACCAGGGAGCGGTGATCGATCTGAGCGCCGACTTCCGGTTTCAGGATGCCGGGGCGTATGAAGAGTGGTTCGGATTTACCCACCCGGCGCCCGGATTGTTGAAGCATTTCCAGTACGGTATGCCCGAGGTGTTCGCACCGTACCCCGCCGAGACGAACTTTATTGCCAACCCGGGCTGTTTCGCCACGGCGATCACGCTGGCGCTCTGGCCGCTCGTGCGCAACCTGGATCGGGTGTCCGCCGCGGTGACGGCGCTCACGGGCGCTTCCGGCTCCGGGGCTCGGGCGAAAGAAACGACGCATTTCCCTACGCGGGACGGCAACGTGCGGGTTTACAAGCCGTTTTTCCACCAGCACGTGCCGGAGGTGATGCAAACCCTGGGATCGTCGGCCCAGCTTCACTTCCTGCCGGCTTCCGGTCCGTGGGTCCGGGGAATATGGGGCACGGCGCAGGTTGACGTACCGGAAGGAGTGCACACCGAGGACGTGATGTCGTGGTACCAGATCGCCTACTCCGGCTCGCCGTTCGTGCGGCTGTATCACGGCTCGTTCCCCGAGATGCGGTTTTCCGTGAACACGCCGTTTTGCGACATCGGATGGATGCTGCACGGACGGAAGCTGGCGGTGTGCTTCGCGATCGACAATCTCCTCAAGGGAGCCGCCTCCCAGGCCATCCAGAACATGAACCTGATCCTGGGGCTTCCCGAAACGGCCGGACTGCTGCCCGGCATCGTGGGCCGGAGGGCTCTGGCTTGAACCTATGACGACCAGCGAGACCATTCAGACGGAGGATACGTTCCAGATACCGACGTACAAGAAGCTGCCGGTGGCGCTCGTCCGCGGCGAGGGGTGCTACGTGTGGGATGCCGACGGGCGGAAGTATCTGGATTTTTACGGCGGACATTGCGTTACGCCGCTCGGCCACTGTCCGCCGGGAGTTGTGCAGGCCATCCGGGAGCAGGCCGCTACGATGTTGTTTTACTCGAACGTGGTGTACAGTCCGGTGCGGGCCGAGGCGGCGAAGCGGCTGGCGGAACTGGCCCCGGAGGGAATGGGGCATGTGTTCTTCTGCAACTCCGGGGCAGAAGCCAATGAGACGGCCCTGAAACTGGCCCGCAAGTGGACCGGCAGGCCTCACCTGGTAGCGATGGAGGGCGGCTTCCATGGCCGGACGCTCGGGGCGCTCGCCGCCACCTGGGGCGAGGGATACCGCAAACCATACCGCGAGGTGCTTCCCGAGACGACGTTCGTACCGTTCGGCGACGCGGAAGCCGTCGAGTGCGTGCTGGCGAATCGGGGCGATGTGGCGGCCGTGCTGCTCGAACCGATCCAGAGCATGGCCGGTATCGTAGAGGCTCCGCCGGCGTATTTCCGGACCCTCCGGAGCCTGTGCGACCGCTACGGCGCGGCGCTCATTTTCGACGAGGTGCAAACCGGCGTCGGGCGCACAGGCACGTTTTCGGTTTCGCAGGGGCTGGGGGTGGCGCCGGATCTGATCACCATGGCCAAGAGTCTCGGTTCGGGCGTGCCGGTGGGCGCTGTGTTTGCCTCGGACGCCCTGGCCGAAACCGTGGAATACGGCGACCAGGGTACGACGTTCGGCGGTGGAATGCTGGCGATGGCCTCCGTGATCGCCACGGTGCGGCAGATCGTGGAGGAGGGTCTGATGGGCCGGGCCACGGAGATTTTCGAAGCAATCCGGAAGGCAGTGGAACCCGGCGTGAAGGCCGTTCGCGGGAAGGGATGCCTGATCGGGCTGGAACTGCACGAGCCGGCGTCGCCCGTCATCAGGCGGCTCCGCGAGCAGGGCGTCCTGACCGGCGGGGCCGACGCGCCCAACGTGATCCGGCTCATGCCTCCGCTCAACACCCCGAATGAAGCGGTAACCGAATTCACCGAAGCCCTCTCCCGGGCTCTTTCCGCGGCCCATACGGCCTGAAAACCCTATGCAACCTCCACTGAATCACTTACTGGACTGGCAGCACCTCGACGATACCATCTGGAACGACCGGGTAGAGGCGGCGGTGCGCCACTACCGCAAGGGGAAGGAATGGACGCGCAAGGCGCGCGGGAAAAGCATCGGCCTGTTGTTCTTCAACTCGTCGCTACGTACCCGTACCTCGATGGAACTGGCGGCGGCGCAGCTCGGCGCCCACGCCACCACGCTCAACGTAGGGCAGGGCGTGTGGGGGTTTTCCTGGGGCGAGGGCGAGGTCATGGACGGCGACGCGGCGGAACACATCCGGGAGGCGGTAGGCGTGCTTTCGCGCTACTACGATGCGCTGGGCGTGCGGCTTTTCGCCACGGGCGACAATTACGCACAGGACCGGGACGAGACGCTGCTGCACACGTTCGCCTCGGCGTCCACCGTACCCGTGCTCAGCCTGGAGTCGGCCTTTTATCACCCCTGCCAGGCGCTCGGCGATGCCGGGACGCTTACGACCCATTTCGACGGTGAGGTGAAGGGGAGACGGTTCGTCCTGAGCTGGGCCTACCACCCGAAGCCGCTCCCAATGGCCGTGCCGAACTCGGCCCTGCTGGCAGCGGCCCGGCTCGGGATGGACGTAACGGTGGCCCGCCCGGAGGGGTACGGGCTCGACCCCGGGGTGATGAACCTGGCCCGGCGCTATGCGAATGCCACCGGAGGAGCGGTGACGGAAACCACCGACCTGGCCCTCGCTGCCGACGGAGCGGACGTGATTTACGCGAAGGCGTGGGGCGGCCCGCTTCAATACACCGACCCGGAGGGGGAACGCCGGCTGCGCGCGTCGCTGAAGGACTGGCGAATCACGCCGGACGTAATGCGGCGCACCCGGGAGGGGGTGTTCATGCACTGCCTGCCCGTACGGCGCAACGTCGTCGTGGATGACGCCGTGCTGGACGGCCCGAGCGCCCTTCACCTTTTGCAGGCCGAGTTCCGGCTTCACGCGCAGAAAGCCATCCTGGAGTACCTGTGGAATCTGTAACTTCCGTCCGGCCTGTGCTGATCAAAATCGGCGGGGCCCTCGTCAACAACCCGGAGGGCCTGGAACCGCTGTGGGCGGCGGTGCGGCAGCTTCGCGAGAGGCAGCCGGTAGCCGTCGTACATGGCGGCGGCCCGCAGGCCACCGAAATGGCCCGGCGGCTCGGGCATGAGCCGCGTATCGTCCACGGGCGCCGGGTGACCACGGATCTGGACCTGGAAATCATCCACTGGACCCTCCGGGGGTCGCTGAACACGCGGCTGGTGGCTCAGGCGATCCGGTTGGGCGTTCCGGCTGCCGGACTTTCAGGGGCGGACGGGGGCATCCTGCGGGTGCGCCGCCGGCCGCCCTGGGAGGTGGACGGCGAAACAGTGGACTTCGGACTGGTAGGGGATGTGGAGCGGGTTGAACCCGGCCTGCTCCAAAGCCTCCTGAACGGAGGGTACGTCCCTGTCATAGCGCCGCTCGGCATCGACGGGGAAGGGCAGACGTATAACGTGAACGCCGACACGGTGGCATATTCGATAGCGGCGGCGCTGGGAGTGGAAACCCTGCTGCTCGCAGCGGAGTCGGGAGGGGTGCGGCGAGACGTGGCCGACCCGGATTCCCTTATCCGGGAGATCGACCGGCCCGGGTTCGAGGCGGGCCTCCGGGACGGCTGGATACAGGGAGGGATGCGTGTGAAACTGCAAATCGCCTTCGACGCCCTGGCCGCGGGCATACCCGAGGTGTTCATCCTGTCTCCCGGCGACCTTCTCCTGCGGGATAACGGCACGCGGGTATTCCGGTGACGCCCATGCACGACGCCGTCCGGTTGCTCGCCGATCTGATCCGCATCCCCTCGCTGAGCCGCGAAGAAGGGCCGGCGGCGGACTACCTGGAAGGAGTGGTGCGCCGGGCCGGCCTGCCCGTGGAGCGGCTGGACGACAACCTGTATTTCCGCCTGGGCGACGGGAATAACCGGCTGCTGCTCAACTCGCACCTGGACGTTGTGCCCCCTTCCTCCGACCACCCGTACCCCCCGTTCGAGCCGACATTCGTAGACGGCAAACTTTACGGGCGAGGCTCTGTGGATGCAAAGGCAAGCGTGGCTTCCATGACGACGGCGGTGCTGAACCTGGCCCGTCAGGGTTGGGCGCCGCCCGGGGGGGCGGTGCTCGTCGCGCTGACGGCGTGCGAGGAAACCGGGGGCGGCTACAACGGGCTGGAAGCCCTGCGGCCGCATTTGCCCTCCTTGAGCGCCGCAATCGTGGGAGAGCCAACCGGCTTGCAACCCTGCGTGGCCCAGAAGGGGCTGCTCATCCTGCGGGCCGACGCTCGGGGGCGGACGGCCCACGCCGCCCGCGCCCACCTGGGCGACAACGCGATCTTTCGGGCCGCTCGCGATATAGAGCGGCTGCAAACCTTCCGCTTCGACCGGGAAGATCCCTTTCTGGGGCGCCCCACGCTCACCGTGACGACCATCCAGGGCGGCGCGGCCCGGAACGTCGTACCGGACCTGTGCACCTTCTACCTCGACATCCGATCCACCCCGGCCTACACCCACGACGAGATTACGGAGCAGGTGCGCGAACTGCTCGAATCGGATGTGGCCGTACACAGCAAGCGCCTGATACCGGTGGCAACCGAAACCACCCGGCCCATCGTGCGGGCGTGCCTGCAGGCCATCCCGGAGGCCCGGCCGTTCGGCTCGCCGACGGCGTCGGACTGGGTGTTCCTGCACGACGTTCCGACGGTAAAACTTGGTCCGGGGCCGAGCGAGCGCTCCCACACACCCGAGGAGCACATCGAGACGGCCGAGGTGGAACGCGCCGCTAGAGTCTACGAACGGATCATACGGGCCTACTTCGATCTGACTTCTTCCCAATAACCTGCAAATCCATATGCTCTGGCAGAAAAACGTGCGCGTCGCCGACTGGGTTACCCGGTTCACGGTAGGCGAGGATTACCGCTGGGATACCCTGCTCCTGCCGTACGACATCGAGGCAACGCGGGCGCACGCCGAAGGGCTCGGGCGTATCGGTATCCTTTCGCAGGATGAACTGGCAGCGGTGGAAACCGGGCTGGAACGGCTGGAGGAAAAGGTGCGGGACGGGGAGATCGGCGTCAGGCCGGAGGACGAGGACTGCCACACCGTCATCGAGGAGTACCTGACGCGGGAGATCGGCGAGACGGGCAAGAAAATCCATACCGGGCGCTCGCGCAACGATCAGGTGCTGGCCGCGCTGCGCCTCTTTCTCCGGGAGGGTATCCGCTCGGCGGGAGCGGGCGCCCGTAATCTGGTGGAATCCCTCATCCGTCTGGCCGAAGAAAACCGGGCGGCAATCATGCCGGGGTACACCCACTACCAGCGGGCCATGCCCACTACGGCGGCTTCCTGGGCGCTCGGGTATGCGGAACTCCTGCTTTCCGATCTGGAGACGCTCCGGTTTGCCCACGGCCGGGTCAATACGTCGCCATTGGGCAGCGCGGCCGGGTATGGAGCGCCGTTCCTCGAACTCGACCGGGCCGGGGTGGCTGCGGGCCTCGGATTCGAGGAAGTGCAGCTTCATGTGGCATCCGTGCAGCTCTCGCGGGGCAAGCTGGAGTTGCAAGCCGTCCACGCGTTCGTGCAGACCGCCGCCACGCTGAACCGCATCGCCTCCGACCTGGTGCTGTTCAACACCGCCGAATACGGCTTCGTCAAGCTGCCGGCGGCCTATTGCACCGGCAGCAGCATCATGCCGCAGAAGCAAAACCCGGACGTGCTCGAGCTCGTCCGCGCCCACTACCACCGCCTGGTCGCCGAGATGAGCGTGCTGCTCACGCTGCCGGCCAATCTGCCCTCCGGGTACCACCGCGATTTGCAGCTCACCAAGGAAGCGGCCATGCGCTCGGTGCTTCTGACGAATGATCTCCTGGAAGCCATGAACCGCCTGATGCCGGGGGTATCGTTTCAGGCCGACCGGATGCGGGAGGCGTGCAGCCCCGACCTGTTCGCTACGGCGGAAGCGCTGGAGCGGGTGCGGGCCGGCGTTCCGTTTCGGGATGCCTACCGGCAGGCGGCCGAACACCTCGACGGGTTGCAGGCCCCCGATCCCGACGCCGCCCTGGCCTCTTACCGGGTAGACGGATTTCCGGGCCGGGAGCGCCCCGATCTCGTCCGGAAGAAACTGGAGGCCGGGGCCGGTTGGCTCGGCGATTGATGTGCGAAGGGGGCAAGAATTCGGCATGGCCGCCCTTGCGACGACGCAGGGAAACATGGATCTTTTTACGTCCGCTTCCTTTTCCCCAACCGCTGTAACGTCATGAAGTTATACCGAGTAGTAGCCTTCCTGCTCCTGTTGTGGCCCGCCGTAATCGCCGGGGCTCAGGAGCGCACCGACCGTATGGCGCTGGCTCCTGCGTACCCCGTGGAGACGCTCCGGCAAATCATCGTGCCGCGCGATGCGTGGAAGCCCTTCCCGAATTATGCCGACCCCTCCGGCCTGGACAACATTCCGGTCGCAACGCGAAACGCCTACATAAAGGAGGCCGAGGGACTACTGGGTACCCGCTGGGAGCCCATCCCGGCTACGGCGTTCCTGGAATACAGCCGCAGCGCCAGCCGCGCCGCGTACGAAAAACTTACGTTCCCGCGCCGCCAGAATCTGGCCGTACTGGTGCTGGCCGAACTCTTCGAACGAAAGGGGCGCTTTCTGGATGCCGTCGTAGATGGAATCTGGGCTATTTCGGAGGAGTCGTTCTGGGGCGTTTCCGCGCACGTAGGCGGCAGGCAGGCCGCGCCGGGACCTCTGCCGGACGTGTCGGAGCCTACGGTAGACCTGTTTGCGGCGGAAACCGGCGCTCTGCTGGCGTTTACCGATTACCTACTGGGTCCGGCTCTGGACGAGGTGCATCCGCTCATCCGCAAACGCATCGCCTATGAAGTGGACCGGCGGCTGTTTACCCCTTACCTGGAGCGCGACTTCGGGTACATGGGCTTCGGATGGCGGAAGGCGACGGCCGAAGGCCGCTATGAACGCCCGGTTAACAACTGGAACCCGTGGGTCAACTCGAACATCCTGTTTGCCGCCCTGGTGCTTGAGGACGACGCCGATCGGCGGGTGCAGCTCATCTACCGGGTGATGGATAGCCTGGACAACTTCGTTCTGCCCTACCCGGCCGACGGCGGCTGCGACGAAGGGCCGAGCTACTGGGG